>JARBUN010000191.1 GCA_029239635.1 Microbacterium sp. | reverse complement strand
ACGCCCGCGGCCTTGCCGTGGGTCTCGCCCACTTCGCCGTCCGGGTCGGAGTGGCGCACGAGCGTGGCGCCGACGGGGACGCGCAGGCGCCCGTCGACGAGGTACGCCGTGCGGATGAGGATCGGTGCGTCCAGGTCGTGCGTGGGGCCCTCGGTCGCGCCGTTCGGGGTGAACAGTGCCGCGACACCGGAGTAGTAGCCGCGCGGCGTCGTCTCGTGCCGGGCGATCACCGTGCAGGCGTTCTGCATGGGGGAGCCGGTGACGGTGGGGGCGAACATCGTCTCGCGCAGGATGTCGCGCGGGTCGAGGTCGCTGCGTCCCCGCAGCATGTACTCGGTGTGGGTCAGGCGCGACATCACCTTGAGGTGCGGGCCGGTGATGCGTCCGCCGTCGCTGCAGACGGCGCTCATCATCTTCAGCTCCTCGTCGACGACCATGAAGAGCTCCTCGGTCTCCTTGGTCGAGCGCAGGAACTCGGCGAGCGTCTCGGCCGTCGCCCCGCCCGCCGGGTGGCGGAAGGTTCCCGAGATGGGGTTCATCGTCACGATGCCGTCCTTGGCGCTCACGTGCGCCTCGGGGCTCGCGCCGACCGCGATGTGGTCCTCGGTCACGACCGCGAAGGTCCAGTAGGCGCCCTTCTCGTGCTCGAGCAGCGCACGGAACCACGTCAGCGCGGCGACGCGCGGGTCGACGTCGACCCCGGCGACGAAATCGCGGCGGATGACGAAGTTGGCGCCCTCGCCCCGCCCGATCTCGTCGGCGATCACGCGGCGCACGATGTCGGCGTACTCCTCGTCGGCGATGTCGAAGCCCGCGTCCGCGAGCGGAACGGCGGTGGAGGGGAGGGACGCCATGGCCTCCGCGCGATCGAGCGCGACACGCTCGTCCACCACGAGGCAGCGCAATGGCGCTCCGTCGTCATGGCACACGAAGCCCCGCTCGCGCACCTGCCGGAACGGCACCAGCGCGAGGACTTCGCGCGCGGTGCCCGTGGCATCCGTCAGGGGGATGTCGCTCAGCAGGTCGACGTCGACGACGTCACCGGTGAGCACCTCGACGGTCGCACCGTCGCGCGCGATCAGCGCGTACGGGGCCGATCCGGCGAGGAGGGCGGGGAGGAGGGAGGAGGGGTCGGGCCCGGTCATCGAGATGTTCTCCGTTTATGAGCGAGGGTCCAAAGCGGCCGCCGAAAACACGAAGACCGCCCGGAATCCACAGGGGAAGGGCGGTCTGTTGCATGCGTGCGCACCGCCTAGACGGTGGGCCACCAAGATGGGTACGCGCGCATGGCGCTGAACCTACCACAGAGCGCCATCAGCCCCTGTCAGGGTAGGGCGGCGTAGGCTGTCGACGTGCCTGCAGTGAACATCGGGATGCCCCGCGTGCCGGAGGTCCTCGCGCCTCGTCGCAAGACCCGTCAGATCAAGGTCGGCAAGGTGCTCGTCGGCGGTGACGCCCCCGTGAGCGTCCAGTCGATGACGACGACACCGACGACCAACATCAACGCCACTCTCCAGCAGATCGCCATCGCCGACATCCACTTCCAGCCGAAGTACGTCTTCCAGGCGATCGACGCCGGCTGCGGCGCGGTGCGCGTGAACCCGGGCAACATCCGCAAGTTCGACGACCAGGTCGGCGCGATCGCGAAGGCCGCGAAAGACGCCGGCGTCTCGCTCCGCATCGGGGTGAACGCCGGTTCGCTCGACCGTCGCCTGCTCGAGAAGTACGGCAAAGCCACCCCCGAAGCGCTCGTCGAGAGCGCCGTCTGGGAAGCCTCGCTGTTCGAGGAGCACGACTTCCACGACTTCAAGATCTCGGTCAAGCACAACGACCCGATCGTCATGGTGAAGGCCTACCGCCTGCTCGCCGAACGCGGTGACTGGCCCCTCCACCTCGGTGTGACCGAGGCCGGCCCCGCGTTCCAGGGCACGATCAAGAGCGCCACGGCGTTCGGCATCCTGCTGTCCGAGGGCATCGGCGACACGATCCGCGTCTCGCTGTCGGCCCCGCCGGCCGAAGAGGTCAAGGTCGGCCACCAGATCCTGCAGTCGCTGAACCTGCGCGAACGCAAGCTCGAGATCGTCTCCTGCCCCTCGTGCGGCCGCGCCCAGGTCGACGTCTACACGCTCGCCGACGACGTGACCGAAGGTCTGAAGGACATGACCGTCCCGCTGCGCGTGGCCGTCATGGGTTGCGTCGTCAACGGACCCGGCGAGGCGCGCGATGCCGACCTCGGTGTCGCCTCGGGCAACGGCAAGGGCCAGATCTTCGTCAAGGGCGAGGTCGTCAAGACCGTGCCCGAGAGCGAGATCGTGGCGACCCTCATCGCCGAGGCGAACCGCCTCGCCGACGAGATGGGACCGGACGCGGCTCCCGGCACGGCGCAGGTCGTCACGGTCTGAGCGGCCGGGCGCGGGCCGCCGAACGCAGCGGCACGGGGCTCTGCTCCGCCGTCCGATAGCGTCGGGAGTCTCATGACCGAGACTTCGCACGCTTCCCTCGCCCGACCGCTCATCGCCGGGGTGGTCACCGCTCTCGTCGGTTTCACCAGCACGTTCGCCGTCGTGCTGACGGGTCTGCGCTCCGTCGGGGCGACACCCGCGCAGGCGGCGAGCGGCCTGCTCGCGATCACGCTCATGGTCGGGATCGGGTGCATCTTCCTCGCCTGGCGATACCGGATGCCGATCACGATCGCCTGGTCGACCCCCGGCGTCGCGCTGCTCGCGGCGACCGGCGCGGTCGAGGGTGGCTGGCCCGTGGTCGTCGGGGGATTCCTCGTCTCGGGCGCACTGATCCTGTGCACCGCGCTGTTCCCCCCGCTCGGCGCGCTCATCGCGCGGATCCCGCCCTCGATCGCGCAGGCGATGCTCGCGGGCGTGCTGTTCCCCCTCTGCATCCAGCCGTTCCTCGGGCTCGTCGCCGACCCGTGGGGCGTCGCGCCGGTGCTGATCGTGTGGCTCGTGGCATCCCGTCTCCTGCCGCGCTGGGCCGTGCCGCTGGCGTTCGTCGCGGCCATCGTCGTCGTCGCCGTCTCGCTGACCCGCACCGGAGCGGACCTGGATGCCGCGAGCCTCGTGCCGCAGCTCGCGTTCACCGCTCCGACGCTCACGGTGGGCTCCGTCGTCGGGATCGCCCTGCCGCTGTTCGTGGTGACGATGGCGTCGCAGAACGTGCCCGGGGTCGCCGTCATGCGCAGCCTCGGCTACACGATCCCGTGGCGCCCGGCGATGCTCGTCACGGGGGCGGGATCGATGCTGGCGGCCACCGCCGGGGGGCATGCGGTCAACCTCGGCGCGATCAGCGCGGCCATCGCCGCAGGCCCCGACGCGCACCCCGATCCGAAGCGGCGCTGGGTGGCGGGCGTCTCGGCCGGGAGCACCTATCTCGTGCTCGGCGCGCTGTCGGCGGCGTTCGCCGCGATCGTGCTGCTCGCCCCGGCGGGAGTCATCCCGGCGGTCGCGGGAGTGGCGCTGTTCGCGGCGTTCGGCTCGGCCGTGCAGCAGGCGATCGACGATCCGGGCGAGCGGGCCCCGGCGGTCGTGACGTTCCTCATCGCGGCATCCGGAATCGCCATCGCGGGGGTCAGTGCCGCGTTCTGGGCACTGGTGGCGGGGCTCCTCGTGCGGATGGTGCTGCACCTCGGGCGGCGCAGGGCCTGAGGCCGAGCCCTCAGTGCAGGGCGCCGCCGGGAACAGCGACGTCGTCGCGCACGTCCAGCGCGGTGCGCACCGTCAACTCGAGAGCTCGGACAATGTCGTCGAGGGGGAGGGATGCCGCACCCTCGGGGGCGCTGTCGCGCGCGTAGGGCAGGTGCACGAAACCGGCGCGCACGTCGGGGGCAGCGGCATCCAGGACCGTGTACATCACGTGGTTGCACACGAA
>JARBUN010000079.1 GCA_029239635.1 Microbacterium sp. | reverse complement strand
GACGCGGAACGTGTACCCGCGCGGAGCGGCCCGGTCCTGATCGACGCGATGTTGCTTGGTCAGCGGGTCGGCGGAGCCGTAGGTCTTGCCCTGGTAGACCGAGTCGACGCAGGCCGTGAAGGTGTACTCCTCGCCGTCCTTCTTGCCGGGGAACTCCCGGCGCGCGCCGCCGTCTCCCGTCCGGCAGTTCGTCCCCTCCACGATCCCGTAGCGGAGGTCGGAATCGGTGCCGTTCGGGCTGGCCGTGGCCTGCGCCACGATCGTCGTAGAACCGTCGGCGGCGGCACGCGAGGTGAGGGTCAGGTCGAGGCCGGTCGGCTTGCCGACGCCGTGAGCGCGGAAGGTCAGAACGCCCCCCTCGACCGTGCCGCCCAGCCCCGGCGGGACGTCGAAGCGCGACCGCGGGGTGACGCGGACCTCGGTCGAGGAGTTGCTTCCGACGCGGAAGCCCTTGATCGGCACGTCCTGCTGATTGCGTCCGACCGAGACGATCTGCGTCTCGCCCGTACTGCTGCGGATCTCGAGGGAGCCCGTCTCGGCGGCGTCCACTCCCCGGACGGTGATGTCCACGACGTTTCCAGAGCCGTCGTCCGTCACGGTCGGCGTCCAGTCCGCGCTGTCGGGACGCGACGGAGGGTCGTATGCCCATGCCGTCGTGCGCACCGAGCCGCGCGATTCGCCCACGTTGTTGACCGCCGTCACGACGTACTCGCGCTGGTCGCCGTTCGGGGCGGCGATCGCGGGGCAGCCTCCGTCGTCCGCGCACCGGGCGACGACGTCACCGCGGTAGCGCACGACGAAGCCGGCGAGGGCCGGGTAGGCGCGCCGCGCCTCACCCGCGTCGACGCGGAGGGTGACGGAGCCGTCGGCGTACGCGGACTGACGCACGCTCGCCGGGGCGCGGGGGTACCCCTGCAGGTCGAGCACCACGCGGGCGTCGCGGGGACCAGCGGTGGTGCGGCCCTGGGCATCGCGCAGCGTCACGCTCGCCGCGCAGGTCGCGCCCGGGGCGTCGCTCGTCCACGAGGCCGTGATGCTCGACGCGGAGGCGACCGCGAAGCTCACGCCGGTGCACGTTCCCGTCGCGCGCACGCCCGCGACCTCGAGGGGCGTGCGCGGCAGCGGGTTGACCTCGCCGTCGGCGCCGACCACCTCGATCGTGCATGAGGAGCCCTCCGCCTGCGAGCACTGCCGCGACGTCGTTCCCCCCTGCGGGAGGGTCGACGGTGCCGCCCCCACCCGCAGCACCAGGCGCGCGGGCGCGACCGCGTTGTGGCTCGTCACCGTGACGATCGCCGCGTTCTCGGTCCCGGGCACCGCGCGATCGGCGCCGGTCACGGTGACGGTCGATCCGTCGAGGGTGACGGACGAGAACGCCGACCCGGAGTAGTCGAGCGCGTAACGGATGGTGTTCCAGTCCTCGCGGCCCAGCTGCCACGAGGTCATGTTGCGCAGGTCGAAGGTCGCGGTCTCCCCCGGACCGACGGTGAGCGATCCCGGACGGAGCTCGGGTTGCGGGTCACGCGCCACCACCCCGATGGGAACCGACAGGAGCGTCCACTCCTGCGTGCCCGCGATGCGGACGGGGACGGTGCACACGTCGCTCCACGGCGACCCGGTGCCCGCCTCGTACGTCACGCGGGTCCCGGAGATCGTGCACCGCGCCTCGGCACGCGCGCCGCTCGTGGTGGCTTCCGTCCCGACCTCGAGCGTCGCGCGGCGGGGAACCGCGACGAGGGAGGCCATGTCGAACTCGACCGACGAGAGCTCGTCGACGCGCTGCGCCGCGTTCGGACGGAGGGCGAGGGTCACGTCGTCATCGCCCGGGACGCGCAGGAAGGCGTAGGTGGTGACCTCGGCGCCGCCGACCGTGCCGGTGACGGCGAAGGGGATGATGCGCCGCGTGGCGGGCAGGTCGCCGGAGATGCGTCGTCCCTCGACGCGGACGTCCGTGGGATCCCCCCACAGCGAGACCTTCAGGTCGCTCACGTCGCCGCCCGACCACGTGGCGCGCCCTTCGAGGACATCGACCCCCGTGGTGAAGTCGTCCCTGTCCTCCACGGTGAGCGCCGTGTCGGCCACCACCGGATAGTCGGGCACGCTCTCGCGCACGACCTTGACGACGATGAGCCCTCGCCCGGTGTTCCCCGAGTCGGATGCCACGTCGTAGAGGAACGACATCGTCGCGGGAGCATCCCCGGCGCGGATGACCACCCCGGTGTCGGTGACCGACTCGACCCGCTCCGCCAGTCGCGCGTACTCGGGGTTGTCCTCGCCGTCGGCGAGGGTCTGGGGAAGATCCGGGCGGACCCCGGTGAGCGTCAGCCTGCCCTGGGTCGGGTCGATGTCGTTCGCGAGCGGGCTCACGCGGAGCCGGCTGTCGGCCCCCGCCTGCACCTGCACGTAGTCGGTGAAGGTGATCGGGCTCGGGTTGGCCTCGGCGTCGAGGACGCCGATCCGTACCGTGCCCTCCCCCGTGGCTCCCGCGGTATCCGCCACCCGGTAGCGGAACGCCACCTGGCCGCGATCCCCCGGCACGGACGAGTAGACGATCGAGAGCCCGTCGGGAGAGATCGCCGCCGTGCCCCGATCGGGCTGCGTGACGATCCGGTCGAGTGTCACCGCGTCGCCGTCGGGGTCGACCCCGAAGCTGCTGAAGGGAATCGTGGTCGTTCCCCCGCTCAACACCCGTCCCTGCAGGGTGTCCGGCACCGGTGCCCGGTTGGCGTCATTGCCGAGCACCGTGATGTGTACCGTCGCTTCGTCCCAGAGCGAGGGAGCACCGGTGGTGTACACGCGGTACGTCACTTCGTACGAGCCCGGCGCCGTGGGGGCGAGATAGCGCAGCACCCCGCCCGAGGCGAAGGCCAAGGCGTCGCTCGCGGGCTGGGCGCTCACGCTCGCGGGATCGAGGGTGGGTCGTCCGCCGGCGGGCGACACGTCGTTGTCGAGCACGGGGATGTCGACCTGCGCTCCGGCGCGGACGGTGACGGTGTCGTCGACCGCGATCGGCGCGATCTCGGGGGCCGGGGGAAGCAGGTAGACCGTCGCTTCGCCGGCGACACGCGCGCCCTCGTCGTCGGTGCCGTCGCTCACGCTGTAGGTCACGGTCCCCAGCAGGCCCGCTTCTCCGCCGGCGGTGCTCCCCGAGACGCGGAGGTCGTTCTGACCGACGGTGTCGACGCTGAGGGAGGCTCCGTCCTGCGCGGCGGCGACGACGTCGCTCAGCAGGAGCACGCGCCCGGTGGGGTTCGACACGGCCGAGAACACATCGAGTGTCGCGTCCTCCTGCGGGCGCACGAAAGCCACCACGGGAGCTGTCGCCAGCTGCGCGGGCGCATCGGCCGCCAGAAGGGTGATGCGGGCGGTGCCGGTGGCATCCCGTCCCCCGTCGGAGACGGTGAAGTCGACCCGGTAGACCCCGGGCTGGGACGCGGTGAAGTCGAAGGTCGTGCTGCCGCCGACGACTCCCGCGGTCGCCGCCGCGTCGTCGAGGACACGGACCGAGCTGAGTGAGACGGCGCCCGCGGTGCCTGTCACGTGCGGCCCGACATCGACGGTGAGGCCGGACCCGACCGTGTCGACCACCGCGAACGACTGCACGGCGAGCTTCGGGTCGGGCGCGACACGGACGAGCAGTGGTTTGGTCGTCACCGCTCCCGCGGTGTCCGCCACCGTGACGTCGAGCTGGATGGTCTGCTCCCCGCCCGATCCGTCGTCGGCGTGCTGATAGACGACCTCTCCGGAGGGTGTCGAGGTGACGCTGCCGACACCGCTGGGGTTGTCGACCGACAGCAGAAGCAGTGGGTCACCGTCGGGATCGACCCACCCCGGGAGGACGGGAACAGTGATCGTCCCCCCGCGAGCGACCTCCGGCGTGGGCCAGGGCTGCAGACACTTCTCGACCCCGCACCAGACGGGGGCGGCGTCGGTGGTCTCGGGTGCCACCGTGAGGGTGACGGTCGTCGACGCCGAGTTCAGCCCGTCGGGCGTCGTGCCGTCGGTCACCGCGTACGAGAAGGTCGCCGTGCCCGTCGCCTCCGGGCGGACGCGCACGGTGAGCCGTTGGTCGTCGTCGGTGAGGCTCAGCTGGCCGAATCCCGGGTCGAGACCGGTGACGCTCTCGCCCACGATGCTCAACACGTCTTCGTTGGGATCGTGGTCGTTCAGAAGCACCGGGAGGGTGACCAGCCGGCCCGCTCGGACACCGAACGTGTCGGGTTCCGCGATCGGAGGCTTCGGGTCGAGGACGACGCTGAGCTGCTCGTCGCTCTGGACGGCGGCCTGCTCGGTCCGGTCGTCGAGGCTCCAGTTCTGACTCGACGAGACGAGTGCTCCGTCGGGAACCGTCCACACCCACCCGCTGCGCGTCTCGTTCAGGATCACGGCGTGGTCGGTCGCGACGAACACCGGTCGACGCTGATCGGGGAGCGTTCCGCCGGCGTAGTCGAGCGGCACCTCTCCCCCGTCGGAGCGCCACAGCGTGCCACCGGCCTCCCCGGGGAGCAGCCAGGCGGCGTACGCGACGCCTCCGCGGGACAGCGGCTTCGCCGGCTGGCCGAGCACGGTGTCCCCCGCGCCCACCTCGCGCCGCGGGCCGGACCCGTCGGCGGGGATCGCCCACAGGGACTGCTCGTCGGCGGCGTAGGCCACGACGCCACCGGAATCAGGGGCACCGACGACCAGCTGGTCGGCCACGGAGATGTCGACCGGATCGGAACCGCGCACCCACACCCGTCCGGCCTCGGCGTCGATCAGGACCCAGGCGTCCCCGGCCGCGGAGAGCAGCGGCGACGCGATGTCGGCGGTCACCGCATCGCGTCCCCGCAGCTCGTCGGCGGCGATGTCGTAGCGGATCACCGATCCGTCGACCGAGGAGTAGGCGAAGAGCATCCCGCGGTCGTCGAGGGCGATGGCATCCGCGGTGTACGAAGGCGCATCGCCGCCCGCCGTGCCGAACGGGTCGAGTTCGGATGCCGCTTGCCCGGCCTCGCTCAACCGTCCCGCGAAGAGCGTGCCGGTGTCGGTCCGATACACGACGAAGTCTCCGGCGGTGACGACGGAGGTGGTGCCGGGCGGAGTGTCGGGGGCTGCGGCGAGCTGGTCCTCCTGCAGGTTGACGGGCTGTGCCTCGTCGATGCGTGAGAGCTTGCTGTAGCTGTCGGTGAACAGATAGGCCCCGTCCGCACTCTGCGCGACCTCGCTCGGGTTGCCCGCGGATCGCACGGTGTCGAGCTCGCCGACGGACGTGTTCACCCGCGCATAGCGCTGCCCTTCTCCGGTCTGCAGCGCCCAGACCGATGTGTCGACCTCGGGTGTCTCTTGAGCGTCGAGTCCGGGCCAGACCACACTCGCCGTGACGACGAGCGCGGCCGCGGCGAGGGTCGCCGCAAGCCCGGCGATCGTCCGCCGCTTCATCGCAGCACTCCCGTGGCGTACAGGGCCGCGACCGCCACGGCCCCGGCGGCGACGAGCGTCGCCGCGGCGAGCGCCCACGGGAGGACGCGATGCCCGGCCGGAGCCGCAGACGAGATGTCGGTGTCCTCATCGCGCGCGAGGCCGGTCATCCCGGAGCGGTCGCGGAGCTTGCGACCCCCCTCACGCTCGATCCGTGAGCGAGTGGGCCCGCGCAGCGCCGTGTCGGAGAAATCCACGACCTGAGCCGACGGCGACCAATCGGCGCGGGGCACCTCGAGGGTGGTGGCCGCAAGACCCAGCTCGCTCTGCACCCGCTGGAGGTCTTCGCCGAAGGCGCGCGCGCTGGGGTGCCGGTCCTGCGGATTGCGCGACATCGCCCGGGCGAGCACCGCCTGAAGCGAGGGAGGCACGTCGGTGCGGGCGATCTCGGTGTACGACGCGCGCGCGATGCGACGGCGCAACTGCTCACGGGAGTTCTGCCCGCGCTCCCGACGCTCGAAGGGGCTGTGCCCGGCGAGCAGCGAATACACCGTCGCCCCGAGGCTCCACACCTCGCTCGACACGGTTCCGGCCGTCTGCTCGGCGATGACCTCGGGCGCGCTCCAGGGAACGGACATCGCGAGCATCTCGTCGGCATCGTGACGGAGGAGCGACGAGGAGATGCCGAAGTCGGCGAGCACCGGTGCACCGAACGTCGTGACCAGGATGTTGCTCGGCTTCACGTCGCGGTGCACGAGTCCCGCGTGATGCGCCGACTCGAGCGCTCCCGCCATGCGGACGCCGATCGCGAGCACTTCGGCGAGAGGCATCCGCTCGACCCGATACCGCTGGGAGAGCGAGCCGGGGCAGTACTCCATGACGATGTACGGTCGCCCGTCCGCCGAGATCCCGGCCTGGTAGACCGTGACGATCGACGGGTGCGCCGAGAGGTGCGCGAGCACGTCGGCCTCGGCGTTGAACATCCGGAGAAGGTCGGGGTCGCGCACATCGCTCGGCAGGACCTTGACCGCGACCTCCCGGCGCGGCATGTCTTGGCCGTACAGGAAGACGTCCGCGAAGCCACCCGATCCGAGGGGGCGGATGTACGCGAGTCCGGGGAGGATCGGCGGCGACGAGGGCAGGCGCTGCGCCATGGTCCCCCTCCCGAACGACACCGCCGCTTCTCAGCGGGCGGACAACCCGGCAATGCTAACAAAGGCACCCCTGGATCCCCGGGGGTGTGCATAACCTCAGGCGGATGCCGTACCGGGGTCGCGCGGATCGAAGGGCGCGTCGAGAGAGCGGGTGAGCTCGTCGAGCATCGCGGCGACCTGCGGCTCGACGTACTCGGCGATGGCCGCCTGGATGCGCAGGCGATGGTGCAGGAGGATCGTGCAGACCTCGCGCCCGATCATGTTCGCGTAGTCGTCGGCGAGACCGACCTCCTGCCGCAGGGCCGCCTTGGCGGCATCCGACAGCGGGGGGAGCGCCGGGATCACGGCGTCCTCCTCGGCCGCCAGCCCCGTCAAGGTGAACAGGAACGGTGCGCCCGGCTCAGGCTCCGGATCGAGCGGCAGCCCCTCGAACTCGGGTTCCAGTCCCTCCGCGGGGCGATAGGAGCGGCGACGGTTCCGCTCGGCCTGCTGGTCCAGCTCGGCCTGCAGCATGGGGAGGTTGCGCGCGGTGTATTCGGCGACGGCATGATCGACGATCGCCTTCACGCGCGTCGACAGGCCGTGCTGGACGCCGTGGGGCACATCGGCACCGAGGCCGGCGGCCGAGAGGACGGGAGATCCGAAGCACCGGCGGCAGGGCGCGACGCGACCACGATGATTCGCCGGCTCCCACCGGGGCAACCACTTCAGCCAGGCGTCCACCGCCTGGCCGACCTGGGTCTCGAGCGACCGCTCCACACCCCTACGCTAGCCCGACACGCCCGGGCAGCGGGGATCCGCGCGCTTCCGCGCGTCACGATCAGGGACCGTCGTCGTCTTCGCCCTCCCACGTCCACCGGGGGCGCGGGGTCCGCACCCGCAGGAGGAACACCCCGAACAGCGCCGAGAGCAGCCCCGCGAGCACGAGCACCGCGCCCGGCCATCCGAGAGCCACCTCACCGGCCGCGGCGGTCGCGCGCGCCGGATCCGCCCCGCTGGCCAGCCCTCCGATGACGATTCCCGCGAGCTCCCCCACGTACACCCCGAGCGCACAGGGCACCGCGGTGAGGTACCCGGGTGGATCCGCCCGAAGACCCCAGAACAGGATGCCGGCGAACGACGCCGTGGCGACGGCGAGGCCCACGACCCCCGGGATGGGGCCGAGCCCCGTCACCGGGATCACGTCGCTGTCGAAGGCCAGACTCGCGACCCCCAGCCCTCCGATGGCGAGCGCCACGAAGGTCACGGCGGCGAAAACGACCGCGACCGGCGGGGTCACCCCCGCCGGTCGCGACGCATCGGTCATGGCATCCCGTTCAGACGACGGCGACCTGCGGGCCGGCTTCGAGGGTGCGCTCGTATTCGCGCTGCGCCTCGTCGTTGAGCTCGGAGACCCGGCGACCGCGGCGCGCGACCCAGGCGCCGAACCAGATGGTGAGCTCGCGGCCCAGGACGAACGCGACGATCGCGAGCGGGGCGAGGACGTTGTCGCCGAGCAGGTCGACGCCCTGACGGGCGGTCAGCAGCCAGAACGGCGCCGCGAAGAGGGCGCCGAGGAGGTGTCCGCCCCACGCGATGACGCCCACGACGAGACCCCAGACCACCCAGTGTCCCCAGCGGCCGCGGTTGATCAACGCGCCGAGGAACCAGAAGCCGAGGTAGAAGGCGATGGTCGGCACCCACAGGCCCCAGGTCGCCAGCACGGAGAGCGCGGCGTTGGCCAGACCCGCCACCTGGATGTCGCCCGTCAGCAGGCGCAGTCCGAGCGTCGCCGCGAGGTAGAGGACGGCGAAGCAGAGCGCCGCGAGCAGGCCGATCGCTCCCGCCGCTCCGCGGTTCCCGCGCGGGCGGGGAGCCTCGGGGGCCTGCACGAAGATCGGCTGGTTCGCGTACGCGTTCGGCGACACCGTCGTGGGGGCGTCGGAAGCACGCGTGTCGTACGCGGTGGTGGATGCCACCGGGGTCGAGGAGGCTCCCCCGGCCGCGGCACCGGCGGCGACGGCTCCCCCGGCCGCTGCTGCTCCGGTCGTGGCGGAGGCGTCGTCACGGGGCGTGTGGGCGTCCGTCGGCTCGGCGCTCGTCGTCGTCGTCGCGGGTTCCGCCGACGCGGCGTACGCCGCCCAGCGGGCGTCCTCGTCGTCGAGATCGGTGGCCGCCGCGGGCGCGACGGGCGAGGCGTCGTGCACGGTCGCCTCAGTGGGCGCGGAGGGGGCGGCGACGTGGTGCTCCTGCTCGCGCTCGTCCCACGCGGCGGCGGCCTCAGCGGGGTCGACGGCATCGCGCTGGGCGGCCTCGGCGTCGGCGAGTCCCTCGTGGGCCTGCCCGACCACGTCGTGCGCCTCGTCTTTGGGCTCGTCGACGGGGTTGCCGTACGACTGGGGGTCGCTCATCGGGGGTCTCCTCACGCGCGCAAGTATCTGCGGCGTCAGGCTAACCCGCGCATTCCCTCGCGCCGCGCAGGCGTGCCGTCGTGTGTCGGTCTCGACCGTGTCGGTGGGGGCATCTAGGGTGACTGCATGCCTCGTCGCGTGTCTCGTCCCGCCTGCGCCGCCCTGTTGGCGGTCGCCGCGGTCCTCGCGCTGAGCGCCTGCGCGCCGGATGGAGAGGGCTCCGCCACCTCCGCTTCCCCCTCGGCGGAGTCGACCACGGCGGCCACCGCGACGCCGATCCCCACCATCACCCCCACGGTCGCCCCGGTGGCGATCCCCACCGACTGTCGCGCGATGCTCTCGGCCGACGTGCAGGCGCAATTGGCATCCGTCCCTCTCAACGACCCGTCCGTCGGCCCGTCGGGCCCGCAGTCCGACGGCTCGCTGATCTGCGTCTGGCGCGATCCGGGCGCCGACACGACGCAGTTGCAGACGCGCATCACCCGCGTCGATCGCGGGCCTGCCCTCGACATGCTCAACGAGCTCGTCACCACGCAGGGGTTCAGCTGCTACACCCCCGACGACGGCACGCGCTGCGAGAAGACCTGGATCAACGACAAGTACCCGGTCAACGACGGACGCACGCTGTTCTACCGCGACGACGTGCTCATCGACACGCAGTACTCGAACCTCGCGCCGACCGGGTACACCGCCAGCATCATCGCGTCGATCTTCGGCTGATCGGCTCCTCGCCGAAAGCACGGGATGCCACGACCGCGGCGTAACCGTCCGGCATCCAGTTCGTCAGCGTCGAGGACACCCAGCGGTCTCCGCGCAGGTCGTGCACCTCGACGACGCCGTCCGACGTCCGCTCGCAGTGGACGGTGTCGCCGGAGACCTGGCATCCGAAGCCCTGCGACGACAACGTCGCCTGGACCGCCGACGCACCCTGGGGGGTGACGGTGGACACCGTCGTCTCGAGGGACTGTCCGGGGCGGCCGCGCCAGTGGCATGTGACGACGACCGTCGCGCCGGATGCCGCGACGGCCTCGGAGGTCGATGCGGCAGGCGTCCGGCGCTGCGTGAGGAGATTGTCGCGCGACCACACCAACGACGACCACAGCTCGGGGGTGTAGAGCTCGCCGCACGTCGCCGCCGGTGTCGGCGACGGTTCGGGAGTGGCGGTGGGCGCGGATCTCGCGGAGCGGAGGGTGTCGCCGACGAAAGTCACGGCTCCCGGGACGCCGGGGAGGGCAAGCAGGATGAGAACCGCGACCACCGCGGCACAGACGATCCCCGCCGGCCACGCGATCCACGCGTTCCGACCACCGACTCGTGCCATCCGTTCCTCCCCGTCCACGGTAGGCGCACTCCCCCGACGCCGCCGTGATCCGACACGCCGCGGACGCGAGACGTCGCGCGGCCGAAACGCGGCGGACACGGCGAAGGCCCCCGGCGTGAGCCGAGGGCCTTCGTTCGGGACGGATCCCTCTTCGTTGTCGCTACCGGTTAGTTGTAGCTGCCGGGCGTGAAGTCGTCCGTCGTGAAGCTGTCGAAGTCGACGTAGCTCTCCTTGAGGCCGACGAGCGGGTCGCTCTTGCCCTCCATGGCCGCCTGCGTCAGGACGCGGGTGGTCTCCTGGAACGACGCGGCGGACAGCCACGACTCCGTCGCGAGCGACGCCTTCGTGATACCCATCAGCTCGGGACGACCCGACGCGGGGCGCTTGCCCTCGCCGACCGTCTCGCGGTTGATGTTCTGGTACCGCTTGAAGTCGACGAGCTCGCCCACGGACGATGACCTCGATGTGCTTGTCGTGGATCGGCACACCCTGCGAGCGGTACACGCCCTGGACGCCGTTGACGAGGTACTTCTGCACCTCGCGGGCGCCCTGCACGCGCATGACCTCCTTGGGGTCGAGCGTTCCGACCTGGAGGGGCTCGCCGACGGTGACGTGCTGGCCGTCCTCGACCAGGAGCGTCGCACGCTTCAGGACGGGGTAGACCACGGGCTCGTCGCCGTTGTCGGGCGTGAGGATGACCTTCTTGGCCTTCTCGGTCTCGTCGATCGTGATGCGGCCATCGGCCTCGGCGATCGGCGACGCGCCCTTGGGGGTACGCGCCTCGAAGAGCTCCTGCACACGGGGCAGACCCTGCGTGATGTCATCGGCCGAGGCCGAACCACCGGTGTGGAAGGTACGCATCGTCAGCTGGGTACCGGGCTCACCGATCGACTGGGCCGCGATGATGCCCACGGCCTCACCGATGTCGACGATCTTGCCGGTGGCGAGCGAACGGCCGTAGCACTTCGCGCAGACACCGACGGCCGAGTCGCAGGTCAGCACGGAGCGGACCTTGATGGACTCGATGCCGCCCTCGACCAGCTTGTCGATGAGCACGTCGCCCACGTCGTCGCCGGCGTCGGCCAGCACGGTGCCCTGCGCGTCGACGACCTCGGTCGCGAGCGTGCGGGCGAACACCGAGTTCTCGACGTTCGCGTCCTTGACGAGCACACCGCTCGAGTCGGCTGCGGCGATCGGGAGCTCGAGGCCCTTCGACGTGCCGCAGTCCTCTTCGCGGATGATGACGTCCTGCGAGACGTCCACCAGACGACGCGTCAGGTACCCCGAGTCGGCCGTACGGAGGGCCGTGTCGGCCAGACCCTTACGGGCACCGTGCGTCGCGATGAAGTACTCGGCGACCGACAGACCCTCGCGGTACGAGGAGATGATCGGACGCGGGATGATCTCACCCTTGGGGTTGTTCACCAGACCACGCATACCCGCGATGTTGCGGATCTGCAGCCAGTTACCACGGGC
>JARBUN010000002.1 GCA_029239635.1 Microbacterium sp. | reverse complement strand
GCGGCCGAGCTCGCGGCATCCGCGGATCAGGGGGTGCGTGAGACGTTCGAGGCGTACCTGGCGCAGGTGCAGCGCGCCACCGACATCGAGCGTCAGGCGACCGACCGTCCCAAGACCGGGGTGTTCCTCGGCCACTACGCGATCAACCCGATCAACGGGGAGAAGCTCCCGATCTGGGCCGCCGACTACGTGCTGGCCGATTACGGTCACGGCGCGGTCATGGCCGTGCCCGCGCACGACCAGCGCGACCTCGACTTCGCGCGTGCGTTCGACCTGCCCGTGAAGGTCGTCGTGGACACGCTGGCGCCGGTCACCGGCGCGATCCCCGTCATCGAGCTCGACGACGAGGGCGTGCCGATCGACCCGCTGGGCGACGTCGAGGAGACCGACCCGGTGAAGACCGGGATCGCGCTCACCGGCGACGGACGCATGATCAACTCCGGTTCGCTGAACGGCCTGTCCAAGCGGCACGCGATCGCGCGCGTCATCGAGGAGCTCGAGGCCCAGGGCGTCGGTCGCGCGGCCAAGACCTACCGCCTCCGCGACTGGCTCATCTCGCGCCAGCGCTACTGGGGCACGCCCATCCCGATGCTGCACGGGGAGGACGGGTCGATCACTCCCGTCCCCGCCGACCAGCTGCCGGTCGTGCTGCCCTCGGTCGAGGGTCTCGATCTGAAGCCCAAGGGCACCTCTCCGCTCGGGGCGGCGACGGACTGGGTGCAGGTCACCGACCCGGAGACGGGCCAGACGCTGCTGCGCGACCCCGACACGATGGACACCTTCGTCGACAGCTCCTGGTACTACCTGCGCTTCCTCTCGCCCGGCGATGAGACGCAGGCGTTCTCGGGCCGCGAGGCGTCGAAGTGGGGTCCGGTCGACTTCTACATCGGCGGTGTCGAGCACGCGATCCTGCATCTGCTGTACGCGCGCTTCATCACCAAGGCGCTATTCGACATGGGCCTGGTGGAGTTCACCGAGCCGTTCTCGAGCCTCATCAACCAGGGCATGGTCATCCTCGACGGCGCGAAGATGTCGAAGAGCAAGGGCAACCTCGTGCTGTTCCAGGAGGAGCTCGACGCCCACGGCGCCGACGCCCTGCGTGTTGCTCTCGCGTTCGCCGGTCCGGTGGAGGACGACAAGGACTGGAACGACGTCTCGACGACGGGAGCGGCCAAGTTCCTCGCCCGTGCGCTGCGCATCGCGCACGACGTCGACAGCGAGACCGACGTGGTCTGGGCCGACGGCGACAAGGCCCTTCGCCGTGTGACGCACCGCCTGCTGGCCGAGGCGCCGAACCTCATCGAGCAGACCAAGTTCAACGTCGTCGTGGCCCGTCTGATGGAGCTCGTCAACGTCACCCGCAAGACGATCGACGGCCCCGCCGGCGCCAGCGACCCCGCCGTGCGCGAGGCCGCCGAGGTCATCGCGATGACCCTCGACCTCTTCGCCCCGCACACCGCGGAGGAGATGTGGCAGACGCTCGGCTACGACGGTTTCGTCGGTCTCGCGACCTGGCGCCAGGCCGACCCGACCCTGCTGGTCGAGGACTCCGTCGTCGCCGTCGTGCAGATCGACGGCAAGGTGCGCGGCACCCTCGAGGTCTCGGCGAAGATCGGCGCCGACGAGCTCGAGAAGCTCGCCCGCGGCGACGAGAAGGTGCGCCGCGCGCTGGGCGATCGCGAGATCGTGCGCGCGGTGGTCCGCCCGCCGAAGGTGGTCAGCTTCTCGACCAAGTGAGGACCCCGGATGCCACGTCCCCGACGCTCCGCGGAGCGGTGGGGACATGGCATCCGTCATTCGGAGGTCCGGGAATAGGCGGAGCCGTCGGCCGTGCGTGAGATGAGGCCTTCGTCGACAAGGGCGCGGCGGAGGCCGGCGACATCGTCGGTGATCTCGACGAGGCGGGCGTTGACCTCGACCTCGGAGAGCGTTTCCCCGGTCGCCAGCACACGCGTCCCCAGGTGCTCGAGGACCGCCCGGCGGTCGCCGGCGCGCGCCGGCATGCGGACGAGCCGGCCCTCCTCGAGGAAGCGATCCACGCCCTCCCGACGCGGAGGGCTGCCCGCGGATGCCAGGGCCCGGGCGAACGCGTCGGGGACGGCGTCGAACCCGTCCGGGGTGGGGGAGACGAGTCCCGCCGCCGTGAGGGCCTCCACGATGCGGCGAGCCCGCTTCGCAGGGATGGCGGCGAGAGCGTCTTCGACAGGTTGCGCGAGGACGATGCGCGCGTAGATCTCGCGTGCGCGGTCGTCGGCGAGGGCGGCGAGGATCGCGCGCCAGGCGTGGGGGTGCATGGGGTCATTCTCCGCGCGAGACGCCCGTCATGAGAATCCCCGAGGCTACGCGAACGCCCCGCCGCGGCGCGTTCCACCCTTGGTTGGTAGAGCGCTTTTCCCCCCGAAACGTAGCGTCGGGACGAAGCTGCACAACCGACGGAAAGGCGGCGGGTGTCATGACCCTTTCGGTGAAGAACCTCACCAAGCGATACGGGAAGACCTTCGCGGTGAAAGATGTCTCGTTCGAGATCGCGCCCGGAAAGGTCACCGGATTCCTCGGGCCCAACGGGGCGGGGAAATCGACGACCCTGCGCTCGATCGTCGGTCTGGACTTCCCGTCCTCCGGTGAAGCGCTGATCGATGGCCGCAGGTACGCGGAGCTGAAGGCTCCTCTGCACGAGGTCGGAACCCTTCTCGATGCGAAGGCCGCGCATCGCTCGCGGCGAGCCGTCGACCACCTGCGTTGGATCGCGGCCACCCACGGCATTCGGCGCGCACGGATCGATGAGGTGCTCGACATCGCCGGGCTGACGTCGGTCGCGAGGAAGAAGGTCGGTGGGTTCTCCCTCGGGATGGCGCAGCGGCTCGGCATCGCCGCCGCGCTCCTCGGCGATCCCCACACGCTGATCCTCGACGAACCGGTGAACGGTCTCGATCCGGACGGCGTGACGTGGATCCGCGAGTTGCTGCGAGGATTCGCGGCGGAGGGGCGCACCGTCTTCCTGTCCTCGCACCTCCTGGGCGAGCTCTCGCTCATCGCGGAGCACATCGTCGTCATCGGGCAGGGGAGGATCATCGCCGACGCCCCCCTGAACGACCTGGTCCAGGCATCCCGGATCGTCCATGTGCGCACGACGGAGGCGGCACGGCTCGCGGAACTCGTCGCCGGGCCCGGCGTCGCGTCGACGATGCCGGCGCCGGACCGACTGGAGATCGAGGGGCTCCCCGTGGAGCAGATCGCCGAGATCGCTGCTCGGGAACGAATCGTGGTCTACGAGATGGGGCAGCGCGCGCGGACGCTCGAGGACGCGTACAACGATCTCACCCGCGGCGCGGTCGAGTACGCGCCCCAGCAGGCGGGAGACCCGCACCGTGTCTGAGACGGCGACCATGACGAACGCCAAGCGCGCGACGTGGATGGCCCCCGTGACCTTCCGCCGCGTCCTTCGCGCCGAGGCGATCAAGCTGAGCACCCTGCCGAGCTTCGTCTGGGCCTTCGTGTTGGCCTACGCCCTCCTGGGCGGGTTCGGGCTCCTTACGGCCATCGCGCGGATCATGCAACGGGACGCAGCGACTCCCACGCTTTCGGCGGGGGCCGGAACGGCGCTGACGGGCGTGCAAGGCGCGCAACTGGTCATCATCCTCCTCACCGCAGTCTTCGCGACCACCGAGTTCGCCCACCAGACCGTGCAGCCCAGCTACCTGGCAGAGCCTCGGCGGCTGCGTGTCCTGGCGAGCAAAGCCGTCCTGGTCGGCGGTCTGTCGCTCCTGGTCGGGGCCGCGGGAGCGACGACGGCGTTGCTGACGGCAGCGGTTGTGTCGCGCAGCGCCGGGCTCCCGTTCGAGGTCGAGGGACCTTACGCCGTCCAGCTGGTCGTGGGGTCGGCCGTCTACCTGGCCGCCATCGGCGTGACCGGCCTCGCGATCGGTGCGCTTCTGCGCAGCACGGTGGGTGCGATCATCACCGGTCTCGTCCTGCTCAACGTCCTGCCGTTGCTCCTCGGTGCGGCGCCGTTCGAAGGCATCCGGGATGCCGCGGGCTATCTCCCGTCCACCGCTGGCCTCATGATCCTGCAGGAGCACGTCCCCGCCGGGCTCGTCGAACCATGGTTCGGCGTGTGCATCGCCGTCGCGTGGGCCGGTGTGCTTCTCGTCACGGCCGCTCTGGTGACCAGGAGGACCGACGCATGACCACGGTGGCCCCCTCCCGCCCGGCGGTGCAGCGCGCGACCAGGCCGTTCGGATCGAGCGTTCGCGCCGAGGCGATCAAGTTCTGGTCGCTCCGATCCAATCGGATCCTCGTCGCCGTCGCGATGGTGTTCGTGCCCCTCAATGCCGTGCTCCTCTCGATCTCCCTGGGGCAGCGGGCGGACAGCCCCGATCCGGGGATGCGTATCTCCTCCGTCGCCCCCGTGGCCTACCTGGACAGCGTCCTCTGGCTCCAACTGCTCATCGCCGTCCTCGCGGTGCTGACGGCTACCAGCGAGAGCGGCGGCAGGATCGGCGCATCCTTCCTCGCGGTTCCGAGTCGGCTGCCGATCCTCGGCGCCAAGGTGATCGTCGCGGGGCTCGTGTCCTTCGGCATCGGGGTCGTCGGTGCGGCCTCGGGTCAGCTTCTGCCGCACCTCCTGCTCTCCGGGACGGGAGTGACCTACGCGGCGGAGGGGGCAGAGGTCCTGCGGGGGTCGATCTCGTCGGGACTGTATCTGGGTCTGATCGCCGCGATCAGCCTCGCCCTCGCGATCCTGGTCGGCAACCTCATCGTCGCGCTCCTCGTGCCGCTCGCGCTGTACACGATCGTCCCTTCGGTGATCGCGTCGTTCGGGGGAGACATCGGGAGCCGGATCTCCGGTTACTTTCCCACCATCGCCGGCCGGACGGCACTCTCCGCCGTGGAGAACCCCGGCGGTCTCGACGGGGCGACGGGTTTCCTGGTCATGCTCGCGTGGGCCGCCGTCGCGGTCGTCGGCGCGGGTCTGCGGTACCGGTTCACCGATGCGTGAGCCGCTGCCCGCCGGAACCGCTGAGTAGACTGCCCAGACACGTGAAGAGAGGGGTTCGCGATGGTCGACATCGGCGCACGCGTCCCCCTGTACCACCGGCACCGAGCCCTCGTGGACGCGGGACTCGCGGTCGTCGCCATCGTCCCGGGACTCATCAGCATCCTGGTGGAAGGACCCTCGACCGCCCTCACGATCGGCCTTCTCCTCCTCGCCGCCGCGACGCTCTGCGTGCGACGACGGCTCCCGTGGACGACGCTCGCCGTCGTGGCCGTGCTCGCGGCGATCGGTGAAGGGCAGTCCTTCACGCCGGCGCTGTGCGTGGCGGTGTACACCGTCGCGCGGCGGTCGACGACCGGCCGGGCGGCCCTGGGGTACCTCTTGGCCGTCGGTGTGCCGCTGATCGGCACGACGGTGAAGATCATCCTGGGTGTCGCGGTCACCGCGACCGATGACATCATCCCCGCCATCGGGGTGGGTACCAGCGTGGTCGACCCGTACGTCGTCCTGGCCTGTGCCGCCGGGATCGTGGTGCAGAACACCCTGCAGCGTCGCCGCGCGCAGGAGGCTCTCCTGCAGCAGAGGATCGACAGCGCTCGCGCAACGGAACGCACGAGGATCACGGCCGAGATGCACGACGTGGTCGGTCACGCGCTGACGGTGATGATCTCCCTGGCGAACGGCGCACGTTCGGCGTGGGAGACCGACCCCGAACGATCCCGCCAGGCCCTCACCCACCTGGGGGAGGTCGGGGCCACCGCCCTCGACGACATGCAACGCACGCTCCGTGTCCTGCGTGACTCCGACCACCAGCTCGACGATGCGCTCCATCACTCCGGGTACGACCTCCCCGACATCGGAAGCATGGTCGAGGTCTTCCACGCGGCAGGAATGCCCGTCGAGCTGCGACAGCGGGGGGACGCCCTTCCCGAGAGCGCGATGCTGCACGCCGCGATCCACCGCATCGTGCAGGAATGCCTCACGAACGTGCTGCGCTATGCGCAGGGGGTCACCGCGGTGCTCGTCACGATCGAGTGCACCGCACGGACGGGGACCGTCACCATCGATGTCGACGATGACGGCCTTCCCGCAAGTGCTCCGAGCATCGGAACAGGTCGCGGTCTTATCGGTGTCTCCGAGCGAGCCGCGTCGTTCGGGGGGACGTGCGTCTACGGCCCACGAACGCCCCGCGGCTGGGCGGTGCGCACGACCTTGCGAACGGAGAAGTCCCGATGATCGACGTGCTCATCGTCGATGACCAGGCGCTCGCACGACTCGGCAACTCGCTGGTCGTCGAGAGCGCAGCGGATCTTCGCGTGGTCGGAGAGGCCGCGACAGGCGAGGAAGGGATCGCCCTCGCCCGGACACTGCACCCCGACGTCATCCTGATGGACGTCCGGATGCCGGGAATGGGGGGCATCAGCGCCACTCACGCCATCACCTCGGCCAGCCCGACGACGCGGATCGTCGTCCTCACCTCCTTCGACCTCGACCAGTACGCCTTCGGAGCTCTCGAGTCGGGCGCCAGCGCCTTCCTTCTGAAGAGCGCCGCTCCCGAACGGTTGATCGACGCCATCCGCACCGTCCATCGCGGCGATGCGGTGGTCGAACCCCACATCACCCAGAAGCTGATCCATCGCGCCCTGCGATCGGCTGACGAGACACCCGCTTCTCGTCCGATCGACATGCCCGCGGAGCTCTCGGTCCTCAGCCCGCGCGAGCAGGATGTATTCCTGGCGATGGCAACAGGCATGACCAACGCCGAGATCAGTGAACGGCTCTTCCTGTCACCGGCAACCGTGAAGAGTCACATCAACAAGATCTTCAGCAAACTGACGCTCCGCGACCGCGTCCACGCCGTCATCCTCGCGCACCGGTTGAAGATCACGGGGTCGTGAGCCGCAGGTCCCGACGCGGAAGTTCAACCCGTGGTTGGTGGTCGCCCGATCCCGACCGGCAATACGTTCCTCAGAGAAGAGTCGCCGGCCGTAAGGGACGTGAAGATGATGGGGATCGTTGCCGCCTCCGTGCTGGTGCTGCTGGCCGGGCTGCTGGCGCTCTGGTGGGCTCGCGCGTCCTGGCGGGGCACGCTGCCGCAGAACTGGCTCTTCGGGTACCGGACACCCTTGACCCTCTCTGACAAGGACGCCTGGGAGACGGTCAATCGTGCCCCGGCCCCCTTCGCCGCGGCCGGCGGCGTCGGCGCAGGTACCGCGGCCGTCGTCGCCCTCGTGCTGACGGTGTTCGGGCTGAACAGCGTCGCCCCGGCCCTTCTGGGGGCGGGACTGGGGTGGCTGCTTCTCTGGACCCTTCTGGGAATCATCCCCGCGCATCGTGCGGGACGGAACTACAAGCGGATGCGCAGCTCTGCCTGAATCGCATTCCCGTCCGCTTCGCCGGCGCGGCGACTCCGCGTCCTGACCATCTCGTGACCTCGTTCACGTGTCGCTCCACGCGGAGCGGTACCGGGGCGACGGCATCGAGCATGCCTGCTCGGGCATCGCGCCACGCTCAGCCGCGCGTCACGACGATTCCGGGCTCTGACCATCGACGCATCACCTGGGGGAGGTGATTATCCATGGACGACCTCTACGAAGCGCCTTGTGCAGTGCTCGTCGCCGACTTCCGCCGCGACACGGCGTTGACAAGTCGCGGCGGCTGGCCCGACCTCCTGGGCTGGTGGTTCTGACACCACGCTCACCGGTCGTCGACGGCACGACGGATGCCGAGTCGTCGCACGACGCGATACCGACATCATTCGCAAGGAAAGTGAGGATTCATGAAGAACGCAGGCAAACCGCTCCTGGTGGCGATCACCGCCGGAGCCCTCGTCCTGGCCGGGACGACGGCCGCATCGGCCGACAGTGCGAGCCGAGACGCGCCGCTGACCGTCGCCGCGGACGTCACCGCCGGGGACTACACCGATCGCGAGGTCGTGGAGTTCCTGGCCTTCGGCTCCGGCACCATCGATGCCGAACACCCGGGTCTGATCGCTGAACTCGGCTATGACGGTCTCGCCGCAGAGGCGCCGCCGACGGAGCTGGTCGATGAGATCGTGGCCGGAGTGACGCAGGTCAACCCGGAGTTCCACGCTCAGGTGACGGAACCGCTGCAGAGCGGCGACCCGGTCGCCGTGGAAGCCGCGCTGACGGTCTACAACAACTCGATGATCGAGTACGTGAAGAGCTCGGACGACTGGAAGGTCGGTTCGGATGACGACGGCTCCGCGACCGCGTACTGCCTGGTCTGGCCTCTCGCCCTCGCCGTCGCCCTCGTCGTCGCCGTGGTGTCGACCCGCATCGTGGCGTATGTGGGACCGAGCACGCCGTCGGCGACCCTCGCCTCGGACGATCGGCTGACCCGTCAAGAGGCATCGGCGGCCATCGCGTCGACCATCGCCCCCTGACCCGTGGTGCCCGCCCGCGCCGCGCCGCGCAGGCGGGCACCCCTCCTTTGGAGAGGCATGTCTATGTCCGACTCTCGCGGTGACGTCGCCGCCCATCGCGGTTCGATCGTGGCTTTCGTCCTCACCCTCGCGGTCACGCTTCCCGTGCTGTTTCTGTCCGTGCTCGTCGCCGTCCCCCCGACCACGATCTCTCTCGGCATGGGACAGGACTTCCGCAACAACTACAGCGCGTTCGTCTCGCAGGGCTGGAACTTCTTCACGAAGGACCTTCAGGGGAACCAGTTCGGCGTCTACGCGACGGCGTCGGATTCCTCACCGGTCAGCCTGCTGTCGACCCCGCAGACACGGATCGAGAACGCGTGGGGTCTCACCCGGAACCAGCGCGCGCAGGGACCGGAGCTGGCGAACCTCGCGAACGCCGTGACGGAGTGGCAGGAGTGCGCGACGCTTCGTGTCTCCTGCGGTGCGGAGCTCGGCGGCGAGCGGGTCGAGCTCGTGAACACGAGCCCGCTTCCCACCCTGTGCGGACCGGTGCTTCTCACCCAGGAACGGCAAAGCCCCTGGAGCTACCGCGCTTTCCCCTCGGCTCACGAGCAGATCGTCGACAAGGTCGCTCTGGTCGATGTCGTGTGCCCCGCGAACGGAGAAGGATCTTGAGCTTGCTTTCCACCCTCTCCACGTTCGATCACCGTCGGCCCTGGTTCGGCGTCGCGCGCACGGTTCTCGCCTCCGGTCAGATCGTGCTCCTCGCCTTCACCGACCCCCGTGCGCTTCTCGTGCCGGTGGGAGATCAACCGGCCGCCCCGTACTGCGACGGAGTGAAGGCCATCAGCGCGTACTGCGTGGGGGGCGATGTCCTCGCTCCGTCGACGCGGCACGGGATCATGCTGATCCTCCTGCTCGTCGTGGCATCCGGTTTTCTTCCCCGCGCGACGGGCATCGTGCATGCCTGGGTCACCTTCTCGATCGCGGGGAGCATCGCCCTGCCCGACGGCGGAGAGCTGGCCGCCAAGGTCGTCGCGCTTCTGCTCATCCCGATGTGCCTCACCGATGACCGTTGGTGGCACTGGACGCGTCCGAGATCGCCGCTCCGACCCTCCGCGCGCGGCATCGCCTACGCGGCACTCTGGAGCGTTCGCCTCCAGGTCGCGGGCATCTACCTGCACTCCGGCCTCGGGAAGTTCGCGAGTTCCGACTGGCTCTCGGGCACCGCGGAGTATTACGTCCTCCGCGACAACATGTTCGGGGCCGCCGGCTGGGTTCGCGACCTCGGGGTGGCGCTGATGTCGGTGCCCGCTCTCGTGTTCGCCGTGACGTGGGGGTCCATCGTGCTCGAGATCGCGGTCGGCGTGATCATCCTCTGCGGGACCGACAGGCTCCGTCGCGTCGCACTGCTTCTCGTGATCGTCTTCCACGTCGGGATCATCGTCACCATCGGGCTCTGGACATTCGCTCTCGTCATGATCGGGGCAGTCGCCGTCGCCTGCCTCCCGGCTGCGCCGCGGGGCACGGGGCGTGACGGGACGGGCACCGCCCTGTCTGCGCTGAGGCGCAGGCTCCGGCCCGACCGCGATCCGCGATCCCCGTCCGGCATCCGCGAGACCACCCCGGACCCCGACGACGGGTCCGGCGGCATCGACTCCCCGCACTCCGCGGTGGTCTTCGAACAGGGGAGGAGGTGAGACAGATGACCGAACCCTACGAGAAGCCTCAGGTGCTCGTCGTGGGCGACTTCCGCAAGGACACCGCCTTCACGTCCCAGGGCTACTGGACCGACGTCCTCGGCTGGTGGCTCTGAGCCACGGCTGACCCGGGTGGGGGCGGTCGTTCCGGCCGCTCCCACCATCCCTCCCAGAGATCGAGTCGACATCATGCGTTTCCTGCTCTATCCCGACCGCGAGGTCGTCGGGCCCGTCCCCTCCGCGGGGCTGCCGAAGTACGTCCCGCATTTCTCCGGACGACCCTGGATCGTCGGCTCATGGGACGAGGACGAGATCGTCCAGGCGGCGAATGAGAGGTTCCGTGTCGTGCTCCTCGGGACGGTCGGGGCCGGCGACGAGGATCTTCGCGCGTGGCTCCAAGCGGGTGGTGAGGAACCGGACTTCGCGGCGATTCACCGCGCGATCGCCGGGGCGTTCTTCACCCTCGTCACCACCTCTGCCGGAATGACCCGGGCGTTCGGCACGCTGTCGAGTTTCCGGCGCCTGTCGTACTCGACCGAGCCGGATGCTCCGATCGCCTCCAACTCCCTCGGGCTGCTCGTCGACATGTTCCGGCCGGCCCTCCGCGAGGAGCGCGTTCCGCTCGCCCTGGTCGCTCCGCGCGCACCGTGGCCCCTCGGAGACGCGAGCTACTGGCGGGGGATCGAGAACGTCCTGCCGACGCACGAGCTGCGCGCGGCAGCGACGGGTCCGCTTCACGTTCGAGAACGGTGGTCTCTCCCTCGGCGACACGTGCCGCAGAGCGAGGTCACGGCGGCTCTCACCACCGCGTTGCACGATGCCGTCGAGGCGCGATCGCGACACGCCCGGTCCCGTCTGAGCACGGATCTCTCCGGGGGCATGGATTCCACGTCTCTCGCGTTCTTCGCTCGCGAACACGTGAACGAGCTCACGACGCTGCACCTGGGGATCAGCGTCGAGATGAACGACGATGCCGAGTGGGCGGATGCCGCGGCCCAGGCGCTGGGCAGTCGCCACATCCGAGTGTCGCACGAGGAGTTCCCGCGCTGGTTCGCCGGTTGGCACGTCACCGATCAGCGGTTCGCAGCCGAGCCGGAGCCGTCCATTCGCACCGAGGGCATGCACCGCGCGATGGCCGAGCGTCTGAGCGAGCAAGGCTGCACGATCCACCTCGCCGGGTCGGGAGGAGACGAGCTCTTCTACCCGGATGAAGCCGTCCTCCCCGGTCTGCGGCGTGAAGCGCCTGCGGCGCTCTACGAGGCGATCCGGGGGATGGCGACCCTTCATCGCTGGCCCCTCGGGAAGACCGTGCGTGCGGCACTCAACAGGGATGATCCGCACTCGTGGCTCGTGCGGGAGACCGCTTCGCTGGGCACGAAGGACTTCGAGCGGCCCGCACCGGCGTGGGACGTGCCGTTCTCCCTCTCACCGTGGGCCACGCAGACGTCTCTGTCTGCCGCGCAGAGCCTGATCCTCGAGAACACGGCGGATGCGCACCTGGATGCCGCGTTCGCCAGCGACGCGGTCGCGTACGGCATGATCACCCGCAACGGTCAGATCCATCGCGCGCTCGACGAACAGACGCGCGAGGTCGGCGTCCGCTATGAAGCCCCCTTCCTCGATGACGCCGTGGTCGAGCTCGCGCTGCAGGTCCGCTTGCTGGATCGCCTGAACACTCGTCGTTTCAAGCCCGGTCTCGCCGCCGCCGCCGCGGGCGTCGTCCCCGAGCCCTTCTTGAACCGACGGTCCAAGGGCGACTACATCTCGCTGATCTACGCCGCGTTCAACGAGCACCGGAGGGCCATCGCCGCCCACGCCGACGACTTCCACCTGGGCCGGCGCGGGCTCGTCGACGTCGCGCGCCTGAAGACGTATCTGCGGAGCATGCAACCCCAGGCGCAGCACTTCTTCCCGTTCGAGTTCCTCCTGGCGACCGAGAGATGGCTCCGCTCCGCAGACCACATGACCCTCGTGAACGAAAGGTGAGCGCCATGTCGCACAGCTACCACCTGGCCGACGATGTCAGTTTCAAGGAGGTCACTCACGGGGGCGTTCTCCTGAGCCGCCGCTCCGGACAGTACCGCCAGGTAAATCCAGCCGGAACGCGCATCCTCCGCCTCCTGGTCGATGGCGAGTCCGTGGACGGCATCCTCGATCACCTGCGGAAGCGGTACGCCGATGTCGACGCGGCGCAGATCTCCCACGACCTCCACCAGATGCTCGACGGCCTCGCGGGCGAGGGGGTCCTCGTCCGTGTCTGACATCGTCGTTCCCCTCGAGGCCCGGCAACGTCTCTCGGCGACGGATCGTCTCCGCGCGTTCCTCGTGCTCCCCCTCGTCTTCCTCCTGGTCCGGCAGCAGCCCGATCGACTCGAACATCTGCTGACCCGGCTCGCACGGGGCCGAAAAGCCGCCGATCGAGCGCTCGTCGAGCGCGGCCTCGACGCGGTCGTCTCGGTCAGCCGCAGATGCGCGGGGCGCTACTGCCTGGATCGCGCCACGGCGACCGCGCTGTTCTGCTGGACGTACGGAAAGTGGCCCGAATGGCACGCCGGCGCGGCGATCGACCCTTTCCGTGCGCACGCGTGGGTCTGTGTCGACGGAGAACCGGTCCGCGAACCCGCGTCTCTGATGAAGTACTTCGTGCCGATGCTCAGCGTCGGTCCGTCGACCGAGGTGGGCGCCCCGCGGACCTGACACCCCACGCCCCTCACCCTCGCGCGGACGGCCCGAACCGCCCGTCTGCGCGGACGCGCCCCCGCGCAGCGACGACTCCTCCCCATCCGCTGAATCGAGCGAACGGCCCACGGATGCCGTGCGCGTCCCCGCGCCCGGCTTCTCGCGCTTTCTAGGGTGGCCGGGTGACCGACACCCCCGAGAGTCCTCCCGATGCGCTCCGTGCGCGTCGCCGGCTCGGTGTCGGCGCCGTGATCGTCTTGATCCTGCTCGCTTTCGCGGTCACGATCGGGATCGGCATGCTGCGGGGCGTCTCCGGCAACCAGACGGTCTCCGCCGCCTCCTCACCGCTCACCACGGCATCCGCTCCTCCCGCGGCGGGCCTGTACGTGCACGTCGCGGGCGCCGTGCGCGCCCCCGGCCTCTACCGCCTCGAGGCCGGCGACAGGGTCGCGGATGCCATCGCCCGCGCCGGCGGCTTCCGGGACGACGCCGAACGTGCCGGGGTGAACCTCGCGCGCCCCGTCGCCGACGGGGAGCAGATCGTGGTGCCCGTGGCCGGCGCGACGCCCGAAGACAGCTCCGGCACCGCTCCCGGGACGGCCGCGGGAAGCCTGATCGACCTGAACACGGCGACGCGCGAACAGCTCGACACGTTGCCACGCGTGGGGCCGGCGATCGCCGACCGCATCATTGCGTGGCGGAAGGAGAACGGTCGCTTCACGAGCGTCGATGATCTGGGCTCGGTGCCGGGGATCGGGCAGAAGATGCTCGACGGACTCCGAGACCTGGTGCGGGTATGACGCCCCTGCAGCGCCGTGCCCTCCGCCCCGCCGCGGTGGCGCTCGTGACCTGGGCCGCTGCGGGAGTCGCGACCTCGGCCCCCGACCTGGCGGGGTTGGCCGTGGCGGCGACCATGGTCGCCGTCCTCTGTGCGGCGGTGTTCGTGCGGGTTCGGCATCCGGCCCTCGGTGTCGCCGCCGTGGCGCTCGCGTGCGCCGCGGCGTCCGGGGGCAGCGTCGCTGCCGCGGCCCCGGTGCGTGCGCAGATCGCCGCGTTGCAGGTGGAGGGCGGCCGCCAACTCGACGTCGACCTCACTATCGTCGGACACGTGTCCGGGTCCACCGACGGCGGTGCCTGGTTCGACGCGGTCGCCTCGCGCGTCAGCGCAGGAGCGGTGACCGTGACCGGGGGCATCCCGACCCGCGTCGGCGTGGATGCGGGCGGTCGGGCCGCTGTTGCGGCATCCGGGCTCGGGAGCGAGATGCATCTGACCGGCCGAGCGATCCCGGCACGCCCGGGGGAGAGGGCGATCCTCGTCCTCCGCGCGCAAGAGGTGCTCGACGCCCCACCGCCGGAGGGGGTGTGGGCGTGGTTCGAGGCGTTGCGCGACGGTCTCATCGCGTCGACCCGGGGTCTCCCGCAGCCCGGGGCGGGACTCGTGCCGGGACTCGCGGTGGGCGACACCTCGAGCCTCGATGCCGCGACCGACGCGGCCATGACCGCATCCTCCCTCTCTCACCTCACGGCGGTCTCGGGCAGTTAAATCGCCTTCTTCATATGGGTGAGCGCCGTGACAACGTTGCTAAGGTGGCTCGGTTTGTAAACCCCAGATCAGCGCATTGTTTCTTCAGTCGAGTCTAGTCGACGAGTGGTTGTAGCGACCCCCCTTGTAAAGAGGGTAACAGGAAGTCATAACTACCTGGAACGGATGGGTTCCTAGCGAGACGCTTGAAGGGTGTCAAGCTCCCTTCGGTCGCTACTGGGCGCGCGGCTGCGCGACCTGCGCCAAGGTCGAGGTCTGACGCAAGAAGCGCTCGCGCTCCAGCTGAGCGTGACCCCTCGCTACCTGGCTGGGATCGAGCGAGGCGAGCGGAATCTCACGCTGGATTCCGTCGATGCGCTGGCGGAGCAATTGGGTGTGAGTGCGCTGAGCCTGCTCGAATCCACTCCCCGTGACTGACAGGCGGGCTTCCCTGTCGACGAGCGCTTGAGAGTGGCGACACTTGCCTACTGCAGGCTGTGGAGTCAGGCGTCATGAGCTTGCTCGTGCCGCAACAACCCATCTTCATCGAATACTGGTCGCTGGCAATGAGATCCCGGGCGAGCTCCCGAGGCCGCGTGCCTCGGCTTAGCGCCAGACGAACCTGACCCGACGCTCATTTGGGCCGCGACGTCCGCGTTCGCCTACTGGTACCGGGTCCACGACAGGCAGAACCAGCGCTTCGATCACATCACGTTGTTGGGCAAGCTCAAACCCGTTCCAGCAGCGCCGAAAAGAATGCGCGGTCGCTAACAACTGCACCAGAGGGTGAGGCTCCTCAAGCGCCGCAATCCGGGTCTCCGCCGCGAGGATCTTCGGCAGAACTATCAGCTCCTGGCTGGTCAGAAGTTGAAGACGACCCATGGCCTTTGCTTCCACTCGCACGATCTCGAGCCAGTCGCGATAACTCTCGATCTGCGCGCGGAGTGCGGAGCGTTCAGCGCCGTCGCAGTCTTCTCGATGCAATCGCCGGGGCAGCTGAAACTCTCGGTCGAGGATTCGAGCGAGGAGGGCTCCGACGACGATTCGATCCAGGTTCTCTTGGTGGATGGCAACGTGGAAACCTGCGCTGCCGGACGTCCGCGGGCTGGCGCATTCGTAGACGCGGTAACGGGGCACGGGCCCGTCGGCGTCGAGGCGCCTTGTTCCGGACTTGTGTGAGCCGACTCGAAGCGGAGCTTCACATACTCCGCAAAGAGCGATTCCGCTCAGTAGAAACGCGGGCGGCCGACCTCGTCGAGGAAGCAAGGTCATGGCAGAAACGGTATGTCCGACCTGTTCACAGGGACACAAGTCCGCCCGGTCGCGTCGAGCAGAGTCCGAGTGCCTCGTACGCGCTGTTCCATGGCGTCCCCCGTCGGCGGCCCGACGAGGACGTCGCTGACCGGCAACGGTGCGAAGACCGTTGGAGACTGAGCGTTCCCCAGCGGAGCGTGACCCAGTGTCAGGTACGGCACGGGTCCGCGTCGAGAGGAACGGAAGTCGGGGACCACGCTCGAGGGGCGCTGCACGATCAGTCTCACTTCGTCCTCTTTCTCGAAGGACGGATGTTTCAGCGCTGTGGCGAGACCTGCGAGATGAGACTGGACAACAAGGACTGCTGCCGGCTGATCCTCCGAATTGGCGATCATCCCCATCTGCTTCGTCGGATCCAGGAGAAGGTCGAAGACGGACCGGATGAGCTCGTCCTGTTCGGCGGGCTTGTAGCGGACCTTGACCCACTCGGGTGACACCATAAAGCCGGTGTCGACGGAGGGGCGGCCAATAAGCGTATAGGTCGCGAACGCGTCGAGCTTGACCGCGTAGCCACCTTCTCCTGCGTAGCCGCGCCAGTGCTCGAGGGAGTCTCGGGTAGTGGAGGCACAGCACACGTACGCGGGGTTCTCGGCAAGATGCTTCAGAAGGTCGTTGAGCACAATGCGGATGGGCACATGCTCCCGGATCGTGCCGGCGGCCGCGTTCTCCTCGGACTCGTACCAGTCGAGAATTCGTCGTGCGCCGTACTGCAGCTCGCTGAAGTCGTTCAGTTGCGTGGCTGCAGTCGCCCGGAGCGTCCCGTTGGGACACACCTGCACGGGCGGAGAGCCTGGAACCAACTCCAACGGCGGGTCCGGCGTCCTGCTGGTCAGGATTCCCACGAGGCCGGCCGAATCCGTGTAGTGCCAGACTTCACCCTTGAAGGTCTCGCTCAGGCCGAATGCGGAGATGGTGCCACGGATAGGGGGATCGGCCTCGGTCACCACATCAGGATATTGCCCGCTCCCTCCAGGCCCTGACCTGCGGCTTGTTGGTGAACAGTCAGGGAGGGCTTTCTCGAGCGGATGCCCTCCTGTGGTCAGTAGTTCACGAGGAGACTGGCGAAGGATCCCCGACGTCGTTTGATTGGTGAAGCCCATCGGGGATGGACGTCGCTGGTGCGAGTTCTGCCCCACGGTGTCGGGCTTGCAGACAAAGGACAGATCTTCTATCGGTAGGGATAATGCCGTTCTTCGATACCGAATACTTCGATGGTGCCGCTGTCTTCCAAACGCGTATTCTCGCCTACGGCTTCTCCACGCCACCGGAAGCTGAGGTCCCAGCGAGCCGACATCTGCGAGAGCTCGAGGTCTTCCCCCGGGCCGTCGATGATCACGAACACGGTCGCATCGATGTCTGCGACAGCATCGGCGCTGATCTCGTAGATGGACTCTCCGTAGCGCTTCTTCACCCTAATCGCCTCAGGCTGCAGGTCGACTCTCTCTACGTGCTGCACCTCCGCCTGCTCCGGACCCGGCGGACTCCAACGAGAGATGTCCAAGCCGATGAGAGCCTCACGGATCTGTTCGGTGATGTCATCCGAGGTGAGATCCAAATCAGACAATTCGAACTCGCCGGAGTCATACTCTCCGGGGAACTCCATCGCGGCGAGCGAACTTACGACTACAAGGGATGCGCCCGTTTCTCGGCGGCTTTCCTCCTCGAGCGTCTGCTTCCGCTTGCCAAAGATCGAGTCCTTGGACAGGATCGTCAAGTCATCGAATGGGTGATCTTCAACCTGCTCGAGCGCGGTCAACCAGATCAGCGAATCCCGGTAGCCGCCACCCGTTTCGTTGAACGGCGGCGTGCGGTCAATCGCACGTTGCGTCAGTTCCTCGTGATCGACATCGGGAAGTGAGGCCACCTCGATCCCGATCTCGCTAATGCGGGCATCCAGGATGGATGGGTATCCCGCCTTCTCGTCGATGTAGGTCTGGATCAGCGCGTCGGCAGCTTCCTTGGCCCTGCTCGATGACTTTCTCAGAAGAGCCCGGACCTGCCGGATCTTTTCGTCGTGATTTCGATGGAACCCGCCTATGGCCTCGCGTCTCACGACTTCGGGCAGGACCAGACGCAACCGTCCAGCCGTGATCGCGGCTTTCGCGGCTTTCCATTTGCGGTCACGCAGAAGCGGGTCCTGGATGAGGATGTTCGCATCGACGATGGCAAGAATCAGAGCCTCCTCACTTGCGACGTCCGTGTCGCTGATCTGCTGAACGCTTCATAACGTAGCGCTTCCGCCGCACTTGAACAGACGCCGAGCCGCCACTTCACACTGTTCGTTCTCGATGGCAAGGGAATCGGTTCAACGATCGCCGCATCCGGCTCGCAAGAGGGATCTCTACGTGAGCAAACGCGTAATCCGATCACAACGGCAGAACGATCGCGGCCGCTTTCGGCGATGATGAGGCCATGGAATCAGGGGAGCACTGGGCATATCGGGCACGCAGCATTGACCCGCTGGTCGAAGTCGAAGTGAAACGCGTCGGTACGCAGAAGCCGGCACGAGTGCTAGTTCTCTTCGTCGGCGACGACGCGGAGGGCCGTGAGGACTGGGTGCCGCCCGCACGCTTGAAGGTGCCGTGGAGCGAGGTCGGGGAGTTCATGGCCCGCGAAGCCCGGTGGGACGCAGTCGACACCCACCCGGGGCTACGCGACGCGCCTGAGGAGTACGCCGTCGATCAGGTGATGCGCACGCTGATCGATGAGTCGTTGGCCGCGCCCGTGTATCGCTACCCCGGAGTCACCAGCATCGTCGACCTCCAGGGCCTCGCGCGGCGCCTCCTACTCGATGAAGCCGATCTGCGAGCCGAGCCGGCCGCGTTCGAAGAGGACGGTGCGCTGTTGGTGCCGTGGGCGACGACCGAACAGATTGTGCGTCGTGCCTGCGAGCTGTTTCCCGAGTCGATCCTGTGCGAGGTCGAAGAGGAGGAGGCGAAGGCACGCCAGGAGGCGATGCATGGCGAGAGGATCACGAGCAGTGGCCGCGGCGGCCGTTCCTTCTACATCGAGCCTGAGCAGGCGGCAAAGTGGGATGCCGAGCAGCCGTATGGGAAGCCGACCCGCGAGCTGCTCCGTCGATGGTGCGGACAGGACGCGATCGACCGTCACGATGAGCTCATGGCGCTCCGGGAGGAGGTCGTCCGCGTGGATGTGCTCCTGTCCGAGGCGATCCGAACGCTCCGGGAGGCGGGCCTCAAGGAGCAAGCGGTGAGCCTCGAGCGCCGGTTCGGCGTTCCGCTGAACGAGGCCCGCGAATCACGACGGTAGCCGCGTCGGAGGATGCGGCGGCCGACGCGAGGTCCAGCCTTTCGGCATGTACTTGTCGAGCTCTGCGGTGCTGACCTCGGCGGGGGACTCCACGCGTAGCTGATCATCGTCCGTCAGCGGGTCGATGCGATCGGCTTCGGCGCGGAGCCAGACCGCCCACTCGGCCGCCTCGACGTCTGCCTCCTCGCCACTGGCGTCGCTGACGCAGGAGGCGACGGCGTCGGCGTAGGCGCGCAGTTCGTTCGCCTGCTTCCACGCCGCTAGCTGCATCTGGGCGCGCTCGGCGTTGAGGGAGCGAAGATGTCGTTCGCGAGCACGAGGAACAGCTTGTTCCCAGTGGGCTAGGTTCTCGCGGTGCGCCTGCGCCAGTCGGGCACGCCGTTCGCGCTCTGCACTGCTCATCTCGTCGAGTGCGCCGAAGAAGTCGGGCAGCTTCGAGACCAGGGTCCATCGTTTCCGATCGGCCCACCATCGCGTGTGGTAGCCCTGGCCGATGTCGAGGCGCAGGCGTTTGGAATATACATCCATGCGCGTCGGGCTTACCCGCTGCCACTCGTACTTGCGCTCTGCGATGGCCGCCTCCGGAAACACATCGCGCTTCTCCTGTTCCTCAATCAGGAAACAGCGAAAGGTGTCTTCGCCGATCATGATCGCGAAACCGGGCTCGTCGTCGAATGCCATCGACCATCCGCGTGCGGCGCATTCCTCGGCGATCGCCTGAATCAGTGTCAGCGCCCTCGGTCGCGTGGCATCGCTGACGTTGTTCAGCCTGGTCTTGGCTGCACGAACGGCTTCATTCTGCGGATCGGGCTCGCTTGGGACGGCGATCGACGGCTCGGCGGCGTCGGTGGTCTGGAGGAGTTCGACGACGAGCGGCCCGCTCTTGGTTCCAGTGATTTTCAGTCGGTCGTTGAACGAGAGGTCGCCCGCCGCTCGCGCCTCCTCGACCGCTTGCCGATAGCTCACCCGGTCGACATCGGTTGGGTTGTCGAGACGCAGGACGCCGCCGGCGGCTCGAAGCAGACCCACGAGGTCATTTATCTCGACGAGCGCGGGGGCGGGTGGCTTCTTGCGCGCGAGGCTTCGTCGAGGCGGCGCGGAGGATGCCAACTCGGGTTCCTCGCTGGGTTCGTAGCGACCGTGATCCAGGTAATAGCGGCCGCCGAAGGCGAGGGCAGCTGTCCATGAGTGGCCGCTCCCGCGCACCTTGACGAGCCCTCGACGCTCAAGCGCCCGGGCGGTGATGCGATGCTCGAAACCCTCGTCGTACACGCCTTTCGGTCGCCCCGCTGCCACCCATCGGAGAACGGCGAGCTGGCCTTCGGTGAGCGGCTTATACACGACCACTAGTCTTGCGACAGGCGCTGGCGCCGTCGAGATCATCTGGCACTGATGTCGGACGTTCCTGCAACACTCGGCCGAAGACTGGCGTACCGCCCGCTGTGCGCGCACCGGGCGTTGGATCTTGGGTGAGGACGATGGGGTCGGTTGCGCTGCACAGGGCTGAGGACATCTCATCCTTCCTGGGCGACGGAGAGACGCGCCTCATCGCGGCCGCCTACCGCGATCCTGATCGCGCGGGGGAGCTGTATGTGCTCGACGACGGCCGCGCACGAGAGGTTCGGAACTGGGCGAAGCAGGAGCTTCGCTGCATGTTCGAGGATTGTCCGTCGCCGGACCTGACAACGGCGTCCCGTGCGAGGCGCCGCGACGGTTTCGTGCACTTCCGCGGCGGCGGGAAGCACGCGCCGGAGTCGATAAATCACCGGCAGGGCAAGGCAGTCGTCGCAGCATGGCTGCGCCACCTCTACGGAGCGGAATCAGTCGCCGTTGAGGAGGCGACGGACACGCAGCGCTCGAACGTCGCCGACGTGTTGCTCACCCATCCGTCGGGGCGTAGGGCAGCCTTCGAGGTCCAGTACGCGCCGTTGTCAGTGAATGCCTGGCGCGAGCGGCACGAGCGATACGTCGCCCAGGGCATCATCGACATCTGGCTGTGGGGCCACACCCGAGTGCACAAGAGCCGCTCCAGCTACGCCATCGGCCCGTACCGCCTCGACGACACCCAGGAGGAGCTACGCCAATCAGGCATGCGCGTCACCTTCCTGAACCCGGAGACGGCACAGATCGGCGTGGCAACAAGTCCATGGAGCGACGAACCTTGCCTCGCGACCGGGCGGGAGTTCGACCTAGCAGTCGGCCCGATCTTTGGCGCCGAGATGTGCGACGACGGTGTCACGTCGGAACTGATTCGTCGGCTCGCTGCGGTGTCGCGTCGACGAAAGGCGGAACTCGCCCGCGAAGCAGAGCAGGCGGATCGGCGTCGTGAAGCGTTCGCTCGGGCTGCAGCTGAGCGAGAGCGTCAGCGGGCTGAACGCCTCGTCGCGGAGCAAGCACGACAGGTGGAGCGGGAGGCTCGCAGCGAACGGATCGCGGAGCTTCGACGACAACGAGAGGAACTCGCCGGACGCGATCCACTGCGCGGGCGTCCTGCACCGCCGGCTCAACCATCGACTCAGACGGAGGAGGTCGCTCTAACCGAACCTTCGCGTGCGCCGGAGCAGGTTCGGGTGTCGTGTCGAGTCTGCGGCCAACCGCTCGACCCGATCCTCGCCTCGTTGGGCTGTCATGTCGGGCCTTGCGAGTGGAGGCTCGGACGACGCTAATGGGCGAGGTCTGGTCGCGTTCGAACCCCCGCATCGACCTTATCGGCGCAAGGTGAATGCGATTCGGACAGCCAGATTCGCCAACGCGACGATCTCCCGGGACTCGCTGTCCGTGTTGGTGGGCCGAAGCTCAGCTAGGGGAAGGATCCTGCTGCTCCCCACACCGAGGATGTGCGGCGTCAGGAACGGTTGCGTACGTTGGCGAGCCCGTGTTCGTAAGCGGTGATGACGAGCTGGACCCGGTCGCGGGCGTGGAGTTTCGCGAGCAGGTTGCCGATATGCGTTTTTAGGGTGTTCGCCGAGATGTGCAGTTCGGCCGTGATCTCGTCGTTGGACAGCCCGTCCGCGATGAGTGCGAGGATCTCGGTCTCCCGCGGGGTGAGCGTTGAGAGCCTGGGCGTCGCCGTGCCGTTGCGAGCAAAGCTGGACTCCGTGACGTACGTCGCGACGAGTTTGTTGAGGATCGAGGGTGAGAATAGCGACTCGCCTCCGTGGACGCGGCGGATTGCCTCGAGCAGCGCGGCGGGGTGCGCGTCCTTCAGGAGGAAGCCGCTCGCTCCGGCTCTGAGCGCACCGTAGACGTACTCGTCGAGTTCGTACATGCTCAGCACGAGCACCCGAGTAGCGTTCAGCGCAGGATCGGCGGTGATGGCCTGGGTCGCGTGGATGCCGTCGGATCCGGGCATACGGATGTCCATCAGGATCACGTCGGGCGCGAACTCTCGTGCGGCCCGAATGGTCTCGACGCCGTTCATGGCTTCGCCGACGACCTGGAGGTCGAGCTGGCTGTCAATCACGATGCGCAGGCTCTGTCGCATGAGCGGGTCGTCGTCGGCAAGCAACACGCTGATTGGTCGTTCGCTCACGTGCTGGCCCCGGTCGGGATGGTGGCTCGCAGTCGAAACCCGTGGCTGGACGGAGACGCGGCGAGGGTGCCGCCATAGGTCCCGACGCGCTCGCGGAGTCCGGTGAGGCCGTGCCCTGCTCCGGGTTCGGGCTGCCACCCGGGTTGCTTCCCGTCATCGTCGACCGTCACGTGCACGACTCCACGTGTGTGGGTGATCGCGAGGCGGACGGTGGTGGGGCCGGCGTGCCGAACGACGTTGGTCAGTGCTTCGCGCATGACGGCGCAGATGGTCAACTGCACGCTGGGGGACAGGTCGTCGTCGGTGGTGCCATCGACGCTATCGAGACCTTCGATCGTGGTCTGGATGATCAGCCCTGCCCGCTCGGCGGTATCGATGATGCCGGGCAGGGCCGCGAGCGTGTCGGCGGGCTGCAGCGGGGCGGGGTCGTCGGCGGGAGTGCGCAACAAGGTCAGCATTCGGCGCAGCTCCGCCGTGGTCGACCGACCGACGCGCTCGATGTCGAGCATCGCGCGCTGACGTCGGGCATCGGCGTCGGGGCCGTCGAGGAAGCTCGTGGCGGTCGCCAGGACGGTGATGACGCCGAGGCCGTGGGAGCTGAGGTCGTGGAGGTCGCGGGCGATCCGCAGTCGTTCCTGTGCGACCGCGCGGTCCGCGGCCCAGGAGGCGAGGCGTTCTTCGAAGTCGCGGCGCTGCCGTCGGACGCGGTGGAGAGCCCAGACGAGGGCCCCGCAGACGAGGACCAGGCCGGAGCCGATCGCGGCGACGAGGAGCCCGGTGCTGCCCGAGTCGAGCGTCAGAGCGGCAAGGACCGGCACGGCGGCGAGGCAGACGACGATGACCCAGGCTCGCGATCGCTCCCACGTGGGCCGCAAGGTCGTCTCCATGACCTCAAGACTACGAAGCGCAGGCGAGCCGCACCTCACACCCAGGGGTGAGAGCACCCGGTTCTGGTCTTGAGAATCTCACCGCTGGCGGTGATCCTGCGCTCTCGGGGCTTCCTGTGGAGTTGAGGGCATGTCCACCGTTACCTCCTCCACCATCGCTCGTGCGACGGGTGCCTTCTCCGCCGAGATGCACAAGGCGCGGTCGTTTTCGCCGGTCGGCCGCACCCTCCTGCTCGGCGTGGTCGCCCTGCTCGCTGCGGCGGTGTTCGTGTTGACCCAGGCGGGTCAGTTCCTCGCGCAAGGACGCGGCGACGAACTGGGAGGGATGACGACCGCGGACGTCATGCTCATCCTGCTGCACTACGCGCAGGTCATCCCGATCCTGCTGGGCGCATGGATCGTCGGCCAGGACCTCCCGATCGGACCGCGCCAGACCGCGTTCCTCGCCACAGCCCGCCGTGGCACGCTCTTCACGGTCAAGCTCGTGACTGCAGTGCTCGTCTCTTTCATCGCCGGAATCGTGTGCGTCCTCGCGGCGCTCATTCCTCTGGCCGTCGCGGGAGGGGACTCGACCGGAACGATCTCCCTCGCCCTCTACGCGTGGCTGATCGGCTACTGGGTGGTGATCGCGGTCGTCACCGCGTCGCTGGTCGCGGCGACGCGCAGCATCACGTTCACGGTCGTGCCGATCCTCGTCTGGACGATCGGCCTGTCCGACTTGCTGACAGCGCAGATCCCCGCGCTCTCGGGCGCACTCGATCAGGCCTTCAAGTACGCCTACCTCCAGGGCGGAGTCCTGCCTCCGTCGGGGACGCTGATCGCCGCAACGGTGCAGGTCCTCGCCGTGGTCATCCTCGGTGCCGTTCTGTTCGCGCGGCGTGACGTCCGATAGCCGGATCGAAATGGTCCTCCTCATTCACAGCGAAAGGAACCACTCATGATCGAAGTCACGAACGTGACCAAGACCCACGGCGCGATCACCTCGGCGAACGAGGTGAGCTTCACCGCCGAAGCCGGCGTCGTCACCGGCTTGCTCGGCCCGAACGGGGCCGGCAAGTCATCCGTGATGCGCATCATCTGCGACCTCGACCGGGCCGACGCCGGAAGCGTCGCCGTGTGCGGACGGCGGTACCGCGACCACCCCGCACCGATGCGCGTCGTCGGGGCCCAGTTCGAGGGCTCCGGTGCGCACCCCTCCCGCCGTGCCGTCGACCATCTCCGCTGGCTCGCCCGCACCAACCGGCTCCCCGACGCGCGCGTCACCGAGGTGCTCGAACTCGTCGACCTGCAGCCGCGGGATTGGAAGCGCCGAGTGAAGGAGTACTCCCTGGGCATGCAGCAGCGGCTCGGGATCGCCTCGGCGCTGCTCGGCGACCCGCAGGTCGTCATCTTCGACGAGCCGGCGAATGGTCTCGACCCCATCGGCATCCAGTGGCTGCGCGGGCTCCTCACCGGGCTCGCCCGAGACGGGAAGACGGTGCTGCTCAGCTCGCATCTCATGGGTGAGACCGAGATGATCGCCGACCGGGTCGTGCTCATGGACCGCAGCCGCGTGATCGGCGAAGGCGACGTGAGCGAGCTCGCGCGGGCCCACGGCACGCTCGAGAAGGCATTCTTCGAGCGCCTCGAACTTTCCCGACAGCAGAGCGCGAAAACGGGAGATGCGCGATGACGTTCATCGACGTCCTTCGCGGCGAGATCGTCAAGATTCGAACGCACCGAGCGCTGCTTCTGATCATCCTCGCCAGCGCTCTGCTGACCCTCGCCTACTGCCTGGTCGAAGCCAAGCCGGTCGAGAAGCTCGGCCTGAGCACCCCGGAGACCGCCGGCGTCTACGCGATGGCGAACCTCTCCTTCTTCGCCGCCATCGTGGGTGTGCTCATCACCTCCTCCGAGTACCCAGGCGGCCAACTCACCACCACCGTCCTCGCCACGCCTCGTCGCGGTCGGATCCTCGGGGCGAAGCTCGTTCTGTCGGCCATGGTCACCACTCTGCTGGGTCTGCTCTTCGCCGCGTACATCGCGACGGTCGTGCAGGCCCCGCTCGGCGTCCACTCCGTCTACGCGACCGGTACTGCGAGCACGCTGCTCACCAGCCTCGCCCTCGCCGTCTGCTCGTGGACCGGGCTCGGTATCCTCAGCACCGGCATCGCATTCATCATCCGATCGCAGACCGTCGCACTGGTGATGATGATCGTCCTCGCCTTCGGCGGCACCCCGCTCATGATGGCACTCCCGATCTTCCAGTACCTCCCGACGAACGCCGGCGTCCTCATGTTCATAGACCGGGAGAACCAGACCTCTGACTGGCTAAATCCGCCCGACATCACCGTGCTCGCAGCCGGAATCACCCTCGCCGCCTGGTGCGCCGCAGTGACTGTCGCCGCGATCGTCGTCTTCATGCGGCGGGACATCGGCGCACGGCAGGCGGCTCTCGAGTAGAAGGTGGATCCTTGAGCGACCGGCTTCCATCCGATTCCTGCGACGAGGCATCCGGAAGAACCGGTAGCGGGGCCGCGCGATACGAGCGTGACGGCACGTCGCTGCCGAGCTCCCGGCACATGCGTTGAGCATGCTCTGGATCTCGTCGTCTGCGGAGGTCAACGAAGATCCTGAAACGGGTCGACGAGCGACTGGACGCTGTGGGCAGGGCATACGAATGCGATCCGGACTCCGTCGCCTTCGCCGGTGAGGCTGGGGTCAGGTACGCAATCGCCCCCGCACTCGGCGCACGTCCGATACCCCACACCCTTCGGGATGCGGATCTCGATGCCATCGGGGCCGACGACTCGTTCGTAATCCATTGATCGACTCTACGCACGTCCTGTCTTGGGCGGCTTCTACAAGCCCGCTGTGAGAGGAGCGCTGACTACGCGGACGGAGTCAGGATCCAGGCCGAGGAGGTGGGAGCGCTGTGCCGTGGAGAGGCCAGCCATCTCGGAGTTTGAAGCGAAGATGACGCAGCAGGTGACGTCAGCGTCTTTTGATGAGCGCCAGAGGACGCCGAGCACTGGTCCGGCCGGATCGTCGAGTTCGTACCGGAAGAACTCGGAGATGATCTGCGTCGGGATGTAGTCGAGGTCGAGGCGGTCAGTCGGGTCTGCGACGCGTCGAACATCTTCAATGAAGTCGTGCATGAACCGTATCGCCGGTCGACGGTGCCGGTCCTCAACGTCGAACAGCGACGGAACGCAAGGAGCGTTGGTCAGGTCGACAACAGTAATGTCGCGAAGCAACTCGAACTGACCGATGGTCCCGACGTGCGTCGGATCTGCGTAGCTTGCGACCTCGCGCTGGGCGCCCAGTGCGGTAGACGCCCCATAGAACGCACCGATTCCCTTGCCGCTCATTCGATTGTCGCGGGCAACGCTGTCGGGCGGCGTACCCAGGTCTCCAGCTGTCTCATAGGATTCGTTCGCGTCGTGCGGTCGCAGTCTCCACCATCTCGTCCCGGCGGGTAGGGTCCGCACTTGACCGGCCTCGCTCACCGCGTTGAGCACGGCAGCCGGCACGTCGTTGATCGTGATCTCGCCAGCGCCCTGGCTCGCGGAGGGGCCCTGAAGTAGAAACGAGTATCGCCGCCGATGCTTTACGTGGTCACGGAACTCTGACCACCCGTATCGAAGAGCGTCTGCTGGAGCGACGGCGTAGGGGTCGCGCTGGACCCACTCGGATTGTCCAATCGCGGTGGCGAGGTCACTAATGAGCTCCCCGACTTCGGTGACCTCGTGCGCTTCGAGGAGATCGTAGGTGTCATCGAGTGCCATCTGGAAGCCGCCGTCGGCGGACGACCAGACGACCTGTTCCACGGGGTCTTCATATTCGGTCCGAAAGCCGTCGACGATCAGATCGAGGATGACTGAGACGGGCGCGCTCGCATCGGAAGGGGTGGGACGCGAGCCACAGTAGTCGCAGACGGCAGAGCAGTCGTCGGCTCGAATACCGTCCACGAGGGCATAGTCCGTGACGCATCGAGTGCAGACAATCTTGTCGACATCGTTCCACCCGCGCGCCTCGATCTCTTCGAGCCATCGCTTCATCTGGCCCACTGGACCACCAGCCCGTGTATCAAACGCATGGGAGTCACCCTAGTAGCCGTATCGAGGCGCCTTTCGACGCGCGCCATGCGCGACCTTTCCAAGAGTTCAGGAGAGCACTCAGTCGAGTCCAATGTCAGAGCCCCTGACTAACGTGAACGGTACGAACGGATGGGGGTAGTCGATGGGTACGATTCCGATTGCAGTCTCGCGACTCGGTGAGAACGACTCGCGCGAAGCGCAGAACGCGCGTGCGGTGAAGTGGCTTCTTACGCAGCCGGGCGGATCTGTGGTGATCGTGACGCCGCGGCGTGCAGTGGAAAGCGAGAGCCTGAAGCGGCTGATTGCGCAGCCGAACGTGCACCACCACGCCTGGCGCGGATTTCACGGAGGGCACTTCGACGGTCAGCGAGTGCTCTACGCCTGGCCTGATCGTCAGCATCTGAACGACCTGTGGAACGCCGATGCCGACGCGATCGTCGTCATCGAATGGGGCGTCGAGGAGACGGCCGAATGGATCAAGGACGTGAATCCGATCCAGCTGTTCCCCGGCGAGACCATCGACCCGGCACCGCCCGCAGAGGTCGTGCTCGAGCCGTTGCCGAACGGAGTCGACCGCATCCTCGAGCACGTCGCCGACATGGCTGCCGGATACTCGTCGGGCCTGAAGTGGAACGAAGAGGACAAGCTCAAGGCCGACATGATGAACCGGCCCGAGCGCTGGGCCTCGATTACGGTCGACCAGGTGCGAGCGAAGTGCCGGGCACTCGGAATGCGCGGAGACGACGTCGACACCATCGCAGGGTTCCTGCAACGACGGAAGGAAGGCCGACGGTTCAACGTTCGGTCGTCCTATCGCACGTTCCACTTCAACTGAATCGAGCGGACGGCCGCGGACGTCGCGACGCTACTCGGCGGACGAATCGTCAGTCAGCCATGCCTCGTCGAAGTCGTGATAGATGTCGTCCGCAGACAGGGTGTCGTCGACCGGGTCGGGGAGGACCTCAGGAATGAACGCGTCGTCGTCGGGGTGGTGGTAGATCCGCTCTCGTGCGCCGAGTGCGGTTGAGAGATTGATCGCGCGCTCGTCGCGGGTCGACCCGGACCGAACGAGGTCGAATGCGCCGGAAGCGACCTCATCGACGTGGCGGCCCGCGTTGATGAACGGTTCGGGAGACGACATCATGAGCGCGGTACGCCGACTGAGCGGGAACGTGAACCCGCGTGCGGTCATGAGCCCCATGCGCATGTGGGCTGGCATGGATGGGTCGGGGACCAGCGAGACGGGGGAATCCGACGTGATGAGCCCACGACGGGCGAATCGAACGAGCGCCCAGGGTCGGCCCATGATGTAGCGGATGAGGCGGGGGAGCAGGTATCCGATCTGACCGACGTGACTGGCAGCGGACACCGTCACATCGATCGGACCTGCTGCCTGCAGCTCTTCGAGTTGGCGCGCCGCGTCTTCCGTGCTGAGTTGCTCCCCTTTCTCCGCGGCGAGTGACTGGAGCCATTCGGGACGCGCCGTGTCGACGAGGAGGCGAGCGACTGCCAAGGCGGTGTTCCGCATCTGCTGGCGTTGCGTCGGCTCTCGGAGTATCTGCAGCGTGATGAGGGTGGCGAGCGTCTCCCGGTCGTCCCCGGGCAGCGGCCAGACACCCTCGTCGACTACCTTGCGGAGCACGGTCGCGGCTTCCGCTTCCACGCGTCCCATCGCCCGTTCGAACACATCCGGTCCGTCTGGGTGACCGGCGACGGTGTAGAAGTTGTTTTGCACGGTCGCGTCCGACACGTTCTGAAGGAACCTGAGGTCGCCGGGGAGTTGGACGACACCGATCTGGCGCTGTCGGGCGAAGCCATCCAGATAAAACCGCGGAACCACATGGTGCCTGGTCGCGGGCTTGCGGCCGGCGTTCGAAGTCTGCTGTGTCATCCGTGACCCGTATTCATGAACACTTCTCCAGTAGAACGCGCAACCGGGTCGCGCCCTTGTTGGAAACCCCTTGCGACATAACGTATGCCGCCGCTTCGTCGGGGGAGAGCCGACCGGACTCGATGTGTGCGGCGAGGCGGCTTCGTGCGTGCGCCTTCTCGTGTGACCCGCTCCAGCCGTTGTTGCCGCCGAAGAAGACTGCTCGGTCGAGATCAGCGACGACATCTGCGGGGAGAGTGATGGCGCTGGTGGAACCATCGAGCAGGTTGAGCGCACCTGCGCCCGCGGCCCATTCGGAAAGCGGGAAGCTGACGCTCTCGACGACCGCGAGCGAGCAACCGTGCGCCAAGTCGAGCGCGAAACGAAGCGATCTCGCATCGGGCACGTAGACGAGGACCGGCCCCGGAGCGAACCGCTGCTTTCCTTGCGGCGTGGCTTGACCCCCTCGACGGGCAATATCGCCGAGGCATCGTATGCCGATCGCGTTCTGGAACGTGTTCGTGACGAGCAGCGGCAGCACATCCTCGATTTCACTTCGGGCCCAGATCCATTCGGCGGCCAATTCGGCCGCCTCCTCCCACGGGCGTTCGGGGTCATCGTCGGGCACCCAAGCGGCGGCCTGCAAGAAGGTCGTCGGATGAAGTTCAGGCACGAACGCCTCCAATGCGAAGAGAGTGATGCTCGGATTGATCCTGCCACGGGGCACCGACACGCCATCCGATCACCGCCGCGTCGTATCCCTTCTGCGTCGGACGAAGGTGATCGAATAGAAGGATGACGGGAAAAGTTCGGCGAGTCATTCTTCGGCAACTCGCTGCCGGTGGCAGCAGTCGGTTTGGACGTCCGTACTTGCCGGCAGTTGTACGAAGAGAAGCCGGCTGCAGCGAGGCCGAAGTGTGGGAAGCGCTGTGGTCGCTGGTCGCCGACGGAATGGTGTACCTCGACACCGCCGGTCAAGGTTCGGGAACCGACAACTGGCAATGGCGGCTTTCCGCAGATGGACGAAGGATTGCAGAGGGCGGCACCTGGGAACCACGTGATCCGGATGGATACCTGGATCGGGTCCGGCGGGAGATTACCGACCTCGATGAGCTCGTCGAGCTGTATCTGACGGAGGCACTGCAATCGTTCAACGCCCGTTGCTATCTGGCCACATCGGTCATGCTCGGTGTCGCCGCCGAGCGCGCATTCCTCGTCATGGCGACGGCATTCGCTGCATCCACGATCCCGGGGGCGCCGGCCATGGCAAAGGAACTGGATCGCCCGAGAAGCAACTACTTCGCGCTGTGGACCGAATTCCGCAAGCGCATCGAACCCGTGCGCGGCAGCCTGCCAGACGGCCTAGCCGATCCGCTCACAATGGACGCCATCGCCGACCTGATCAGGCTCACCCGCAACGAAGTGGGGCATCCAACCGGGAGGAAGGTCGATGAGGACACCGCGCGCGTGCACCTGACGATCGCCCCGATGTACCTCCGCAAGATGCAGTCGCTGACGCACTTCTTCACCGTCTCGACAGCGGCGGTGCACGCATGAGCCAACTGCCGATCGCCGTTCACGTGGGCTCTGAACCTCCATCCACCTGGGACGAGATCGAGGCTCGCCAACGAGAGGCCGGAGACGACGCAGGAACGTGGCTCCGAGACAGGCGGCGCCCCACGATCGCGCGCAACGACTTCGACTGGACGTCAACCAGAATCGAACCGCGCTGGGTGGGCTTCGACACCGCTGACTGCGTTGCGGCGCTGCAACCGAGCATCTTCCACAACCAAGGCGCGGACGAGTTCGACCGGTTTCGCGAAGGCGCTGCCAGCCGCGGTGAGCTCGCAATCGTCATCAGCCCCATTGGGTCAACCGGGGGGACGGACTACGCCCGCAGCCTCTTCTCATCACATGATGATTCGCTCTCACTCGGACGCGTCGAATCCACCATCAGCAGCCGCCCGCTCGGTCTTGGCGCAAAGGTCCGTGCGGCGGCTGACCTCGACGACATCGGTCACCTGCTCGCGTTGCGCATGCTAAGCCTCAAGCCGGCGCCGAAGTGGCGCGCGCTCGAACTTGAAGGGCAAACCTGGGAACAACATGACGGACGTGTGTCCTTTCCCCCACAAGGCGAGCTTGAGTCGATCGTCGAAACCGAGCTCGGCGAGCCCGTCGTCGCGGTCTGGATCTCCCCTGACGGTGTCGAGCGCCGCTACATCGTGCCCGTGGAGACACCGTGGGCACCGCTCCTGAACTGGCTCGTCGAACAGGCCCTCCCGGAACTCGTCCCCGGCGCGATGCTGCGCGCACGGCGGAATCTCGGTGCGGACCCCGCCTTGATGACGACCCGAGAGCAGCAGGCACGGGCCGCGCTTGCTCAACTCGATGCCGAGTACCGTGCGAGCAGGACACGGCTTGTCGAAGAGCTCGCGACGGCCGAGACCGCGGCGATCAGCGTCCGCGACGGCCTGCTGTATGGGAGCGGGCAGCGACTTGCGGACACGGCACGCGTCGTCCTCGAAGCAGCCGACATCACGGTTATCGACATTGACGAGCTCCTTGGCGATACGAAGAACGCCGACCTGTTGTGCAGCTTCCAAGGGTGCGCTCGCCTGGTCGAGGTCAAATCATCCGCGGGGAGCGCACCAGAGCGCGCCTACGAGGATCTGATGCGTCACCTCCGCGAATGGCCGCACCTCCCGGGATCGACTCCCGTCGATGGGGGTGCACTGATCATCAACCACCAGCACCGCCTCACCCCTCAGGAACGTCATGCACGGCCGTACACACGTCCCGAGTTCGTCGCCGCACAATCTGAACCCGTGATCACTGCGCTCGAACTCTTCAATGCGTGGCGTTCGGAGGACTGGGCCACCGTACGCCGTCTCGTCTTTGGGGAGGCTCACTCCGCACGAGCGCTCGAAGCCGACGCCGCCTATGTTCTGAACGCCACACCGGAAGCTCCCGGCCACAAACGCCGCTGGTACCAGCGCCGCTGACCAGGCCACCGTCGGCGACCAGCGACCTTTTCGAAAGGCTCCAGTCCATCGGGTCAAAGCGACGCGCGAATCGATCGGTCGGCCCTGGGTCGCCTCATAGGGACTCTGCCCATGCCGGAGCTGTGGAACTCACCTCGCCAGGTGAACTCCGCGGATGAGCGCGCCAGGCGCGGTCACCTCATGAACGCCAGGGATCTGCGGCTCGAGCAGCGTAGAAATCGGCACCGGCTCTGGCTCAATCGGTTCCAAGGGCTCTCGACCTGCTGACACCCACACGCGCGCGCCGCATGCCAGTTCAAGCACCGGGCCGACGCGCGCAGGGTGGGCGGGAACGTCGGCACCGGCCTGCGTCATCCAAACGTTTGCCTTGGTGAGCTCGTCCCATCGATCGCTCACTTCGATGGGCTGATATCGCTCGGGCACAGACGAAGGCCTGAGCGCTCCGCGCGTTACCCCAATCACGAATGCGAGCCGCTGTCCTTGGACAAAGTCGGGCGGGTCATACTTCCAGGGTGCACGATCCGTACCGTTCGGAAGTCGCGCGTCGGGCGAAGCGTGGCTTTCTGCGGTCTCGGCCGTGCGCCATGCAACCTCGCCGTGCATTGACGTCTTCCATTGCGGGACGCCAGCGTCCGCGATGTAGGTGTCGTCGCCGTGGCACCACACACGGAACTGCCCGACACCGAGACCGGCGTTGTCACCTGCCCGGATCGCGAATGTGAACCGGATCGCCTGCGATCGTGCCATAGAGCCATCATGTTGCCGGGCATCGGGGCTGCGCAATTCCTTGCTCTATCACTCGCCGCGGAGGGCTCGCATTTCGGACGGTGATCGCTTATGCGTTGGCGAGCTCGTACCCCAAAGCGGCCGGCTGCGTCGCGCACCGGATAAGGTGCGGCCATGGCAGAACGGGGAATGAACGCACAGCCGCACAGGCCCGAGAGCAGCGAGTGGTTGCAGCGGATCGAACGCATCTCGCGAGTGGTCGCCGCGTGGCGTCGTCGTGCGGAAGACCCTTCCGGCTCGGAGCCTGGGAGCTCGCTGGCGGCCGACTCTGTGGAGGGGTTGAGTGTTGAGAACCCCGTTTGGTACTCGATGTGTGTGTCCTCCGAGCACTTGGAGTTCGCAATCGATGCGATGCGGGCGACCAGCACCATGTATCCGACGGCCTACATGACCGTCGCGAGGACCGCGTTCGTCGCGGCAGTCAATGCGGTCTGGGTACTAGCTCCCACGTCTCGACAACAACGTAGAGAGCGCGCGCTCACGCTTCGCGCCGACGAACTCCGTGTTCAGGTGACGTCATTTCGTGACATGAGGATCCCCGACGGAAAGCCGGAGGGTGCCCGAGCGGGTCTTCTGGAGCAGCTGCGAGCGCGTCAAGCCAGTCTGCAAGCTGCGGCGAGCGTGCTCGGGAGTCGCGAGGACGTCACAAAGGTCCGGTTCAACCAGACGAAGGCGATCGATTGGGTAGCGGAGCACATGCATGGTGTCGACGACGATCTGCTGATTGGTGCCACGCAGGCAATCTGGCGATCTGGGAGCGCTGCTGCTCATGCGCAGTATCACTTCGGGATCCTTCGAATGAGTCGAAACGAGATCGTGCGGGATGTGCCGAACGGTTCGATCATGCGGCTCCGCGGCGATCTGGAGAACGACGTCGGGCCGGCGTTGGTTGCCGCGACGTTGACGCTGAACGAAGCATTCCGGCTCTACGACCTCCGGCGGATTTCGCATTCCATCACCCCAGCTGCCAGCCGTGATCGAGGTGCGAGCGGCGTCAACTGAGAACGTCGTCTGCGCGCTCGCATCCGGGGAGCGCACGTACCGGCAGCGCGTCGTCGGGCAATGCATCCGCGCCGATTCGTCGCCAGTCCTCTCCAATGACTCCATGGAAGCCGAACAGACAGACGATGCTCATCCATCGCTTGACGGAGTCGGCGATGGCTGAGCGGAGCCTTCGCTCGAAGGGGTCGAAGGGTTCGCCGGCGAGAACACGCGCCTCCTGAGCTCGCAATGAATCGTCGTTGTCGATTGCGGCACGTTCGGCCTCTTCCCACATTGCCCGCGAAGAGCGGGAGTTCACCTCGCGGCTCGTGAGTTGGTCGAGATGGTGGTAGCGGCCCGCATCCGCGTAGTTCCGGAGGGCACGTATGGTCGCGGCCCAGACCGGATCGTTGTCAATCGTGCAGATCCAGGTCTGAAGAAGCCGCTTGTACTCCCACGCGCCGGAGGCGATCGCTTCACGAAACGTCGTACGCAAGCGCTCATCCATCTCGTCGAGCGCATGCCCCCAGCCGAGACGAGTCGAACCCATACGCTCGGGCCACCCCTCGCCCGCGGAAACCGCTGCGGTCCCGAGAGCGAGCTTCATCAACCGCTCGACTCCGATCGAGTAGGTGGCCAGCACTGCGTCAAGGTCGCGTTCGAGCGGACCCTCTTGGCGGAGCAGCCGATCAGCGGAAGCGAGAACACTCCGTGCGGAGGTCACTTCGGGCAGCAACCCACTGAACCACTGCTGACTGGTGAAACCAGATTCCGCTCGCATGAAGCTGAGCCTATTCGTGGCGGTCTTCCTTCCGTCGAAGAGCTCGCGTTCGACGGCGTCGGACGATTCGTCAGTCGGCCTCCGAGAACCATGAGGGAGGTGCACCGTCCGCCCATGTCTCCAGCGGCGTCTTGTCGATGCGGAAGTAGTCCGCACCGAGATGAGCGGCCTTGTAGAAGCTCAGGCAGGCCAGCCTCACGAGGTTGCTGAGATCCTCAATCTTGAGGACGTAGCTGCTGTGCGTGACGCCGTCGATGTCGTGGTTGGTGGTGAGTACCACGTCGAGCGAGATCCACGAGGGGTGCGCCAGAATCGAGAACGCGTCGTACAGACCGGGAGCTCGTCCGAACGACAGGTCGGCGAACAGCTTCACGCCCGCGCTGAGGCCAACGTGCTTCTCGCCATGCAGCTCCCAAGCGGGGAGGTCTGGGTTCTCGGGGATGCTCTGGAGGTCCCAGCCCGGGAACACCGTGTCCAAGTCCTGTTCGACTTTGCGTACTCCCTCGCGATATGCGTTCCGAGCCGTGGTGTCTTTTCGCGCTTCGGCTGCGCGGACGTGCCGTCTGCCATCTGCGAGCAGTTCCATGAGCACCCGGGCCACCCGGGCATCCGATGTCGGCCAGGAGCCGTCCTTCAGCGTCCCGATGAGCCAGGCGACACGACCGCCCATCTCGAGTTCGGCCCGGATGACAGCCCACTCCGACAGTCGAAGCTCCCGCTGGTCGATCAACGCGGCAAGGGTGAGGACGTGGGCACCCATTCCAGCGACGAACCGCGTGCCCAACTGCCCGGAAGCCCACCCCAAGTTCGAGGTGACGGTGGGATGCTCGCGCGTAAAGGCGTCAGCGTACAGAGCCGCGGGGGACTCCGCAGGCGCGGTTGATCCGAGTCCGGCCGCGACGACTTCCCACGCTGACCAGAGGCTCCGACATTGGTACGCGAGTTCATCCAGCTGCTTCGCGAGACCGTCGTCGGATGAGTCCTGGGCTGACATTGTTGTCTCCGTTGGTGTGGGGCACAGATACTGAGAGAGCTGGCGGTGCTTGATCGCGAGTATGTCAGGGCTGCCTAAGACGCGATTCAGCTCTCTGAGCGATACGGAGGAGCAGATCGGCGAGCTGAATGACCTCGGCGGCTTCGACGGCGTCGTCGAAACGAACCGTGCGGTGGCTAGCGGGGTTCTTGTAGGCACCGATTGCGCCGGCGAAGAGGTCGGCTGTCGCTTGTTGCTCGCCGCCCTCCGCACCGGGGTCGCAGAGAATTCCGTCCTTCGGGTTGAACGCTTTACGCATGAGCGCCACCCCGAGGAGCTCGTTCGATAGGCGCGCAATCCGGCGTACTTCGACTTCCACCGCTTTCATGGCTGCGAAGGAAGCCGTCTCGTAGTCACCGAGGGCGAAGTTGGACCGGGCTGCGGCAAGCGCCGGATGCAGATCGCCCGCGAGGCGCTCGTCCGCCCAGACCTTGGAGACTGCATTGGGGTCGTTGAGGAGTTCCAGACCTGCGCTGGTAACTCGATACCAGCCGCCTTGAGGATTCTTGGACGAATGACCGATGAGGGCGCGGGCCTCCAGCCAGGCCCATGCATCCGACAGGCGATCGAGCATGGCTGCAAGATCGGGCGGTCGCGGTTCATTGAAGCCGCCCCGTTGCGTGAAGCCCTGAACCAGGTTGTTGAAGTTCGGGTCGTTGCCGAACGATCGAAGCAGCCGGAGGCCGAGATCGGGAAGCGGCAAGTTTCGAACGTCGTCGTAGGACAGGCCCATAGATGGAGCGTAGGCGACCTGATCAGCTCGATTGCGGATCGCGAGCGCGGCGAGTCTGGTTCCTTGTTCCCGCTTACCTCACCACCATGCCCAACGGCTCAGGGATCGGGACGGAGAGCATGGACACCAGATCCGGATCCGAGTAGATGTCGGCCGTGGTTCGCCAATCGTCAATGAGGTTGGCGAGCGCTGTGCGTTGGTCTGCGGCGTCGGCGATCGACAGCGCCTGAGCGCATTCGACCATGAACTGCTGTCGCTCTGACCTAGGCAGTCGCATGATCCAGGGCTGCGGAGTCACGTCCTCAACCTACCCCGCGACGGCGCGTTTGTCGGAGGAAACCGCGCTCTGCACGGACCGTCAGTTCTGCTCGTGATAAGTCCATCCGTTTTCACGCCGCCAGCGCATGATGTAGCCGGTGCCACCATCCATCCAGAGATCGGTGAGGCCCTCAGGAGGGGCGAAGGCGCCGTCCGTGAACCAGCTCGGCGAAGTGGGAAGCAGATTGCCCCAGCGGCCCGCTGTCGCGACGAGGAGGTACAGATGCCGGCGTTGCGCACCGAGATCTCGGGCCTCGCGCTCCAGCTTCGCCAGGTGGTGGACCGGGCGCTCCTCAGTCGCGAGGTAGCTTGACAACCGTTCGAGATAGGGAACGTCGCCGGAGTCAACCGCAGCAGCGTTCCACGAGGTGAGCCGAAATCCAGGTTTGCTTGGGTCATCGACCGGAGCACCGAACGCGACGCCGGGGAAGACCTCCTGGATCTCGGTAGTGGCGTCCGCGCTGATGGTTCCGGTTCTTGCTTCTCTCTGCACGCGTCCGACGGCTGTGCGCCAGCGGTCGCCCACGTCGCGCACTCCACGCCCCTTGGTCATGGGCGGTTCCCATCCGCGTTCGAGATGCACCGGGAACGAGAGTGCGGGAGGCTCATCGCCGTTCAGTTCGGCGACCAGGCTCATCGCGCGAGGCAGCGCGGCCTGATAGCTCCAATCGATCGTCGAGAGGATTTCGACCGGTTGTGGAGCGGCGTCGGCTGGGCAGAGGAGGAGATCGACCAGACCATCACCGGCTCCCTTCACGTCCCGCCGCTGCGGTACGAGCCCGGTGAGGAACCAGAGGTTCATCGCGGCGCGAAGATCATCGCTCGGAGCCGTCTGAAACTCGGGTGACTCCCACCACGCGGACTCCGGCAGAGGCAACCCCGCGACGGCTTCCGAGATCGACGGCCCGCGCTCGCACCATCCCTCGGTCAGTAGCCTCATGCACCGACCGTACTGGATCAGTGGCCGGGGCTCAGTGAACGGGCGTATTCCTCGGTTGACCGGCCGATGGACGCCGCGCACCCTCTACCAGTCGCCCGCCGTCCTCGTGAGGAACTCCTCCCTCGTGCACGACTCGACGCCCAGCTCCGCGGCCTTCGCGCGCACCGCGTTGTCATTCGAGACGATCACCCAGGTCGGGCCCCACAGGGCCGTGGCTGCTTCTTCCATGCCGTCGAGTGCGCAGGCGATGAGCATCGGGTCGGCGGCGCCCTTGTTTGCATAGAGGTTCACGAGGGTGACGTCGTCGACCGGAACAGTGGCCATCACGGCTCCGAGATGCTTCAGGACGTTGGCGGTGGTCAGGTACTCGACGTCCTTGAACGATGCGGCATCGGGGTACCCGTCTGCCTCGTGGATGATCTCTGACGGGAGTGCGCAGCGTTCGTGGAAGAACGCGCTCGCGCGCTGCGCACGGGTGAGGTGCGAGAGGGCGTTGTTGTCGAGCAGGTACAGCTCCTCGTTCATCGCAGCGCCGCCTTCAGCTCGCCGAGGTCGCCGGGGGAGAGGCGGTTGAGGCAGACGACGCGGCAGAACTCCCGCTCTGAGAGCCGTCGCTCCTCGACGGCGTGGAGCATCCGGGCGGTGAGGGCACGGCCGCTGTACTTCCGGATCGCGTTGACAGGTTTCGGCTGGCTTCGCGGCCCAGGCTTCGGACGGCCCCGGAACTCGGTCTCGAGTTCACCGAGGTACTCGATCGCGCCCTCGACGCTGAGCTTGCCGAGCCGCATGGCGCGCACGGCCATGGCGCTCGGGGTGACTTTGAAGGTGTCGGCCGCGCTCTTCACAGCGTCGAGGCTGTCGAGCGCGATGTCCTGGACCTCGTGGGCGGGCATGAGGATCTCGCCGACGATGTCGTACTCGCGGCCCGCGTCCGGCGCGTTGCTGTTCGCGTCGTACGTGACTGGTGCGAAGATCCCGCGCGCGACGAGCACGGTCATCAGCATCAGGGTGAAGATCTGCCGCCCCGGCGGTTCCTGGAAGTCGCCGTGGTCGCCGCCGGTGAGGAAGATGTAGGGCACCTTCGGGTCCCGGACCGTCATGCCGCTGAAGTGCACGCCGTCGAGGATCTGCGGCATGTAGCCGCGCACGCTCCGAGATACGAGCACCTGGTTCGCCTCGAGGCGCTCGATGAGCATCTCGAGCGCGATCTCTTTCGTCCTCGCTCGACGGATCGCGTCGAGATCGAGTCCGAGTGCTGCGACGAGCTTCTCGGCATCCGCGTGCACGTTCGCGCCGGGCCGGCGCAGGAGCCCGACGATCTTGTTCTTGACGAGCGACGGGTCGTGCTTCTTCGCGAGCGATTGCTTCCGGAGGAGGTCCTTGATGATCAGTTCCACGTCGCGGAGCTTGATCGTGGTCCTCGTGTTGACGGTGAACGTGTCCGGGGCGACGCCCTGCAGCAGCTTCTCCGTCTTCGAGCGAACCTGCGCCTGGACGAGCGCGAGCGGGGCGAAGAACAGCGGGTGCGGCACTTCTGCCTTCCGGGCAAGCTCCACGAGCTCCGTGTAGTGGATCTCGTCCCGGTCGAGGGCGTGGTGGTACGGTGCGCGCCCGTTCACGACGGAGTTCTCCAGAAGCTCCACGAACACGGCTCGGTCGATTGGCGCCCGCTCTCCGTTGATCAGCACGTCCACGAAGAAACTCACGAAGTGGCAGGCGGAGGAACCGTCGCGATGTGGACCTGCACGCCGAGGTACCGGAGCGCATCGAACTGCTTGACGAGGTTCACCTTCGTGAACGTGAACAGCGTGTCGACGGTGACCGGCTTGTCGGTGCCGATGGCGAGGATCACTTCCTTCAGCTTGGCCTCCTTGACGGCGCCGTCGCTTTCCTCGTCGATCCGAGCTCTCCACGCGGCACGGGCGTTTTCGTCTCGTGCCAGCGCATCGGTCGAGACGAGCCCCTGCGCGAGCAGGTGGCTGAGGTCTGCGGAGCTTCGACCGCGCTTGACGTGGATCAGGATGCCCGGTGGGACGAACACGTCGCACGGTTCGATCCCGCCGCGCGAGTGAAGGGGAGTGGTGATGAGCTTGCGGTCTAGGCAGTAGCCAGACAGCGCCTTCGCTGCCTCCTTGTTGTACACGTCCTCGTGCTCGGGCCCCCATGGCGGCAAGTGGAGCGATGCCGGTTCGGCGAGGATCTCCTTCACGCGTGCGTCGATGCGTGCGAGGTACTGGTCGTCCATCCGGTACCAGCTGCCGTCGTGGAGGCAGAACCGCTGGTTGCCCTCCTCCACTTCGAAGGCGAGCCAGCGACGTAGGGGGACCGGCGTCGCGGCGAGGGTGTGGCTCTGCGGATCCGCGTCGCTGTGCAGTTCGACGCGCACCATCTTCAGCCGGTCCAGGATCTCTTCGCGGGGGACGTCGGCGAACCAGCCGAGCACGTCGCCGATCTCCGGGGTTTGCTCCGAGACCCGCCGTTGCCGATCGCCGAACCCGGTGACCTTGACACTCATCACCGGGCCGTAGACATCGAGTCGCTCGTGCGGCCAGGACACACCGAGCCGATGCGGATCGGTGGACAGCAGCGCTTCGACGAGTTTCTGATCCAGCGCAGGCACTCTGCTGTCCTGCGGCTTGAGCGCGATGAGCTGCTCAAGGCTTTCCAGGCCAGGGAGTACCGGTCTATGCGAGAGATCCTCCAGCACGCCGAGGTCGTCCATAAGTCGGGCGGGGGACTTCGCGAGCGGGACGTTCAGCGAGTCCGCGGCGCGAAGCTGGATGACCTTGTCGCCGACGGCGAGATCCGCGATGCGCGCCTTCGCCTCGATCCGACTGACGACCTCGCCGTAGCCGTCGACACCCAGGTCACGGATCGTGCTGCCGTTCGGCATCGAGCTCCGATCAACGCGAGCACGGTGATCGAGGATCGTCTTCGTGAGCGATTTCACCTCAGCGGGAAGAGCGGAGCGAGCGACGATACCCGAGCCGAACCCGAAGTCGATCTGCTCGGAGTCGAGGAAGTGGAACCCGGTTCCCCACGTGAGCGCCCAGATCACATCGCCACTGTCCTGGATCAGGAGCGCCGCACCGGGTGAGCTGTTCAAGAGCGAGACGGACTGCCCGGTGAGGAGCTTCAGATCCGTCGCCCACTTCGCGCCAGTCGTGATCGACCCGGCCACAAGCCGCGCTGGTCGTTTCTCGATGTGCAAGTCCGTGACGATGAAGTCATCAGTGGATTCCCTGCGCACTTCGGTCAGCGCGGTGTCGAGCGTGCTTCCGGAAAGCATGCGATAGAGCGTCGTGCGTTTAGTCGCGGCGATCTGCACCATATCTTGCTAGCACGCGGCCCGTCGCAAGCACGGGAACCACGCCAGTCAATCTGAATGACTCAACTCGTGACTCATGTTTCGGAACGCGAGTATGACTCCATTCCCAATGATGAAAGTCGAGATGCGAAGCTCACGTTTCGGAGCGACTCGAGAGCCGTATCGAGTCCGACTCTGAGTCGGATTCGATACTCCGACTCGAACCGGGGTTCGAATCAGCATTGCGAATCCGACTCCAGGTACACCAAATAATGCCTGCCGATCAGGCATTTCAATTCCCGACTCGCGTTACTCACCCCCTCTTCGAACAATCTCGGGCGCCAACTGCGCACTCGTCGTCGGTGCCGCCTTCGTGCTCTTGGCGGGGGTGGGCGCCCCGCGCTGGGTCCGCGTGGTGGGGGCGTCCGGGGTTCTCGCCGGGTTCGTCGTGCTGGTCACTCCCGAACCGAGCGTCGTGCGCGCCGCCACCATGGCCGCGATCGCCCTGCTGGCCGTGGTCCTCGGGCGCCCCGCCGCCGGAGTCGCGGTGCTCTCCGCCGCGGTGACGGCGTTGATGATCGCCGACCCGTGGCTGTCGACGTCCCTCGGCTTCGCGCTCTCGGCCGCGGCCACCGCCGCTCTGCTCGTCCTCGCGCGGCCGATCGCCCACGGGCTGGAGCGATGGATGCCACGCGCTCTCGCCCTCGCGTTGGCGGTGCCGACGGCCGCCCAGCTGGCGTGTGGGCCGCTCATCGTGCTGATCGACCCACACGTCCCACTGCTGGGCATCGCGGCCAACCTCGTGGCCGATCCGGCAGCGGCACCCGCGACCATCGCGGGCGTTCTCGCGTGCATCGCCCCCTTTCCCTGGCTGCGCGACGGCCTTTCGGCCCTCGCCTGGATCCCCGCGGCCTGGATCGCCGCGGTGGCGCACACCACGAACGGGATCGCCGCGCAGAACTTGCCGTGGCCCGATGGGGCGTTCGGCGCGGCACTGTTGACTGTGGTCAGCGCGGCGATCGTCGTGGTCCTCGTGCGCCCGACCCGGCTTCCCCGGGCGACCGCGGTGTCGACCGCGGTCGTCGCCGTCACCGTCGGACTGATCGCGGGCCACACGACCGTCCGCACCGTCGCCGGCCCCCTCACGGTTCCGACCACGTGGGATGTGGCCATGTGCGACGTGGGACAGGGGGATGCCACCCTGTGGAGGTCCGGCCGTGCGGTCGCGCTCGTCGACACCGGGCCCGAGCCGGAGCGGCTCGCGCGGTGCCTCCAGACCTTCGGTGTCGATCACCTCGACCTCGTCGTGCTCACGCATTTCGACCTCGACCACATCGGCGGCTCGGCGGCGGTCGTCGGGCGAGCGGCGGTCGTTGTGCACGGGCCCGTCGACGTGCCCGAGGATCAGCGGCTGCTCGACCGGTTCGCCGCGGCCGGAGCGCAGCTGCAGCAGGCGACCACCGGCCTGACGGGGACGGTGGGGGAGACCCGGTGGCAGGCTCTCGGCCCCGCCCCGCGCGACGAACCCGGCAACGGTGCCAGCGTCGCCCTCGATGTGGTCGGTCCGGACTTCCCCCGCACGGTGCTCCTCGGCGACCTGGGTGCCGACGCGCAGGCCGCCCTGCTCCGCCGGGTCGAGGTGCCCCGGGTCGACGTGGTCAAGGTGTCGCATCACGGCAGTGCCGATCAGGATCCAGAGCTCTACCGCCGGCTGCACCCGGTCATCGGGCTCATCGGTGTCGGGGCGCAGAACCGCTACGGACATCCCACCGCCACGCTTCTGTCGACGATGACCGCGCTCGGCATCGTCGTGGGGCGAACCGATACGGACGGCGACCTCGCCGTCAGCATGAGCGAGGGACAGCTGACGCTGTGGCGTGCGCGGCCGCCGAACTGAGGGCGACCGGGGGTGAACGCCAGGCACAGCGGGAAGGCGACACAGGGGTGCGAGACGACGCCGCGGGGAGAGCGACGCCGAGGATCTCAACGGTCCGAACCGCGATGTCAGACCCGGTCGGTAGGCTGGGACGGTGACCCCGGCTCCTCGACGCTCCGCCCCGGTGAAGGCCAAATCGGCGATCCCGCAGGTGTCCTGGCGCACGCCGCAACCGGCGCCGCTCGTGCTCGTCTCGGGCCCCGAAGAGGTGTGCGCGGAGCGCGCGACAGCGGGGATCCGCGAGTTCCTGAAGAGCGAAGATCCGACGCTCGAGGTCAGCGACATCCGAGCCGATGACTATGCGGCGGGGACGCTTCTCGCCGTGACCTCTCCCTCGCTGTTCGGCGAGCCGCGCCTCGTCCGCGTCGGAGGCGTCGAGAAGTGCAGTGACACGTTCCTCAGCGAGGCGCTCTCGTACCTCGCACACCCGCAGGACGGCGCGACGGTCGTGCTCCGGCACACCGGCGCGAGCGTGCGCGGCAAGAAGCTGCTCGACGCGATCCGCGCGGGGGAGGGGAGCGGTATCGAGATCGCGTGCCCCGCGATCAAGCGGGATTCCGATCGTTTCGACTTCGCCGTCGGAGAGTTCAAAACCGCGGGCAAGCGCATCGCACCGGTTGCGCTGCGGGCGCTCGTGTCGGCCTTCGCCGACGATCTCACGGAGCTCGCGGCGGCGTGCCAGCAGCTCATCGCCGACGTCCCGGGCGACATCGACGAGCGCACCGTCGAGCGGTACTACGGCGGCCGCGTCGAGACCTCGGCGTTCACCGTGGCCGACACCGCCATCGCGGGGCAATACGGCCCCGCGCTCCTCGCGCTGCGTCACGCCCTGGCATCCGGAGCCGACCCGGTCCCCCTCGTGGCCGCGGTCGCGATGAAGCTTCGCACGATGGCGCGCGTGGCCGGCACCCGCGAACCGTCATCGCAGCTCGCACAGCGGCTGGGCATGAAGGACTGGCAGGTCGACCGCGCCCGCCGCGACCTCGTGGCGCCGAGGTCAAAGGCGCGTCCCGCGACGCCGTCTTCGCGCTCGAGCGCATGATCACGATCATCGCGACGCGCGCGCCCTACGGCACCTGAGCCTCCCGTCCGGCCCGGGCCGGGATACCGGTCATGCCCTCGGGCCCGACCCACCGAGTCGCACGCCCGCTACTCCGAGCCCGTCGGCGCCACCGCCGGCGCGTCGATCGAACCCGCCCTCGCGTGATGACGAGAAGGCCAGGGACGAGGGGAGTTCTCCTGTCGCCGACACGTCCTCCGCTGGCCCCACACCCTCCGCCGGCCCCACACCCTCCGCCGGTGACACACGAGTCGCCGGTCGCTGCCGGGACGGGAGGCGATTCGTGGAGGGGAGGACACGCACTCGGCCGCGCGTCCTCCCCTCCACGAATCTCCTCCCACCGCCGGGCACGCCGACCCCGCCCGAGCCGAAACTCGCACCGCGCACAGTCCCCACCCCACACAACGCCGCGCCCCGAGACCACACACCGCACCCCGGGACCACACACCGCACCCCGGAACCACGCCGCCGCACCCCAGACCCACACACCGCACCCCGGAACCACGCCGCCGCACCCCAGACCCACACACCGCATCTCGGAACCACACCGTCGCACCCCGGACCCCCACACCTCACCCCGGAAACGACGAAGCCCGCCCCGCGAATGCGGGACGGGCTGTCGAGGTTCGGCGGCTCAGAGAGCGGCGACCGACTTCGCGATGGCCGACTTGCGGTTCGCGGCCTGGTTCTGGTGGATGACACC
>JARBUN010000078.1 GCA_029239635.1 Microbacterium sp. | reverse complement strand
GGCCACGGCGATGAGGAGGTGGGCGAACGCCAGCCAATCCGTGCCGTAAGCCAGGAACGGGTACGCCACGGCGGTGGCATCCAGTCCCTCGGCGACGTGATTCACCCACCACACCGCGCCCGGGAGGACGTCGTCCACGTTCAGCTGCGCCAACACGTCGCGCGCGACGGCGAGCTCCTCACGAAGAGGGAAGGCGGTCACCCCGCTCACGACGAGTCCGAAGACCACCACGGCGAGGCAGAACCGGATGCGGCGGAGAAGAGCGGATGCGAGGGTCATACGGCCTCCAGAGTGTGATCCCGAGCGTAGGGCGGCACCGTCCCCCGCGCCGGTCGATGCTTCGACGGCGAGCGACCGCCACGGCCGAACCCGCCGAATCCCTCTTGTCGGCGATGAGCGGGCAGCGCTAGCGTCGCGCACAGCCGCACCCCGTGCTCCCCCTCTGACTGGAGATGTCAATGTAGACTCCATCCGCTCCTTCCGGCCTCCCGCGCCGAGCTCTGTTCACGACGGCGGTCGCCGGCGCTGCCGGAATGGTCGCCGCGACGGCGTCCACGACCCCCGCCGCCGCGGCCCCCGCCACCACCGCGTGGGCTCTGGGAGGGAGCTCCGGCGTCACGAGCGACGGCTCGAACTTCCTCGGCCCGACGAACGCCGGCGCACCGCTGATCTTCAAGACGTACTCGTCCACGGGATCGGCCGTCTCCGAGCGCATGCGGATCGCTTCGAACGGTAACGTCGGCATCGGCACCACCGCCCCCGACAGCAAACTCCACGTGGTCACCCAGAACACCGCCGTCAAGGCGACGACGACCGGCAGCACGACCACTTCACGAGCCGTCTCAGCGAGCGCCACGGCCGGCACAGCCCTCTTCGGCCAGTCCAAGAGCGGGCTCGGCGCCGACCTGCGCTCGACGTCCGCCGCAGCCCTCCAGGCGACGTCGACGAACTACTACGGCGTCATCGCCTCGGGCCCGTCGGGAGGAGTCCTCGGAACCTCGGCGAACTACGGCGTCATCGGCAACGGCAACAACGTCGGCGGGTACTTCTCCGGACCCACCGGCGTCTACGGCTCGACCGCGGGCGCCACCGCGATCCTGGGCGCCAACACCAACGTCGATTCGGGCGTCGGCGTGCGCGGCACCGGGCGGATCGGCATCCATGCTCAGGCATCCGTCGCCGGCACCGCGCAGGCGTTGCTCGCCGAGGGTGGCCAGTACTCCGTGTACGGCAGCGGCGGGACCACGGCCGGCGTCCGCGGCGACTCCGCCTACGTCGGCGTCTGGGGTCAGGGAACGGCGTGGGGCCTGTACGGGGCTGCCACGGGGACGTCCGGACAGAACTACGGCGTGTACGGCACGACCTCGAGCCCCGATGGGTACGCGATGTTCGCGCAGGGGCGCGTGCACGTCAACGGGACCCTCAGCAAGAGCGCCGGGTCGTTCAAGATCGACCACCCCCTCGACCCCGACAACAAGTGGCTCTCGCATTCTTTCGTCGAGTCGCCCGACATGATGAACGTCTACAACGGCACCATCGTCACCGACGATGCCGGGCGCGCGACCGTCGCCCTCCCCGACTACTTCGAGGCGCTCAACCGCGACCCGCGTTACCAGCTCACCGTCATCGGCGACTTCGCGCAGGTCGCGGTCTCGCGGGAGGTCGAGGGCAACTCCTTCGACATCCGCTCGGACCGGGGCGGCGTGAAGGTGTCGTGGCAGGTGACCGGCATCCGGCACGACTCCTACGCCGAAGCCCACCCGATCCTCGTCGAGGAGGAGAAGACCGAAGCCGACCGGGATGCCGCGGGCTCGACCGCCCGCCGCGGGTCGTCCGCGGGAGATCCCCGCGCGCCGAAGGGCCCGGACGCCGAGATTCCCGAGACGAAGGCTCCCCCGACGCCGACGCTGCCGTGAACGACAGAAGGCCCGGGATCATCCCGGGCCTTCTGTGGTGGAGCCGCCTAAGGGAATCGAACCCTTGACCTATTCATTACGAGTGAATCGCTCTGCCGTCTGAGCTAAGGCGGCGTGTGCGCGCTGTCGCGTGCACGATCATCGATCTTACATGCTCCAGCGCGTCACGACGCACGCGTCAGTAGTCGCCGGTCGCCGAACGGTCCGCGAGGATGTCACGGCTCGACGACAGACCCAGCCGGGTCGCTCCCGCGGCGATCATCTCTTCGGCCGCCGCGCGGGTGCGGATGCCCCCGGATGCCTTGACCTCGGCGCGGTCGCCGACGGTGCGCTTCATGAGCTCCACCGCGTGCGCACTGGCCCCGCCGGCGGGGTGGAATCCGGTGGAGGTCTTCACGAAGTCGGCCCCGGCCGCGACAGCAGCCTCGCACACCGCGACGATCGCGTCGTCCGAGAGCGCGGCCGATTCGATGATGACCTTGAGGACCGTGGGCGCGGGCGCGGCCGTGCGCACGGCGCGGATCTCGGTCTCGACGACCTCGTAGCGTCCCTCGATCGCCGCACCCACGTCGATGACCATGTCGATCTCGTCGGCGCCCTGAGCCACGGACAGCGCGGCCTCGGCCGCCTTGACCTCGGCGTGGTGTTTGCCGCTGGGGAAGCCGCAGACGACCGCGACCTTGAGCCCCGCGGGCACCTCGACCGGCAGGAACGACGGCGACAGGCACACGCTGTAGGTGCCCAGCTCGGCCCCCTCGGCGATGACGCGCTCGACGTCGGCGCGGGTGGCCTCGGGCTTGAGCAACGTGTGGTCGATGTAGCGGGCCAGGTCGGTGACGGGCGCGGTCATGGGGACTCCTTCGGGTGGGACGTGAACCAGCCTAGGCGGCGGGCCGACGGAGGCGGGCCCGACCCGGCGTGAGAGGGGCACCGCATCTCAGTCGCAGCGCAGGCCGTCCTCGGGGACGGTGCCGTCGATGAGGTAGTCGTCGACGGCGTCGTCCACGCACGACTTGCCCTTGTTGTAGCCGAGGTGCCCTTCACCGACGTTCGTGATGAGGACGCCCTGGGAGAGCTGCTCGGCGAGTCGCTGTGCACCCACGTACGGGGTGGCGGGGTCACCGGTCGTCCCGATCACGACGATCGGCGGGGAGCCCTCCGCCGTGATGGCACCGCGCGTGCCGGTGGGCGGCACGGGCCACGAGGCGCACACGTCGACGCCCTCCCAGTACGGTGCCGTCGTCGGGGCGGCCTCGGCCAGGCGCTGACGGAACGCCGCGTCGTCGGCATCCGATCCCTCGTCGGGATAGTCCATGCAGTTGTACGCGATGAAGGCCTCCATCGTGTTGCTGGCGTAGCGCCCGCCCTGGCGATCGTTATAGAAGTCGGCGAGCTGGAACGCGACGTCGGCGCGGCCGTTGCCCACGTCGGAGAGCGCAGATCGGAGGTAGGACCAGCTGTCCTGGCTGTACAGCGCGGCGACGATGGCCGTCATCAGGGTGTCTCCCCCGAGCCGGCGTCCGTCGCTGGCCGTGATCGGGCGGGCGTCGACCCGCGCGAGCGTCGCCGCGAGGTCGGCCATCGCATCGTCGACGGACCCCCCGTAGGGACAGTCGGAGGTCGTGAGGCAATCGGCCATGAAGGCGCGCAGCGACTGCTCGAAGCCCTCGGCTTGCCCGATCGAGGAGTCGGACTGCGACAGGGTGGGGTCGATTCCCCCGTCGAGGACCATGCGTCCGACGCGCTCGGGGAAGAGCCCGGCGTAGGTGGTCCCGAGGAAGGAGCCGTACGAGAAGCCGAGGTAGTTCAGCTTCGGGTCGCCCAGCACCGCGCGCAGCAGATCCATGTCGCGCGCGGAGTTCTCGGTGCTGATGTAGGGCAGGATGCCGTCGCTGTTCGCGTTGCACGCCTGCGCGAAGGCGGCGGCGCGCTCGTTCAACGCCTGCTCCCGCTCGGCGCTGCCCCGCGCCCCCGGGGGGATGTCGTAGAAGTAGCTGTCGAGCCCCTTCGCGTCGTAGCAGCTGACGGCCGTCGACTCGCCGACACCGCGCGGGTCGAAGCCGATCACGTCGTAGGCGTCGGAGAGCTTCTGGTCGACGAGGATCGACAGGGACGACTTCACGAGAGCGACCCCGCTCGCGCCCGGACCGCCGGGATTGGTCAGAAGAGAGCCCAGCGGCTTGCCGGAGGTCGCGCGGTGGCGCACGACGGCGAGCTGCAGATCACCCTTCGAGGGGTCGCTGTAGTCGCTCGGAGCCGTCACCGTGGTGCAGTCGAGACCGACGCCGCACTCCTGCCAGGCCAAGGCCTGCGAGTAGTACGGGAGCAGTTCTTCGGAGATGCCGTCGGTCTGAGGGGCGAGCGACGGGCCCGGGACGGGCGCCGCGGGCGGGATCTGGGCGTAGAGGCAGCCCGAGAGCGCGAGGACCGCGGTGGCAAGGCCCGCGACCAGCGCGACGAGACGACGCCGCGCGTTCACGGGGCCGACCCGTCGGCGATGGTGATGAGCAGGCTCTCGAGTGCGAGCAGGGGTGCCGCGTTCTGCTCGAGGTTCCGCCGCGTGTCGGAGATCCGGTCGAGCACGCCCAGCGTGCGCGCCGTCGACCACTCTGCGGCGAGCGCCCGGAGGTCGTCGATGCGCTCGCTGTTCACGAGGTCGGTATCTCGGCCGAACTGCAGCATGACGACATCGCGGAAGAGCGACTGGAGGTCGGTCAGCACGCGGTCGATGCCGTCGCGGAGGCTCCGTGTCGCGCGGCGCTTCTGGTCGTCTTCGAGGGCGTTCACCTGCCCGCGCACGGACGGCGGGACCGCCGCCCCCTCGGCGACGCCGAGCGTGCGCAGGAGGTTCCGTCGCTCCTCTTCGTCGCGGGTGGCGGTCAGCGCCTTGGCGTCGTCGGTCGCCAGGCGGACGATGCGTCCGGCGACCTCGACCGCGTCACCGATTCCGCGGACACCGAGCACCGCGGCGAGCGTCTCGGCGCGGCGGGCCCGGGCGTCGTCATCGGTCGCGAGACGCTGGGCCATGCCGATGTGACGCTGCGCGTGGCGCGCCGACTCTTCGGCGACGTCGGGCGCGACGCCCGTGCGCTCGACGATCAGGGCCGCGACGTCGGAGACGGAGGGCTCGCGCAGACGCAGCACGCGCACGCGTGAGCGGATGGTGGGCAGCAGATCGGCGTCGCTCGGCGCGCACAGCACCCAGACGGTCTGCTCCGGCGGCTCTTCGAGCGCCTTCAGCAGAACGTTGGAGGTGCGCTCCGCCATGCGATCGGCGTCTTCGACGACGATCACGCGATGCCGCCCCAGCGAGGGCGCGAACGACGCGCGCTCGACGAGGCGGCGCGCTTCGTCGATGCGGATCACGACCTGCTCGGTGCGCAGGGCCGTGAGGTCGGGATGCGTGCGGGCGATCACCTGGCGCTGCGCGTGCTCGTCGCCGGGCTCGGCGATGAGCGCGGCCGCGAAGGCGTACGCGAGGGTGGATCGGCCCGATCCGGGCGGACCCGTGATGAGCCACGCGTGCGCGAGAGCGGCGGGGTCGGACACGGCCGCCTGCAGCGTCTCGACGGCGTCGGGCTGGCCCCAGACCGCGTCCCAGGGGAACGGCGCGGGAACGGCGACGTCGGGAGAGGAGTCCAGCACGGCGGGCATGCGTTCCACCCTAGACGGGGGTCCTGACACCGCCGCTGGCGATCCGCTGTGCGCGCGCCGAGCGACCCGCACCGAGACGGGCCCGTGAGAGACGACCCGCCGCAGCCTGCGCGGCCCTGCCCCTGCGCGAGGGCGTCAGACGAGACGGGATGCCACGGCCTCCCGCACGCGGCTCGCCAGCTCGGGCACGGGCTGACGGGCATCCAGCACGACGAACCGCTCCGGCTCGGCCGCGGCGAGTGCGAGGAAACCATCGCGCACGCGGGCGTGGAACTCGCCCTTCTCCGCCTCGAGCCGGTCGAACGGCTTCTCCTCGGCGTCGAGTCGCGAGCGAGCCGCAGCGGGGTCGAGGTCGAGGAGCACCGTCAGGTCGGGCAGCAGCCCACCCGTCGCCCAGAGCGACAGGTCGCGGATGTCACCCGCGTCGAGCACTCTTCCGGCCCCCTGGTAGGCAACCGAGGAGTCCAGATACCGGTCCTGGATGACGACGTCTCCCCGCGCGATCGCCGGCCGCACCACGGTCTCGATGTGGTGGGCCCGGTCGGCGGCGTACAGGAGCGCCTCGGCGCGCGGCGCGATGTCGCCCCGGTGGTGCAGCACGATGTCCCGGACGAGAACGCCCACGTCGGTGCCCCCGGGTTCGCGGGTCCGCACGACCTCGCGATCGTTCTCGCGCAGCCATCCCTCCAGCAGCGCGGCCTGCGTGGTCTTGCCCGCCCCGTCACCGCCCTCGAACGTGACGAACAGACCGGGTCCTCCGGCCGTCGCGGCGCGAGGAGCGCGCGGCGGCCGGGTCGGGTCCTCGGTCACGACTTCTTCGCCGGAGCCTTGCGCGTGGTCGTCGTCTTGCGCGCGGCGGTCTTCTTCGGTGCCGGTCCCTTGGCGCGCTTGTCGGCGATGAGCTCGACCGCTCGCTCGAAGGTGATGGCCATCGCGTCTTCGCCGCGGGGAACCGTGGCGTTGGTCTCCCCGTCGGTGACGTACGGGCCGAAGCGACCGTCCTTGAGCTTGATCGGCTTTCCGCTGACGGGGTCGGCGTCGAACTCCTTGAGGGCGCTCGAGGCCCGCCGTGCGCCGTACTTGGGCTCGGCGTACTTGGCGAGGGCCTCTTCGAGCGTGATGTCGAAGATCTGCTTCTCGTCGTCGAGCGACCGGGAGTCGGTGCCCTTCTTCAGGTACGGACCGAAGCGCCCGTTCTGCGCGGTGATCTCGGCGCCGGATTCGGGGTCGGTCCCGACGACGCGCGGGAGCGACAGCAGCTGCAGCGCCGTGTCGAGGTCGATGGTGTCGACCGACATCGAACGGAACAGCGACGCGGTACGCGGCTTGGGGGCCGCCTCCTTCTTCGTCGTCTTCTTCTTCGGCTGCTCGATCACCTCGCCCGTGGCGGCGTCGACCTCTTCGGGCTCCTCGGGCTCGAGCTCCTGCACGTAGGGGCCGAAGCGCCCGTCCTTGACGACGATCAGCTTGCCGTTGTCGGGGTTCTCCCCCAGCACGCGATCGCCGGCCACAGGGGCGTCGATGAGCTCCTGCGCCTTCTCGGGGGTGAGCTCGTCGGGCGCGAGGTCTTCGGGGATGTTGACGATGCGCGGCTTGGCCTCGGGATCGGCGCCGGGCTCGGTCACCTCGAGGTAGGGGCCGTACTTGCCGAAGCGGAGCGTGGCGGTGTCGGTGATCCGCGTCGAGTTCAGCTCGCGGGCGTCGATCTCGCCGAGGTTGTCGACGATGTGGCGCAGGCCGATCTGCTTGTCGGAGCCGAAGTAGAACTCCTTGAGCCACTCGGTGCGACGCTGCTCGCCGCGGGCGATCGCGTCGAGGTCGTCTTCGAGAGCCGCGGTGAAGTCGTAGTCGACGAGGTCGGCGAAGTGCTCCTCGAGCAGACGCACCACGCTGAAGGCGAGCCAGCTCGGGACGAGCGCCTGCCCGCGCTTGGTGACATAGCCGCGATCGAGGATCACGCCGATGATGCTGGCGAAGGTCGACGGACGACCGATGCCCTTCTCCTCGAGCGCCTTGACGAGACTCGCCTCGGTGTAGCGCGGCTTGGGCGAGGTGCTGTGCCCCTTGGGCTCGACATCGCTCACGGCCAGCTCGTCGCCGACGGTCACCGCGGGCAGCGACTGGTCCTCGTCCGCGTCGCGGCCGTTGCGCTTCTCGTCGGCACCTTCCTCGTACGCCTCGAGGAAGCCCTTGAAGGTGTACACGGTTCCGGATGCCGTGAACTCGGCGACCTTCTCCCCCGCCTGGACGGTGAGGGTCACCGTCGTGGTCTCGTACTTGGCATCCGCCATCTGGCTGGCGACGGTGCGCTTCCAGATGAGGTCGTACAGCTTCTGCTCGTCGCGGTCGAGCGAGGATGCGACGGACGCCGGGGTGCGGAAGTTCTCGCCCGAGGGGCGGATGGCCTCGTGCGCCTCCTGCGCGTTCTTCGACTTGCTCTTGTAGACACGGGGGTTGGCCGGCACGGCCTTGTCGCCGTACAGCGAGACCGCCTGCGCTCGCGCCGCCGAGATCGCCTGGGCGGACAGTGCGACCGAGTCGGTTCGCATATAGGTGATGAAGCCCTTCTCGTAGAGCCGCTGCGCGACGCCCATGGCGTGCTTGGCGCTCATGGAGAGCTTGCGACCGGCCTCCTGCTGCATCGTGGAGGTCGTGAAGGGCGCTCGCGGGCTGCGGGTGCCGGGCTTGGCCTCGACCTTCGCGACCGTCGCCCGCCCCGCGGCGGTGACGGCGTCGGCCAGGGCACGTGCCTGCGCTTCGTCCAGGACGACGACGGCCTTCTTGAGCTGGCCGTTGTCGTCGTAGTCGCCGCCGCGCGCGATGGGGGCTCCGTCGAGACGGTTCAGACGCGTGGTGAAAGAGGACTCCGCCTGCGAGGCGAGCGCCTCGACGTCCCAGTACGACGCGGAGACGAACGCCATGCGCTCGCGCTCGCGCTCGACGACCATGCGGGTCGCGGCGGACTGGACGCGGCCTGCGCTGAGCGCCGTCCCCTCGCGGCCCGAGCCGACCTTGCGCCACAGGACGGGAGAGACGTCCCACCCGTAGAGACGGTCGAGGACGCGACGGGTCTCCTGCGCGTCGACGAGAGAGACGTCGAGTTCGCGGGTGTGCTCCGCGGCTTCGCGGATGGCGTCCTTCGTGATCTCGTGGAAGATCATGCGGCGCACGGGCACCTTGGGCTTCAGGACCTCGAGGAGGTGCCACGCGATGGCTTCGCCCTCGCGGTCACCATCAGTGGCCAGCAGGACTTCGTCGGCCGTCTTGAGCGCGCGCTTGAGCTCGGCGACGGTCTTGGTCTTGCGGTCGTTGACGACGTAGTAGGGATCGAAGTCGTTCTCGACGTCGATGGAGTACTTGCCGTATGCCGCCTTCTTGTCGGCCGGGATCTCTTTCTTGGACGCGAGATCGCGGATGTGCCCGACCGAGCTGAGGACCTCGTAGTCGTCACCGAGGTATCCCTGAATCGACTTCATCTTGGTCGGGGACTCGACGATGACGAGCTTCTTGCCGTTTGCCACTGGGGTCCTTTCTTCGCTGCACACCATACACACGCATTCCTGGTGGGGTTCCCGGAGACCGCTCGGGCGGTCTCTTCGGGTGGACCGGCTCGAGAGTGTGCATCGAACGGAATCCCACCGTACGCCGTCCCCACCGTCACCGTGGCGACGAGGCCGTCGAGGACGCACTCTTCGAGTGTCGCGCCACCGGCTGCCGCGATCGCCGCAGCCGCCTCGCACGGCACACCGTCGACGGCACCGCTTGCCGTGTCCGCGGCCGCGAGGGCGGCGGCATCCGCGGTTCCCGCGAGCTTCTGCGCCTGCACCGCCGCTCCGCCCGCAGCGGCGAGCGCGAGCGTCAGAGCGACGGTGACCGCCGTGATGCCGACGACGGAGACGGTCCCGGCCATCACCCGCCCCCGTCGAGTGCACAGGCGTGCGCCGATACGGGCGGGAGTGGGACCGAGAGCGGAACCGGCGCCGAGGCGTCGACGCACACCAGCCCGTCCCGGCGGGAGACCGATATCGACGCGCCGATCTCGCCGGCGGCGGCGAGGGCTCGAGCGTCGTCCCCTCGTCCGAGGAGGCGGGCCGACTCGGCGGACACGTGCTGGAGCCGCACGGCGGTCGCCGCCGACCCCAGCACGCCCACCGCGAGCGCGAGCACGATGATGACCGCCGGCACGGCGACCGCGAACTCCGCCGTCACCGACCCGCGCTCATCGAGAGGGACTCGTCTCACCGCGGGCTCCTCACTGGACGGTGAGCGCTCGACGAACGAGATCGGTCAGGATGCCGCGCACCTCATCGCTTCTCATGATGACGACGAGCAAGCCGGCGAACGCCACCGCGGCCATCGTGGCGATCGCGTACTCGGCGGTGGCCGCGCCCCGGTCGTCGAGGAAGAGCGACCCGGCGCGACGGTGCGTGAGCAACGGCAGCGTGTGGGCATCCGGGGCGGGGGTGACAGGGAACGGGAACGGGACAGTCATGGGAGACCTCTTTCGTCGGGTGGGGCGGGGGCGAGGGGGGAGCGGGGAGGAGAAGGACGGGTCACAGCGGGGAGACTCCGGAGCGGAGCACGCCGATCATGAGCGGTGCCACAGCGAGGAGCAGGAAGGCGGGGAGCGTGCAGACGCCCAGCGGAAGAAGAAGACGCGTGGACAGCCGCGCCGCGGCTTCGCGTCCTTCGGTCCGCGCGGCGCGGCGGGCGAGCCACGCGTCGCCGCGCAAGAGTTCCCCGGCGGGAACGCCCGCGCGCACGGAGAGATCGAGTGTGGCCTCCGCGCGGCGCAGGTCGTCGTCCTCGGAGAGGGGTTCTCCACGTCGCTCCGCGGTGATCAGTGCGCGAGCGCGCTCGATCGACGCCCCGGCCGAGAGGGCGACGGCGAAGAGCTCCGCGGTCATCCCGGCGACGACTTTCGGAGGGTGCGCGCGACGCGCCAGCCGCTGAGACCAGACCCGGGCGACGACCACCAGCGCGAGGCCCGCTCCCAGACACAGACGACCGGCCGGATCGGTGACGAGCACGCGCACCGTGTCGAACCCGAGGACCACGCCCAGCGGAACGCCCGCCAGCGGCAGTCCGGCGAGGAGCCGCGCCGTCGCGAGGGGCTCCGCCAGGGCGACGCGCACATCATCGGCGATGTCTCTCGCCTCGCGAAGCGACGTCGCCACGTCGCGAAGAGTGTCGGCCAGGGGCGCACCCACGGCGACCGCCACGGCCCAGACCGCCGCGATATCGAGCCAGCCCTGACCCGCCTTTCGCAGAACCGCCGCGACGTCGTCACCCACAGCGGCGGCGGCAGCAGCATCACGCGCAATCGGCCCGGAATCCTCGGCGAGATGTCGCCACGCCGCGGCAGCGCTGAGCCCGGCCGAGAGGAG
>JARBUN010000077.1 GCA_029239635.1 Microbacterium sp. | reverse complement strand
GCCTGGACCGTGCTCGTGGCGGGCCTGTCGGTGACGTTGATCTACTGGGGCACGCTGCCCGATCTCGAGCACGCCTTCGCGGTCGCCTTCGTGCTCGTGCTCGACCGCTCCCTCCGTCCGCAACGCGTGTCGGTGCGCGAGCAGCGCCTCATCGCGTTCGTCGTGGTCTGCGCACTCGGCGCGATCGAGATCCTCACTTTCCTCAGCCCCACGACCGGACCGTTCGGCACCTCCGAGCCCGTGTCGGGCTCGTGGGTCGATGTGGCGGTGAACACCGTGCTCGTTCTCGTCGTCGCCACCGGCATCCGACGCGGGCGCCGGTGGGCGTGGGTCGTCCTCGTCGCGTACGCCGCCCTGAATGCCGTGATCGTGCTGTTCCTCGCTCTTGTGGTGCTGCTGGGCGGGGTCACCGGCATCGAGACCCTGCTCGAGGCCGACCTCTCGATCACGCTGGCCTCCTCCCTGCTGTGGACGATCGCGCTCGTCTACCTCGTGCTCGTCCGTGCGGCGTTCCGTGCCCGCCCGCGCGCGGCGCTCGGCGAGATCCCCGCGCCCAGCGTCGAGGAGGTGAAGGAGGAACTGCACCGGTCCGGCGGCGGCACCCTGTCGTGGATGACCACGTGGGAGGGCATGTCGTACGCGCGCTTCGGGCGCGGCATCGTCGCGTTCCAACGCCGATCCGGAGTGGCCCTCGCCCTGGGGGACGCGCTCGGTCCCGTCGAGGCTCGAGCCGACGCCGTGCGCACGTTCATCGATCGGGCCGAGGCCGCGGACCTCGCGCCCTGCTTCTTCAGCGCCGGAGAAGAGACGCGCGCGGCCGTGCCCGAGGGGTGGCGCAGCATCGTCGTCGCCGACGACACCATCGTCGACCTGCCGGGCCTGGCCTTCACCGGCAAGGCCTGGGGTGCCGTCCGCACCTCCCTCAATCGCGGCGAGCGCGAGGGCATGACCTTCCGTCTCTCGCGTCTCGCGGACGAGACCTGGGGCATCCGCCAGCAGCTGCGGGCCATCTCCGACAGCTGGGTCGGCGAGAAGGGCCTCCCCGAGATGGGGTTCACGCTCGGCACGCTCCATGAGGCGAGCGACCCCGAGGTGCGCGTCGCGCTCGCGATCTCACCCGCCGGCGACGTGGACGGTTTCCTGTCGTGGCTGCCCGTCTACGGCGAGGGCCGCGTCCGCGGCTGGACGCTCGACCTCATGCGCCGACGGGACGGAGGCTTCGGTCCCGTCATGGAGTACCTCATCGGCTCGTCCGCGATGCAGTTCTCGAGCGAGGGAGCCGACGTGATGTCCCTCTCCGGGGCCCCGCTCGCGCACGAGTACCCCGCGGATGCCGGACCCATCGCCGACCTGCAACAGCGCATGGCCACGATGCTCGAGCCGGTCTACGGCTTCGCGTCGCTGCACCGGTTCAAGCAGAAGTTCCACCCGCGCTACGAGACGATGTACCTGCTCTACCGCGACGAAGCCGACCTGACCCGCATCGGCACGGCCTTGACTCGGGCTTTCCTGCCGCACGCGACGATCCGGCAGTTCGCCGCCGCCGGTCTCGACCTCGTGCGTCACGAACACTGATCGGCCGGGCGCGACGGATGCCGCCGTGCCCGGCCGAAGCAACCCCGGCGTCGCCGGGGGAAGAGGTCAGAGGGGACGGATGTCTTCCGCCTGCAGGCCCTTCGGGCCCTGGGCGATCTCGAACTCGACGCGCTGGTTCTCCTCGAGCGAGCGGTAGCCGCCGGACTGGATCGCGCTGTAGTGCGCGAACACGTCCTGCCCGCCGTCATCGGGGGCGATGAAGCCGAAGCCCTTCTCCGCGTTGAACCATTTGACCGTGCCCTGCGTGCTCATCGACATGCCGTTTTCCGCTCGAGCCGGCGCCGAGCGCACCGGACTTGCCCCCAAAGTAACGCCCGTGCGGAGACGGCGCACGACCCCGTGACACAAACGTTGCACGTCGCCTCGTCGCCGAAGCCCATACGACGCCCGGGCTGAGCAGAGCTCGAAGCCCGGGCGTCGACGGATCCCCCCGGATATGTCACGCGAGGCGTGACGGAGATGACATTACAGCCGCCGAAGGCCTCTGCGCGACACGAAAGCTGTGAATACGTAACGCAAAGTCGAAGACTGTGATACTCGCGCGACGTAAACTCCGCGTGATGAGCGCTCCTCCGTCCCGGTTCGCCCTCGTCGACGAGGCCTACGCGGCCCTCGGCGAGGCGATCGTCGACGGGCGCCTCCGCCCCGGCGACCGCTTGCGCGACGTGGAGTTGGCCGCCCACATGGGCATCTCGCGAACCCCCGTGCGTGAGGCGCTGCAGAAGCTGCAGCGCATCGGCCTCGTCGAGGTCGCGGCGAACCGCTACACGCGGGTCGCCGCGTTGACCGATCGGGCGCGCAACGACATGCGCGAGTACGCCGCCCACACGATCGCCTCGGCGATGCGCGTGGCCCTGCCGCGCTGCACCCCCGAAGAACTCGAGACCGCTCTCCGCCACGTCGACGCGATGCGCGACGCCGACTCCTCGGGAGCGTACGTCGCCGCGGCTCTGGATCTGTACGCGCTCGTGGTCGCGTGCTCGCACAACATCCCCTTCCAGAGGACGCTCGAGCAGACCGACCTCGTCCTGCGGCGGAACCTCGAGGGGTGGCAGAGCATCGCCGATGAAACGCGGCCCGTCCTCTTCGGCCACCTTCGCGCCCAACTCGCCGAGCGCGACGCGAACGGTGCGACCTGGACGTTCCTCGCCCTGCACGGCTTCGCCTGAGCGCGCAACCTCCGGGCATCCCGAACCGGGCCCCCGGTAGCGTGGCGCCATGGCCCACATCGACCTGCGCGAGCTGAACGACGACGATCGGGATGCCGCCTTCGCCGCTGTCCGTGACAGTGCCTCGTCGTGGCCGCGCGCCACGATCGAGGACCGCCAGACCTTCGACGCCTGGGTCGCCGAAGATCGCGTGTCCGCTCGCACGGTGGTCGCCGACGACGCCGTCGTCGGCCTCGCCGCCACGCTCGACGTCGACGGCGACCGCGAGATCCTCCTGGCCATCGCCCCCGACTCCGCGGAAGGCGTCGCCACCGAGGCCCTCCGCCTGCTCACGGTCCTCGAGCCCGAGCGCCCCCTCTACGCCTGCCTCGCCGCCGATGACGACCCCTCCCACGCGGTCCTCGCCGGACTGGGGTTCGTCGAGGACTCGCGCGACGGTGACGACATCGTCTACGTGCTGCCCCCGACGCTGGAGTGACATCGACATGGGCGAGATGACGTGGACGGAGATCGTGCCGAGCGTGATGCTGATCATTGCCGGCGGAGCGCTGTGGTGGTGGTCGATCGCCCTGACGGTAGGCGCCTACCGCGGCGAGCGCGTCCCGGTCTGGCGGAATCCGCCCAAGGCCCCCGGTTCCTGGCTCGTGCCCCTGCTGGCGGGGTCCGTCGCGGTGGTGCTCCTGCTCGTCCCGTACTTCGCCGCGGTCGTGCTTCACAACCGCCGCGTCGACGCGGCCTAGTTCGGCTCTTCGCTCTCCTCGAGCGTCTCGTCGGCGTCGACCGACGTGTCGTCCGTGGCGCTGTCCTCCTCCGCCGCCGCGGCCTGCTGGGCGGCGAGGGCGTACGCCTCTTCTTCTCTGCGCTTCTCCGACATGACGCCCAACCTAGGCGTGCACGAACGGCCACGTAAAGGTCAGCGGAGCGAGAGGGTCGCGACGATCGGCCGGTGGTCGCTGCCGGCATCGTCGAAGTCGGTGCGCACCTCGAACCCGCGCACCTCCCATGCCGTCCCGACGAGCACGTGGTCGATGGGCGCGGCGAGTGCGGTCGGCAGACGCACCGGCCAGGTGCCGACCGCGGCCGCTCCCGCCTCGGCGGCGGCATCCCGGCACTCCCCCACCGTGCCGCCGTTTCGCCCGAGGCCGGAGAGGTGATCGAGCGTGGAGTTCAGATCGCCCGCGAGGATGACGTCGGGGCTCGCGCACTGGGCCGCAACCCAGTCCATCCCCTCGGTCCAATCGGTCATGATCAGCGGCAACGGCGGCAACGGGTGTGCGGCGACGAGCGTCGGCCCCCCTCCCTGAGCCGGTCGGAACACGCCGCTGGGCACGCCGGGCGTCGAGCCGGCCGAGAGATCCAGGACGTACGGTCCCATCGACTCCGTGACGAGAAGCGTCGTCGGGACGGGGTCGTCCCCGGGAGCGGCCTCGAGCGTCGCCGGTGTCATGCGGATCCCGTCCCGGGACAGGATGCCGACGACCTCCGCCGCCGCATCCGCGTCGGTCTCGGGCAGGCTCACGACGTCCGCCCCGGTCTCGCGGACGAGTCGGGCGATGCTCTCGGGGGACGCGCCTCCGCCGTAGGTGTTCCACGCCACGACGACCAGCTCGCCGTCGGCAGCCGGGGCACCGGCACCACGGACGACGAGGACGGCACCATTGCCGAGGGATGCCGCGGCGAGCACGATCGCGAGCCCCGCCGCCACGCCCCACCGACGCCGGAGCACAGCGATCACCCCCGCGACCACGGCGAGCGCGGCGAAGCCGAGAGCGAGGATGCCGCGGAACGGGATCAGCTGCGCCACCCCCTGCAGCCGCTGCGCGCCGACGAGCTGCGGCCACACCGCCAGGACGGCGAGGGCGCCGCCCAGCGCGAGCGTCACGATCAGGCCGGTGCGTCGGGTCTTCGGCATCCGTTCAGTAAACCCCGGATCACCCGCACGCGCGGGGAGCGCGTGCGATCATTCCTCATGCCTTTCCCCCCGGAGAGCCTCCCTCCCGCGCCGGACCGCGAGCCCGACCTCGACGACGACTTCCGCGCGGGACTCGACCCGCGCTGGTGGGTCGCCGGCTACCTGCCGCACTGGACCACCCCGGAGCGCGCGCGAGCGCGCTACGACACGGGGCCGGACGGTCTCGCCCTGAGGATCGATCGCGACCAGCCCGACTGGCGCGCCGAAGACGCTCCCCTGCGCGTCTCGAACCTGCAGACCGGGACCTTCTCGGGGCCGGTCGGCTCGCCGCTCGGCACGCACCGCCACCGCGAGGGCCTCACCGTCCGCACCGAGACCCCGACGAGGCTTCTCTTCGCCCCCTCGAGCGGGCGCGTCGAGATCACGGTCTCGGCCAGTCGGGACCCGAGGTGCATGATGGCGGCCTGGCTGGTCGGGACCGAACACCGCTCCCCCACGGAATCCGGTGAGATCTGCGTCTTCGAGATCGACGCCGACGCGATCGGCGAGACCACCGTGGCCCGCACCGGCATCAAAGCGCACCACGATCCCCGTCTCACGACCGACATGAGCGAGGTCGCGATTCCCCTGGACGCCTCCACTCCCCACACCTGGACGGTGCAGTGGGGCGCGCGAGGAACGATCATCGGATGCCAGGACCGCACGCTGCGGCGGATCGCAGGCCCCCGACTACCCGCTGTTCCTGATGATCGACCTGTTCGAGATCGGTCCGCGGGGCGACGATCACCCGAAGAGCGCCACGATCCACCGCGTGCGCGCATGGGACGAGAGCGGTTTGGCCACCGCCTGACGCTCGCCTAGCGTGGAGCGAATGGCCGACACCCTTGCCGACCGACGTTCGCCCCTCCGCCCCGCTCTCGATGTGGTTCGCGGCGCCCTGATCGGGGCGGTGGAAGTCATCCCGGGGGTCAGCGGAGGAACGGTCGCCCTGATCGTGGGGGTCTACGCGACGCTGATCGATGCGGCGAGTCACCTCGTGCGCGGCACGGTCGCGATGACCGACGTCGTGCGCGGACGCGGACTCGCGCGCAGCGCGCGGCACTTCCGGGCGGTCCGATGGCGCGTGGTCGCGCCGGTGCTCATCGGCATGGTCATCGCGGTCGTGCTGGGTGCGCGGATCCTGGCTCCCCTGGTGCAGCAGTACCCGGCCGAGACCCGAGCGGTCTTCGGCGGGATGATCGCGGCATCCCTGCTCATCCCGATCCGCCTCCTGGGCCGCGGGTGGACGTGGCGGCTGGGCCTTCTGGCCCTCGTCGCGGCTCTCGCCGCGTTCTTCGTCACCGGATCGCCGTCCGGATCCGTCGAGGACCCGTCCCTGGTCGTCGTCGCACTGGCGGCCTCCGTGGCCGTGTGCGCGCTCGTCCTGCCCGGACTCTCCGGCGCCTTCCTGCTCCTGGTGTTCGGCCTCTACGAGACCACGCTGGTCGCGCTGAACGAGCGCGATGTGCCCTACATCCTGGCGTTCGCCGTCGGTGCGGTCGTCGGCCTGAGCCTCTTCGTGAATGTGCTCCGCCTGCTCCTGGCGCGTTTCCACGCGGGCATGCTCGCCCTGATGACGGGTCTGATGCTCGGCTCGCTCCGCGCCCTCTGGCCCTGGCAGGACGACGCCGGGCAGGCCCTCGCGCCCTCGGGCGGCATCGCTTCCACGGTGCTTCTCGCCGGGGCGGGTGCCGCGGTGGTGCTCCTGGTGGTGTGGATGCAGGCGCGCCTGAGCCGGCGGTCGCTGCCCTCGCGGTGACACCGACACGTTCTTCGCGGAATGGCCGGATCCTCGCGGATCCCGGCGCCGAATTCGCGAGATTCATGCGGTTCTGCGACTTTCGCGACGGCACGCCCGGCCCCGAACGCGCCTGAGCCCGCCCCAACCCAGGACGGGTTCGCGGCCGCCCCTCCCGTGGAGATGAGAAAGACCCCCGGGATGAACCCGGGGGTCTTTGTCGTCTGTGCGCGAGGGGGGACTTGAACCCCCACGCCCGTGAAGGCACTGGCACCTGAAGCCAGCGCGTCTACCTATTCCGCCACTCGCGCGTGCGCGGCATCCAGGATGCCACGCGACCAACTTCCCGAGAATATCACGGCCGCGTCGACGCGGCGAAACCCGGCCTCGAAAGCGGCATCCATGACCTGCACAGCCGCCCTGACTACGATGTGCCTACTGGTCTGCCTGCCCGAAGGAGTCTCGTGGGACTACTCGACAGTTTCGAGAAGGGTCTCGAACGCGCCGTCAATGGTGCGTTCGCGAAGACCTTCCGCAGTGGCATCCAGCCGGTGGAGATCGCCTCGGCGCTGCGCAGTGAGCTCGACAAGAAGGCCGTCGTGGTCACCCGCGACCGCATCCTCGCGCCCAACACGTTCGCGGTGCGCCTCTCTCCCGCCGACGACGAGAAGATGAGCGCGCTGGGGTCGACCCTCGTCGCCGAGCTCACGACGCTCGTCAAGAAGCACGCCGGCACGCAGGGCTACTCGTTCGCCGGTCCGCTCGCGATCTCGGTCGAGCGAGACCCGTCCCTGTCGACGGGAACGCTCCGCGTCGACTCGCAGACGAGCGAAGGCCAGGTGGCGTGGCGCGGCGTCATCGACATCGACGGCACACGGCACGAGCTCACCCGCGCCCGTACGGTCATCGGGCGCGGCAGCGACGCCGACATCACCATCCCCGACGCGGGCACCAGCCGAAAGCACGTCGAGATCCTGTGGGACGGCGAGCGCGCGATGGTCCGCGACCTCGGGTCGACGAACGGCACCACCCTCAACGGCCGTAAGGTGTCAGAAGCCGCACTGCCGCCTGACTCGACCATTTCCATCGGTCGCACCACGATCGTTTTCCGCGTGGTGGCGCAGGCGCAGCCGGCGCGACGCGCGGCGGTTTCCGACGCCACGCGCATGTTCGACGTTCGGGAGCGGGGGCCCCTGTCATGAGTCCGTTGACTCTTCTGCTGTTGCAGGGCGGCTTCCTCGTCCTCATGTGGTTCTTCGTCTTCGGCGTGGTCTACTCGCTGCGCGCCGACCTGTTCGGGGTGAAGGTGCGCAAGCTCCCCGAGCCGGCGGCATCCGCCCCCTCGGCTCCCGCCCCCGTCGCCTCTCCCGACGCGGTGACCACGCAGGTCAAGCGGCCGGCCGCCCCGGCTCCCGCTCCCGCGGGCGGACTCGCGACCACCGACACCGTGTCGCGCATCGTCATCACGAGCGGACCCAAGGTCGGTCTCGAACTCCCCCTCGGCACCGAGCCGCTGACGATCGGTCGGTCGAGCGAGTCCGGTCTGGTCGTGCGCGACGACTACACCTCCAGCCACCACGCACGCCTCGTGCTGTGGGGCAACCAGTGGATGCTGCAGGACCTCGACTCCACCAACGGCACCACGCACGACGGAGTGCGCGTGGCATCCCCCGTGCAGGTGAAGGTCGGCGCGCCGATCAAGGTGGGCGCGACGACCTTCGAGCTGAGGAAGTAACCCTCCTCCATGGTCTTCCAGGGCTCGAGCGCCGCCATCTCCCACACGGGCAAGGTGCGCTCCAACAATCAGGATTCGGGCTATTCCGGCTCGAACCTCTTCGTGGTCGCCGACGGCATGGGCGGTCACGCGGGCGGTGACGTCGCGTCGAGCCTCGCGATCCACCGCCTGACCGAGCTGGACCAGCCGTTCCCTACCCCCGCCGACGCGGAGCACGCCCTGCGCGACGCCCTCTCCGACACCGCGACCGAACTCATCGACACGGTCGCCCGTCGGCCCGAGCTCGCCGGCATGGGAACCACCGTCAGCGCGCTGATCATGGTCGACGCCTACGCGGTCATCGGTCACATCGGCGACTCGCGCATCTACCTGTACCGCGACGGCGAGCTCACCCAGATCACCACCGACCACACGTTCGTGCAGCGCCTGGTCGACTCCGGCCGCATCACCCCAGAAGAGGCGCGGTACCACCCGCGACGCTCCGTCCTCATGCGTGTCCTCGGCGACATGGACCCCGATCCCGAGATCGACACGTTCATCATGCCGACCCAGGACGGCGACCGCTGGCTGCTGTGCTCGGACGGGCTCTCGGGCGTCGTCGACGACACGCACACCGACCGCACCCTGGCCCTCGGGATGCCGCCCGCCCGCACCGCCGACGCGCTCCTGAAGCAAGCGCTCGACGGAGGAGCCCCCGACAACGTCACCGTCGTGATCGTCGACGTCGGCGGCCAGCACCCCCTGTTCACGGGGACGCCGACGATCGTCGGCTCCGCTCTGAACCCGGCGGGCGTGGTCGTCCCCGCGGGTCGACCGGCCCGCTCGAACTGGCTGCACCCCGTCCGCCAAGCGGCGAACGAGCCGACGCACTTCGAACCCGCCGCCGAGTTCCTCGAGGAGCTCATCGAAGAAGACCGGCGCCGCGCGCGCCGTCGCCGCCTCGGCTGGCTGGCGGCGCTGGTGATCGTGCTGGCCGGCATCGGCCTCAGCCTCTTCGCCGGCTACAACTGGACGCAGACGCGCTATTACGTGGGCGCCGACGACGACTCGGTCGTCATCTACCGCGGCATCCAGCAGTCCATCGGGCCGATCTCCCTGTCCTCGGTGTACGAAGACACGAACATCGTCCTCGCCGACCTCACCGACTTCGACCGCCAGACGGTCGAAGCGACGATCTCCGCGCGTTCCCTCTCGGACGCCGAGCAGATCGTGCAGCGTCTGCGTCCCGCTCAGGAGGCCAGCGGATGACCGATCAGAAGCTGACCCGCGACAGCGCCGTGTCCACCGACACGGCCGTGATGCGCGCGCTGAAGAAGATCCGCGTCCCCGCCACGCAGCGCAATCGCGAGCTGGGGCTGCTGCTCTTCGCGATCGTCGTCTACGGCGCGGCGCTCGTGCTCGTGCAGTTGGGCGTGAACGGCACGGTCGAGTCGGGCTTCCTCACTCTCGCGAGTATTCCCGCGGTCCTCGCGCTGATCATGCACGTCGTCCTGCGGCTGCGCGCACGGGACGCCGACCCCTTCGTCCTCCCGATCGCCACGGTGCTCACGGGCATCGGCATCGCGATGATCTACCGGATCGACCTCGCGGCTGATCGGCATCCTGCTTCTGCTGCTGCCGTTCGTCCCGGGCCTGGGGACGGAGCAGAACGCCGATGTGTGGGTCTCCCTCGGTTTCGTGTCGTTCCAGCCGGGTGAGCTCGCGAAGATCTGCCTCGCGATCTTCTTCGCCGGCTACCTCGTCCGCACGCGCGAGAGCCTCACCTCGACCGGGACGCGCTTCCTGTTCATGACGTGGCCGCGCGCGCGCGAGCTCGGCCCCCTCCTGATCATCTGGCTCGTGTCCCTCGGCATCATCGTCCTCCAGCGCGACCTCGGCACCGGTCTGCTGATCTTCGGCATGTTCGTCGCGATGCTCTACGTCGCGACCGGCAAGACGAGCTGGGTGCTGATCGGCGTGGTCCTGGCCGGGACCGGGGCGTTTTTGGCATCCCGGGTCCTGCCGTACGTCAACGGCCGCTTCGCGAACTGGCTGGACGCGTTCAATCCCGAGATCGTGAACCGCGACGGCGGCAGCTATCAGCTGGTGCAGGGGATCTTCGGTCTCTCGCACGGCGGCCTGTTCGGCACCGGTCTGGGTCAAGGGCGTCCCTACATCACGCCGCTCTCGCAGAGCGACTACATCGTCCCGAGCCTCGGCGAAGAGCTGGGACTCGTCGGTCTCTTCGCGATCCTCGCGCTGTACATGGTGTTCGCGAGCCGGGGCATCCGCATCGGTCTCGCCGGTCAGGACGACTTCGGCAAGCTCCTCGCGACGGGCTTCTCGTTCACCATCGCGCTGCAGGTGTTCATCATGGTCGGCGGTGTCACGCGCGTCATCCCGCTGACCGGCCTCACCACCCCGTTCCTCGCCGCCGGCGGCTCCTCGCTCGTGGCCAACTGGATCATCGTCGCGTTCCTGCTGCGGATCTCGGATGCCGTGCGCAGCCGCCCCCGGGTGGTGATCGGTTGATGACGACCGCGGCCCTGAGCGCCCCCCGACCGGAGGAGGCACCGTGACCAAAGAGCTCCGACGCCTCAGCATCGTGATGCTGGCGATGTTCGTCGCCCTGTTCGCCTCGACGAGCGTCATCCAGGTCGCCCAAGCCGGGAACCTCACGAACACCCCCGGCAACACGCGCGCCCTGTACGACTCGTACGAGATCCAGCGCGGCTCGATCATCGCGAGCGGCACCCCCATCGCCCAGTCCGTGCCCTCCGACGACGTCTACAGCTGGCAACGCCAGTACGCGGACGCGCAGATGTGGGCACCGGTCACCGGGTACGTCAACGCGGTGCTCGACTCCCGGACGCAGATCGAAGACGCCGAGAACACCGTGCTGAGCGGCTCGGGCGAGAACGAGTTCTTCTCCCGGATCAACCGCGCGATCACGGGCCAGGCTCCCCGCGGGGCGAACGTGGAGCTCTCGCTCGACGCGAACGTCCAGCGCGCCGCGTGGGACGCCCTCGGCGGCCTGCAGGGTGCCGTCGTCGCGATCGAGCCGTCGACGGGCCGCATCCTGGCCATGGTGTCCACCCCGAGCTTCGACACCAACGCCCTCGCCTCGCACGACACGGATGCCGTCAACTCCACGTACGACCAGCTGATGTCCGATCCGTCCCAGCCGATGGACAATCGCGCGATCGCCGGCAACCTCAATCCCCCGGGATCGACGTTCAAGCTCGTCGTGGCGTCGGCCGCCCTGGCATCCGGGAAGTACACGCCCGACTCGTCCTTCCCCAACGTGGCCCAGTACACGCTGCCGCAGTCGACGAGCGTGGTGCAGAACGCGGGCGGCGGAACGTGCGGCGGAGGCGACACGGTCACCATCGCCACCGCCCTCCGGCTCAGCTGCAACATCCCGATGGCCGAGTTGGCCGTCGAGCTCGGCGACGACGCGATCCGCGCCGAGGCCGAGAAGTACGGCTTCAACAAGCAGTTCTCGATGCCGCTCACCTCGACGGCGTCCACGTACCCCTCGGGTCTGGATGCCGCGCAGACCGCGCTGAGCGGGTTCGGGCAGGGCCAGGTCACCGCGACGCCGCTGCAGATGGCGATGGTGTCCGCCGGGATCGCCAACGGCGGAGTGGTCATGAACCCGCGGATGATCGACCGTGTCATCGAATCCGACCTGTCGGTGACCGATGAGCGCGCCGACAGTGAGTTCGGCCGCGCGCTCGACGCGAATCTCGACGCGCAGATGGTTTCGATGATGACGGCGAACGTCCAGGACGGCGCCGCGTCGAATGCAAGAATAGACGGGGTCCAGGTCGCGGGTAAGACCGGGACCGCCGAGAACGGGGCGTCCCGACCGTTCTCGCTCTGGTTCACGGGTTTTGCTCCGGCCGACGACCCCAAGGTCGCCGTCGCTGTGGTGGTCGAGAACGGCGGGGGCCAGGGGCAGAGCGGGAGCGGCAACGACATCGCCGCCCCGATAGCGAAGAAGGTCATGGAGGCGGTGCTGGGTAAATGAGACCGACGCAGGGAGTGACCTTCGGAGGACGCTACGAGCTCGATTCGCGTATTGCGATCGGCGGCATGGGCGAGGTGTGGGAGGCGACGGATCACGTCATCGGACGCACCGTCGCCATCAAGATCCTCAAAGACGAGTACATGGGCGACCCCGGGTTCCTGGAGCGCTTCCGCGCCGAGGCCCGTCACGCCGCCCTGGTGAACCACGAGGGCATCGCCAGCGTGTTCGACTACGGCGAGGAGGACGGCAGCGCCTTCCTCGTGATGGAGCTCGTCCCCGGCGAGGCTCTGTCGACGATCATCGAGCGCGAGGGCTCCCTCTCGACCGACAAGACCCTCGACATCGTCGCTCAGACGGCGGCAGCCCTCCAGGCCGCGCACGCGGCCGGTCTCGTGCACCGCGACATCAAGCCGGGCAACCTGCTGATCACCCCGGACGGTCGCGTCAAGATCACCGACTTCGGGATCGCCCGCATCGCCGACCAGGTGCCGCTGACGGCCACGGGTCAGGTCATGGGTACCGTGCAGTACCTCTCGCCCGAGCAGGCGTCCGGCCACCCGGCGTCACCGGCGACCGACATCTACTCGCTCGGCATCGTCGCGTACGAGTGCCTCGCGGGCAAGCGTCCCTTCACGGGCGAGTCCCAGGTCGCGATCGCGATGGCGCAGATCAACGAGCAGCCCGCTCCGCTTCCGCCCACCGTCGCGGTCCCGGTGCAGAACCTCGTCATGGCGATGATCGCGAAGAAGCCCGACGAGCGTCCCGCCTCGGCCGCCGCCGTCTCGCGTGCCGCGACGGCGCTGCGTCGGGGAGACCTCGCGGCCGCCGCGGCCGCCGTCCCCGCGATCGCCGCCGGTGCGGCTGTCGCCGACGACGTCACCCAGCTCCTCGCGCCCGGGCAGACCGGCGCGGCCACGCGCCTCATGCCGACACCGGCGGCCACGTCGCTCCTCACCGAGGAGCACACCGACGAGACCGTGCCGCAGAAGAAGAAGCGGAGCCGCCTGACGTGGCCGCTCGTCGCTCTCATCGTGCTGCTCGTGCTCGTGCTCGGCGGCACCCTCGCCGCCCTGCTCACCAACCAGGATCAACCGGATGCCGCTCCCTCGAGCACCGCTCCGACCGGTCCTGCGCCGTCACCGAGCCAGTCGACGCCGACGCCGTCCGCGACGCCGACGCAGAGCCTGGTCGACGTCGATGCCCTCGACCTCGTGGGACGCACCTGTGACGAGGCGCGCGCGATCCTCCGCGAGAACAACCTCGCGGCGACGTGCGCCACGGGAAACGCGGCGACCACCGCGGACGAGATCGGCAAGGTCTACACCGTCGACCCGACGGGCCGTAACCCCGCCGGCACCAACATCACGGTGACCACGTACGGCGAGGAGACCCCTCTGACCCAGCCGGGCGCGCCCACGCTCCCGACGACGGTTCCCGCCGGGGCCACCGAACAGGTCTCGTGGCAGCAGTACACCTGCCCCGCGGGCACAGGCAACGTCACGTCGTACAACTTCACCGCGACGGGCGGAACCTTCGTCACCAACGGCTCCTCCACCGCGTCGTTCTCTCCCGATGAGCGCAACGCGCAGCTGCTGGTGAGCAACTCTCCCGGGTCGACTCTGAAGGTGACGTACACGGTGAGCTGCTCGAGCACCGACCGTACCGCCGGCCCCTCGGCCGAGGCATCCGCCACCATCACCGGTGGTTCGTCGCCCAGCCCGAGCGCAAGCCCGAAGAACTGACCTCTCTCGCACACGCACCACGCCTGGAGTTTTTTCGTGACCACTGAGACGCGCGTCCTGTCAGGGCGCTACCGCGTTGACGACCTCATCGGTCGTGGCGGCATGGCGAGCGTCTATCGCGGCTACGACCAGACCCTCGGGCGTACCGTCGCGATCAAGATCCTCAAGGCCGACCTCGCCGGCGACGCGGCGTTCCGCACGCGTTTCCGTCTCGAGGCGCAGGCCGCGTCGCGGATGGCGCACCCCACGATCGTGCGGGTGTTCGATGCCGGCGAAGACGTCGAGACGGGTCCGGACGGTCAGGAACGCCCCGTTCCGTACATCGTCATGGAGCTCGTGCACGGGCGGCTGTTGAAGGACATCATCGCGGCGGGTCCGGTGCCGACGGAAGACGCCCTGCGCTACGCCGACGGCATCCTGGAAGCGCTGGAGTACTCGCACCGCGCCGGTGTCGTGCACCGCGACATCAAGCCCGGGAACGTGATGATCACGGAGTCCGGCGGGGTGAAGGTCATGGACTTCGGTATCGCGCGAGCGGTGTCCGACTCCTCCTCCACCGTCGCCGAGACCACGGCGATCGTCGGTACCGCCGCGTACTTCTCTCCCGAGCAGGCCAAGGGCGAGTCCGTCGACGCTCGCGCCGACCTGTACTCCACGGGCGTCGTGCTCTACGAGTTGCTCACGGGCCGGCCGCCGTTCCGCGGTGAGACTCCCGTCGCCGTCGCCTATCAGCACGTCAGCGAGGCTCCTGTCCCGCCGAGCGAGGTCACCGAGACGGTCTCGACGGCTCTGGATGCCATCGTGCTCCGCGCCCTCGCGAAGGACCCGTTCCAGCGCCCGCAGGACGCCGCGAGCTTCCGCGAAGCGCTGGACGCCACCGTCGACGGCAAGGGCCCCACGAAGCGCCAGATGTCGGCGCTGTCGAACGAGCTGTACGGCCCCAACCCGCGCCAGGCCGCGGAGACCGCGCGTTCGCTGCGGCAGCTGAGCACCGACACCACGATGCGTCGCACGCAGCCCGGCCCGCCGGTCGCGTGGATCTGGGCCGGCGTCACAGTCCTCGCCGTGCTCCTGGTCGCCGTGCTGTTCTGGGTGATGCAGATCCAGCCCTCGAACGATGTGCCGTCCGCGGGGCGCGCGGTTCCGAATGTCGTGGACATGTCGTACGACCGCGCCGTCGAGACCCTGCAGGGGCAGGATCTCGTCGCGAAGCGCGTCGACGAGCCGAGCGACAAGATCGCCGCCGGCAACGTGACCCGCACGACTCCCACCGCCGACACGTCTGTCGCCGAGGGTCAGGAGATCGTCCTGTACGTCTCCAGCGGACCCGATCTGGCGACGGTGCCCACTCTCGAGGGCATGAGCGAGGACGCGGCACGGACGGCGCTGCAGCAGGCGGGGCTCTCCGTCGGCTCCATCCGCCGGCAGAACGACCCCGCCCTCGCGGCGGGTACCGTCGTGTCCTCGAGCGTCACGTCCGGCTCGCAGATCGCGAAGGGCACCACGGTCAACCTCGTCGTCGCCAGTGGGCACGTCGTCATCGTGGACTACACGGGCTACACCGTCGATGCCGCGAAGCGCCAGCTCGAGTCCGACGCGATTCAGCTCACGGTCCAGACGCAGGAAGACCCCGGCTGCCCGGCTGGGGCCGCGCCGACGGTGAAGACGCAGTCGCTGGCCCCGGGTGAAGTGCCGGTCCACAGCGAGATCACGCTTACCTTCTGCTCCGGCTCGTGATCCCGCGAGGGTGAAGGAGGGCGCCTCTTGCGGCGGCGCCCTCGCACCCGGCATCCTGCATCCACCGACCGAGCAGCTGATGCCCGCCCTCGGTGAGCACGCTCTCCGGGTGGAACTGCACCCCGACGAGGGGGGAGGAGCGGTGACGGAGGCCCATGATCACGCCACTGTCGGTGCGGGCCGTGACCTCGATCTCCGCGGGCAGGGTCTCCTCCGACACGGCCAGAGAGTGGTACCTCGTCGCCTCGAACCCGTCGGGCAGGTCGGCGAACACGCCGCGCCCGTCATGACGGATCCGGCTCGTGATGCCGTGCAGGAGTTCGGGTGCGTGACCCACGCGGGCACCGAAGGCGACCGCGATCGCCTGGTGCCCCAGACAGACACCGAGAAGCGGGATGCCGCTCGCATGCGCGGCGCGCACGACCTCGACCGACCGACCCGCGACATCCGGATGCCCGGGGCCGGGTGAGATGACCACGGCATCCGTCCGGTCAGCGAGCGACTCCGCGAGCGAGGGATCCTCGGCCGACACGGTCTCCACCGCGGCGCCGAGATCGCTCAGGTACCCGGCGAGCGTGTGGACGAAGCTGTCGCGGTTGTCGACGACGACCACACGCCATCGGCTCACTCGACCGTGACCTCCTGCGGGTACACGATGTCGCTCACCCAGGGGAAGACATAGAAGAAGAGTCCGTAGAGCACCGCGGCCGCGAGGACGAGGAGAATGAGCACGCGCACCCACCAGGGTCCGGGCAGCACACGCCAGAGGGCTCCGTACATCAGGCGGCTCCAGAGGTCAGCGAGGCGGGGGCGCCGTTGGCGCGGGGAGTGAACGATTCGAACACCCCGTAGCCGATGGCTCGTTCCGAGAAACCGTAACGCGGGCTGCACGTCGTCATCGTGATCAGTCGATCGGTCGCCTCGATCTGGGTGTCCTGCGGGACCGGCAGGAGCACGCCGACGCCGTCGGGCTGCACGTACTCGAGATTGCGATAGCGATAGGTGTACCAGCCGTCCGGCGTCTCGACCACGATCGCGTCCCCGATCCGCAGGGAGGGGAGGTCGGCGAAAGGTGCGCCATGGCTGCCGCGGTGACCGGCGACGGCGAAGTTCCCCACCTGTCCCGGCATCGCGTTGTCGGGGTAGTGACCGATGCCGATCGGGTCGAGCGTGACCGAGGAGCTCACTCCACCGGCGAGCTTGAACTGCCAGTCCGCACCGAGACGGGGGATGCGCATGACCCCGAAGACCTCGCCGTTGCCGGGCTGCGGGAGCGCCGGGGGATCAGCGGTCGCCGGCGCCGTCGGGGCGGGCGAGCCCGCGGATGAGTCGGACGGCGACGGAAGGGGTGGAGGCGGGTCTGTCGCCCACTGCTCGGTGAGCGAGTTCGCCTCGTCCTTGTACTGCGCGCCGATGATCGCGTCCCCGATCCACAGCTGCCACGCCACGAACAGCAGCACCAGCACGCCCGCGGTCAGCAAGAGGTCGCCGATGACCCCGATGACCGACACACCGCGCCGACGCGCGGGACGTCGACGGGCATCGCGACGGGTCTGCGGCGAGGAGGCGGTGGACACCAGGCGATTCTAGTTCCGTGGGTCGCGCTGCACCTGAGCATTAGACTGGGCCGCATGGCTCGAACTGGTAACGGCGACGACCCGATCGCGGAGCGCAACGAAGGCGCATCGGCACCGAACCCTGTGTGGTTCCTGCCCATCATGATCGGCCTGATGCTCGTCGGCCTGGTGTGGGTCCTGGTCTTCTACCTGAGCAACTCGCAGTTCCCGATTCCGGGCATCGGCCCGTGGAACCTGGTCATCGGCTTCGGAATCGCCTTCGTCGGCTTCCTGATGACGACGCGCTGGCGCTGATCTCCGACAGAGTTACATCCGTGTAATTCATCCCCACCTGTGGATGAGCCTGTGGATAACCTTCAGTAGTACACGACGACCGGGACGACGAGCAGCCCGATCAGCACGGCGGTCACGGCGACGAGGAGTCCGATCTGCAGCGACTTCTGGCGCGCGAGGCGGGTCCGTGCGTACACGAAGCCCACGGCCGCGCCGGTGACCAGACCGCCCAGATGCGCCTGCCAGGAGACGCCGACGCCGTTGAGCGCCGCGACGAAGTCGCCCGTGCCGATCGACGTGATCAGCGCCACCACGAACGGCCAGGCGAAGTTGATGCCGATCAGTACGGCGATCACCCGGATGTCGGCGCCGATATGACGCCCGATCACCAGCAGCGCGCCGAACAGCGCGAAGATCGCGCCGGAGGCACCGACGACGGGCGTCAGCGGAGCGATCAGGGCCACCGCGACCGAGCCGCCGAGCGTGCCCAAGACGTAGAGCGCGACGAACCGCCATCGGCCGAGCAGGGGTTCGAGATTTCGCCCGATGAACCACAGGGCCAGCATGTTCAGGCCGATGTGGAAGAACCCGGAATGCACGAGCGACACCGTGAGAAGTCGCCACGGTTCGAAAGAGCCGAACTGCGGCACCAGGTACGGGCCGTAGAACAGCAGGGCGCTGCTCAAGACGGGACCCAGACCCGGAATGATGCCGATGATGTAGACCAGGCCGGTGATCGCGATGATCGCGAGCGTGGCGACCGGACGGCCGGAGGAGACGGCGACCAGCGGACGCGATGAGGCCCAGCGGCGTTCCGCTTTCTTCTGCGCGGGAGTCTCGGCGGCGCGCTGTTGCGCCATGCACTCCGGGCAGATCACGCCGACGGCGGCGGGGGTGCGACACTCCGAACAGACCGTTCGCAGGCACCGCTGGCAGAGCACGAAGCTCTGCCGATCGGGATGCCGGTAACAGAAGTTGTCGCTGTTACGACGGAAATCATCGGTAGTGGACACCCGCCGCCGCCTCGAGGATCAGACGGCGACGATGTCGACCGACTGCAGCACGACAGGCGTGATCGGCTTGTCGCCCGCACCGGTCGGTACAGCGGAGATGGCGTCGACGACGGCCTTGGACGCGTCGTCGGCGACCTCACCGAAGATCGTGTGCTTGCCCTGCAGCCACGGCGTCGGGTCGGTGGTGATGAAGAACTGCGAGCCGTTGGTGCCCTCCGGCTGACCCGTGATGGCGTTGCGGCGCAGGCCGGCGTTCGCCATCGCCAGCTTGTAGGGAGCGGTGAAGTCCAGCTCGGGGTGGATCTCGTCGTTGAAGTTGTATCCGGGGCCGCCGATTCCCTGACCGAGCGGGTCGCCGCCCTGGATCATGAAGTTGGGGATGATGCGGTGGAAGACGACGTCCTTGTAGAGGGGTCCTTCACCCTTGGCGCCGGTGGCGGGGTTGGTCCATTCTTGGGTTCCATCGGACAGGCCGATGAAGTTGCGGACGGTACGGGGAGCGTGGTCGCCGAACAGGTTGACCACGATGTCGCCGTGGTTGGTGTGCAAGGTCGCGACGGCGGTGTGAGTAGCCATGGGTACATTCTCTCAGAGTTATCTGCAAGGGTCCGTGGTGGGCACCGCCCGGTCTGGCAAGATGAAGCAACGTACATCCCATCGACAGGGAGGATGAGCCGTGGGCCTCAGCCGCAAGAGCAAGAAGGAACTGCGCAAGCTCCAGAAGCACGCCGCGAAGGTGTGGGAGTCGCAGCAGGTGCTGCTGGGCGAGAGCGGAAAGGTGGCTCGCGAAGCCGGCCACCAGCTCGGTCGCTTCAGCCGCGAAGACCTCGTTCCCGCCGTGCAGGACGGTTACAGCAAGTACGCTGCGCCCTACGTCGACAAGAGCGTGAAGTACAGCAACCGCTTCCTCAGCAACAAGGTCATTCCGGCCGCCGGTGCTGTCGTGGGCGGGGCGATGTCGGTCTGGGACGCCGCGGGCGACACCCGTGACCGTCTCGCCAAGGGTCAGGGCTTCGACCTCGATGCCCACAAGTACGCCAAGCGCGCCGAGAAGTACGGCAAGAAGGCGTCCAAGAACCTCGCCAAGAAGCTTCCGCACAACAACGACGGCATCGGTGCAGGTGGCGTCATCGCGATCATCCTCGGTGTCGTCGCCGCCGCCGGCGTGGCGTACGCGGCCTGGCAGACGCTGCGCGCCGACGATGAGCTGTGGGTTGCCGACGACCCGCTTCGCGCGCCGGACGCGTGAGCGACCCCACCACCAGAGTCAGAGAGGCCGCGCGCGAGCGCGGCCTCTCTGTCGCTGTGCGTCCCCGCCCCGAAGCGGCGAGCCTCGACGAGGCCGCCGAGCTCCTCGGCATCCCGTCGGCGTCGATCGTGAAGACCCTCGTCGTCAAACGCTCGGACGACACGTACCTGTTCGCCCTCGTTCCCGGTGATCGTGCCATCTCCTGGGCGAAGCTGCGTGCGGTGGTGGGAGTCAACAAGCTGCGCCTGCCGGAGCCCGAACTGGCGCGTGCCGCCACGGGGTACGAGCGGGGCACGATCGTTCCTATCGGCAGCACGCACGACTGGCCGGTCTACGCCGACGAGTCCATCGTCGGACAGCGCATCGCCATGGGGGCCGGAGCGCACGGGTACAGCCTGTTCGTCGACGCGGACGATCTGATCCGCGCCTACGGCGCGACCGTCGCCGACATCACAGCCCCTCGGGCGTGACCGAGCGCCCCTCGCCCCGTGCGGGGATCTTCGCCATGCGAAGCGCGATATCCACCAGCTGAACGCGACGGAGCTTCCGCACCGCGGGGAGACCGAACCACTCGGCTCGATCCGTGGAGCCTCCCACCTCGTGGCGCAGGTGCCCACCGACGACGTGCGCCCGGTAGACGATGCGCAGCGTGTGGAGAGGTCCCTCCGCATCCGTGGACAGCCTCGAGGACGCGGGAATCACCCGGGAGTGGATGCCGAGGAGGGCATCCACGACCACGCGATAGCCCGTCTCCTCACGCACCTCGCGGCGAACGGCGCGTTCAGGATCCTCCCCGGCTTCCAGGCCGCCGCCGGGGAGCGTCCACGCGGCCCGCCGCCCCTCGACCCAGTGCGCCAGCAGCAGGCGATCGTCGGTGCCGGTGATGACGGCGTACGCGGCGACTCGCATGTCCATTGCGACACCCTAGCGGCGCGACCGGCGGCGTGCGCGCGGCAGCGCTCCCTCCGCACCGCGCAGCGAGGGAGCAGGGACGAAAGAAAAGATGTGGAGCCTGGGAGATTCGAACTCCCGACATCCTGCTTGCAAAGCAGGCGCTCTACCAACTGAGCTAAGGCCCCGTGGGGATGGGGTGGGGCTACCAGGACTTGAACCTGGGACCTCTTCATTATCAGTGAAGCGCTCTAACCGCCTGAGCTATAGCCCCGTTGCGACGACGTGATGTCGTCAACCTCGAAGACTTTACCGGAATCCCGAGGTTTTTCCGAATCGGCGTCAGTTCGACGTGAAGCCGACCAGCAGACCGCCGGTCACCTTGACCGCGAGGTTGTAGATGCCGGCGACCACCGCACCCAGAACGGTGATGACGACGAGGTTGAGGATCGCCACGATCGCCGCGAAGGCCATCACCTGCGGGAGCCCGATGTACTGCGAGAGCGTGGTCCCCCCGTCGGTGAAGCTCGTGAAGAACTCATCCAACTTGGTGATGAGACCGGTCGCGCTGACGACCAGGTAGATCAGGAAGTACGACACGACCGTCACGATCGCCACGGCCACCGCCGCCAGGAACGACAGCTTCACCGCCGACCAGAAGTCGATGTAGACCAGGCGCAGACGGACCTGCTTGGCGGGGGTCTTGTGAGTCGACTTCTTAGCGAGCTTGTCGGCTACCGTGCTCATGCGTCAGTACTTTCCTCAGGGGTCTCGGGAGCGGAGGCGTCGACCTCGTCCGCAGGGGATGCGGCGGGCTCCGTGGTCGTCTCCGTCGTCTCTGCCAAGTTGCGTTCCGCGTTTCGCGCGATCGCGATGATGCGGTCGTCGCCTCCAGCGCGGGCGAAAACGACACCCATGGTGTCGCGTCCCTTGGCGGGCACCTCGGCCACGGCAGAGCGTACCACCTTGCCGCTGGCAAGAACCACAAGGACCTCGTCGCCCTCGGAGACCATCATTCCGCCCGCGAGGACGCCTCGATCGTCGGTCAGTCGGGCCACCTTGATGCCCAGACCACCGCGATTCTGCATGCGGTATTCAGTCACCGCCGTGCGCTTGGCGTAGCCGCCCTCGGTCACGACGAAGACGTATTCGTCGTCCTTGGCGACGGATGCCGAGAGCAGGCTGTCGCCCTCGCGGAAGTCCATTCCCTTCACGCCCGACGTCGACCGGCCCATGGGACGCAGCGCGTTGTCGGTTGCGGAGAACCGGAGGGACATTCCCAGCCGGCTGATCAGCAGGATGTCGTCGCCCTCGTCCACGAGCAGCGCGCTGACGAGCTCGTCGGCACCGCCCTGCTCGGTCTCGTCGCCCTCGTCCGAGGCATCCGACACCTGACCGCGGAGCTTGATCGCGATGACGCCGCCCTGGCGGTTGGTGTCGTACTCGGTCAGTCTCGTCTTCTTCACGAGACCGCCGCGGGTCGCGAGCACCAGGTACGTCGCCACGTTGTAGTCGCGGATGTCGAGGATCTGGGCGATCTCCTCGTCGGGCTGGAGCGCCAGAAGGTTCGCCACGTGCTGGCCCTTGGCATCCCGACCCGCCTCGGGGACCTCGTAGGCCTTCGAACGATAGACACGGCCCTTGTTCGTGAAGAACAACAGCCAGTGGTGGGTCGTCGTGACGAAGAAGTGCTCGACGACGTCATCGGCGCGCAGCTGCGCGCCCTTGACGCCCTTGCCGCCGCGGTGCTGCGACCGGTAGTTGTCGCTGCGGGTGCGCTTGATGTACCCGTCACGGGTGACGGTGATGACCATCTCTTCCTCGGCGATGAGGTCCTCGATGGACACGTCACCGTCGAAGCCGTGCAGGATCTGCGTGCGACGGTCGTCGCCGAAGCGGTCGACGATCCCGGTGAGCTCGTCACGGATGATCGTGCGCTGGCGTGCGGGCGTCGCGAGGATGTCGTGGAAGTCGGCGATGCGCGCCTCGAGCTCGGTCGCCTCGTCGACGATCTTCTGCCGCTCGAGGGCGGCCAGACGACGCAGCTGCATGTCGAGGATCGCCTGCGCCTGGATGTCGTCGATGTCGAGAAGCTTCTGAAGACCCTCGTTGGCATCCTGAGCCGTCGGAGAGCGACGGATGAGCGCGATGACCTCGTCGAGCGCGTCGAGCGCTTTCAGGTAGCCGCGCAGGATGTGCATGCGCTCTTCGGCCTTGCGGAGCCGGTAGCGCGTGCGGCGGACGATGACGTCGAGCTGGTGGTCGATCCAGTGGCTGATGAAGCCGTCGAGCGACAGCGTACGGGGCACGCCGTCGACGATCGCCAGCATGTTGGCGCCGAAGTTCTCCTGCAGCTGGGTGTGCTTGTAGAGGTTGTTCAGCACGACCTTGGCCACCGCGTCGCGCTTGAGCACGACGACGAGACGCTGACCGGTGCGACCGGAGGTCTCGTCGCGGATGTCGGCGATCCCGGTGATCTTGCCCTCGCGGGCGAGGTCGCCGATCTTGACCGCGACGTTGTCGGGGTTGACCTGGTACGGCAGCTCGGTGATCACGAGGCACGTGCGGCCCTGGATCTCCTCGATGTTCACGACGGCGCGCATCGTGATCGACCCGCGGCCGGTGCGGTAGGCCTCCTTGATGCCGCGCGTGCCGAGGATCTGGGCAGCGGTCGGGAAGTCGGGACCGGGGATGCGCTCCATGAGCGCTTCGAGCAGCTCCTCGCGGGTGGCATCCGGGTTCTCGAGAGCCCAGAGCGCGCCGGCGGCGACCTCACGGAGGTTGTGCGGCGGGATGTTCGTCGCCATACCGACCGCGATGCCGACCGAGCCGTTGACGAGGAGGTTCGGGAAGCGGGCCGGCAGGACGACGGGCTCCTGCGTCTGGCCGTCGTAGTTGTCCTCGAAGTCGACGGTCTCTTCTTCGATGTCGCGCACCATCTCGAGCGCGAGCGGCGACATCTTCGTCTCCGTATAGCGCGGCGCGGCCGCACCCTGATTGCCCGGGGAGCCGAAGTTGCCCTGGCCGAGGGCGAGCGGGTAGCGCAGCGACCACGGCTGCACGAGACGAACGAGGGCGTCGTAGATCGGGGCGTCGCCGTGGGGGTGGTAGTGCCCCATGACCTCACCGACGACGCGGGCGCACTTGGAGAACGACTTGTCGGGGCGGAATCCCCCGTCGTACATGCCGTAGATCACGCGGCGGTGGACGGGCTTGAGTCCGTCTTCGACGCGCGGCAGCGCGCGACCGGGTTGTGCGCGGGTTCCGACCGGACCTCGTCGGGCTCGGGCGTGATGTCGTCAGCCATGTCTTCTCAGTTTCGTCGTGCGTGTCGGTCGTCGTCGTGCGCTGTCGCGGGACGACGAGATCAGATGTCGAGGAAGCGGACGTCCTTGGCGTTGCGCTGGATGAAACTCCGTCGCGACTCGACGTCTTCTCCCATGAGAACGGAGAAGATCTCGTCGGCGGCGGCCGCGTCGTCGATCGTGACCTGCTTCAGCGTGCGAGTCTCCGGGTCCATCGTGGTCTCCCAGAGCTCGTGGTCGTTCATCTCACCCAGACCCTTGTAGCGCTGGATGCCGTTGTCCTTCGGGATGCGGCGTCCGGCGGCCTGACCGTCGACCAGCATCGCGTCACGCTCACGGTCGCTGTAGGCGTACTCGTGCGGGTGGTTCGACCATTTCAGTCGGTACAGCGGCGGCTGGGCGAGGTACACGTAGCCCGCTTCGATGAGCCCGCGCATGTAGCGGAACAGCAGGGTGAGCAGGAGCGTCGTGATGTGCTGACCATCGACGTCGGCATCGGCCATCAGAACGATCTTGTGGTACCGCGCCTTGGCCATGTCGAAGTCTTCGCCGATGCCCGTGCCGAAGGCCTGGATCATCGCCTGGACTTCCTTGTTGCCCAGCGCACGGTCGAGGCGCGCGCGCTCGACGTTGAGGATCTTGCCGCGCAGCGCGAGGATCGCCTGGGTGTGCGGGTCGCGGCCCTGAACGGCCGAACCGCCGGCGGAGTCACCCTCGACGAGGAAGATCTCGCTGATCGACGGGTCCTTCGAGGTGCAGTCCTTGAGCTTGTCGGGCATGGCCGCCGACTCGAAGACGCTCTTGCGGCGAGCGGTCTCGCGAGCCTTGCGCGCCGCGAGACGAGCGGTGGCCGCATCGATCGCCTTGCGGATGATGTTCTTGGCCTGCCCGGGATTGCGGTCGAACCAGTCGCCGAGCTTGTCGCCGACGACCTTCTGCACGAAGGCGCGCGCCTCGGTGTTGCCGAGCTTGGTCTTGGTCTGACCCTCGAACTGGGGCTCCGACAGCTTCACCGAGATGACGGCGGTGAGCCCTTCTCGGATGTCGTCGCCGGTGAGGTTGTCGTCCTTCTCCTTGAGGAGGTTGTTCGCGCGGGCGTAGCGATTGACCAACGTGGTCAGCGCGGCACGGAACCCCTCTTCGTGGGTGCCGCCCTCGTGGGTGTTGATCGTGTTGGCGTAGGTGAAGACGTTCTCGGTGTACGCCGTCGTCCACTGCATCGCGAGCTCGAGGGCGATGTGGCGATCGGTGTCCTCGGACTCGACCTCGATGATCTCGTCGTTGACCACGTCCGCCTTGCGCACGCGGTTGAGGTGCTCGACGTAGTCGACGAGACCGCGCTCGTAGAGGAACGAGTCGTGACGCGCCTCGGTGACCTCCTCGCCGGGCTCTCCCTCGACGACCACGGACTGGGGACGCTCGTCGCGGAGACTGATTCGCAGGCCCTTGTTCAGGAACGCCATCTGCTGGAAGCGGGTGCGCAGGGTGTCGTAGTCGAAGTCCACGGTGTCGAAGATGGTGGCATCCGGCCAGAACGTGATCGTCGTTCCGGTCTGGTCGCTCTCTTCACCCTGGGCGAGGGGGGCGAGGGGGGTCCCTCCGTCGCGGAAGGACTGGCGCCACACATGCCCCTGTCGCTTGACCTCGACCTCGAGGCGGGTCGACAGCGCGTTCACGACCGAGGAGCCGACACCGTGCAGACCGCCGGAGACCGCGTATCCGCCACCGCCGAACTTTCCACCGGCGTGCAGCACGGTCAGGACGACCTCGACCGTCGACTTGCCCTCTGTACGGTGCATGTCGACCGGGATGCCACGGCCGTTGTCGACCACGCGGACGGCGCCGTCGCTGAGGATCGTGACGTCGATCGTGTCGCAGTAGCCGGCGAGAGCCTCGTCGACGGAGTTGTCGACGATCTCCTGCACCAGGTGGTGAAGGCCGCGCTCACCGGTCGAGCCGATGTACATGCCGGGGCGCTTGCGAACGGCCTCGAGACCTTCGAGCACCTGGATGGCGTCGGCCCCGTACTCGTTGCGAACCTTGGTGGAGGATGCTTCAGGTTCCTCGGAAACGCTGTCGGGGTTTTCGGACGTCATGGGTACGCGCGCTCCAGATCGGTTCTCGGAGCTTCCATCCTATCGCGCGGGACCCCGAGAAATGGCTTGTACGCCCCTCCACGGGGATAAATCGGGTCAGGGCGGGATCGACCATGGTCTAACCGTAGGTATCGCGCGGGCCGCGGCCTGGAACGGCTCTGGGCCCCCATTTCCAAGAGGGGACGTCCGGCCCCACGAACCGGATCGCTTCCACGCCCGCTTCCGGGAACCTTCGGAGGATCTCCGACAGGATCTGCGCGCGCATGAGTTGCAGCTGCTTCGCCCACGCCGTCGAGTCCGCCTGAACGGTGAGCGTGCCGGCGTCCAGGGCCACCGGCCGGGTATGAGCGGCGGTCTCCGCACCCGCGACGTCGTCCCAGGTGCGGACGAGATCCTCGCGAGCGAGCTGTGGCTCCCAGCCCGCCGATTGAGTGAGTGTGGAAAGCACGTCGCCGAGACCACGCGGGTCCCGCCCGGGGCTGAAAGGGGCGTTGTCGTCGTCGTGGGTACGCCGTCGACGCCTCTTCTTGCGGAACGGCGACGGCTCCAGACCCCGCAGACGCAGGTAGGTCGCCATCGTCTCCGGCAGCTCGGCGTCGTCACTCATCGTCGGTCGTCGCAATCCGCCCGGCTTCGACGCGGACCACGTGGGCGCGAAGAGCGTCGGGAACGTCTTCTTCGACCGCCGAAGTGACGATCACCTGCTCGTATCCGCCGACCAGCTCGGCGAGACGAGCACGTCGCCCCGAGTCGAGCTCGGCGAACACGTCGTCGAGGATGAGCACGGGGTCACCCAGCCGGGACTCGGCACGCAGGAGCTCGGCCGACGCCAGGCGCAGTGCCAACGCGACCGACCAGGACTCACCGTGCGAGGCGTAACCCTTCACCGGCAGGCTCCGTACCCGCAGGACGAGATCGTCACGATGGGGACCGACCAACGTCAGACCACGCTCGAGTTCGGCGGACCTCCGCGCCGCGAGCGCCGCGCGGAACTGCTCCGCGAGGGGACCCCCCGGAGCCGACGTCGCCGCGTCGCCTTCTTCCGGGTCGCCCCCACCGAGCGACAGGGCCCACTCGAGGCGCGGCTCATGGTCGGCACCGGCGATCGCCGCGTAGGCCCGGGCCACCGGGTCGGACAGATCGGATGCCAATGCCAGACGCGCCTCGATGAGTTCCGTCCCGAGGGTGACGAGTTTGTCATCCCACACATCGAGCGTCCCGAGGGCGTCTCCGCGCACGCCCCGCGCACGCGCGGACTTCAACAGGGCGGTGCGTTGACGAAGGACCCGGTCGTAGTCGGCGACGACCGCGGCCATCCGCGGAGTGCGCTGGACGATCAGCTGATCAGCGAATCGCCGCCGGGCGGACGGGTCGCCGCGCACGATCTGGAGGTCTTCGGGGGCGAACAGCACCACCTGCGCGTACCGGGGAAGCTCCGCGGTCCGCACGTTCACGCCGTTGACCCGTGCGCGGTTCGAGCCCTGACGGTTGAGCTGCAGCTCGAGCAGCACGCTGCGCTCACCGTGGGCGAGTCGCGCGCGGACGATCGCGGCATCCGCCCCGTCCTTCACCATGGGTGCGTCGCTGGACACACGATGCGAACCCAGCATGGCCAAGTAGGCGACCGCCTCGACCAGGTTCGTCTTGCCCTGGCCGTTGCGTCCGACGAAGACGTTGGCGCCCGGGGAGAGAGGGACGTCGACTTCCGCGTAATTGCGGAAGTCCTTGAGTCCCAGCTGCTCCACGATCACCGAGTCAGACTACCGGCCGCCTCCGACATCGCAGCCCGAGGCGCAGGCTCAGCGAAGCAGCAGGTTGGGCTGCAGGAGGTACTTGAAGGTGCCTTCGCCGCCCTTGTCGACGGACGTCTGGGGGGTGACCAGCACCGGGCTGAGCTTGTTCGCGTTGTCGCTCGAGGTGAACGTGATGCGCGTGAACTCGCTGCGGACCGCGCCGAGGGATTCGAGGAGGTACTGGGGGTTGAGTCCCAGGGTGACCTCGTCGCCGACGAGAGTGGCATCCACGGTCTCGGTGGCGCGCGCCTGCTCGGTTCCGGACGCGTCCATCGACACGCCGTCGGCACCGAAGGTGAAGCGCAGCGGCGCGGAACGGTCGAGGACGAGAGCGACACGTCGGACGGCCTCGGCGAGCTCGGCGGTGTTGACCACGCTGTGGTGCTCGGTCTGCTCGGGGAAGAGTCGACGAACGGGCGGGAAATTGCCCTTGATGAGGAGGGAGGTCACGGTCTTGTTCGCCGCGGTGAACGCGATGATCTCGCGATCGCCCGACCCGGAGAAGGCGATGGAGATGTCCCCGCCGTGGGCGAAGGTCTTGCCGACTTCCTGCAGGGTTCGGGCGGGAACCAGCGCGGACGTCGTCTCCTCGGATGCCGCTCGTCCGCCGTCCCACGGGATCTCGCGCAACGCGACCCGGTAGCGGTCGGTGGCGACGAGGCTCAGCCGCGTTCCGGTGACCTCGAGCTGGACGCCCGTGAGGACGGGGGTGACGTCGTCTCGAGAGGCGGCGAAGGCGACTTGCGCGATCGCGGTGGCGAACTCGTCGGCGGGCACGAGACCGGATTCGCCGGTGACCTCGGGGATGGCGGGATATTCCTGGACCGGCATCGACGCGAGCGTGAAGCGTGCCGACCCGCACGTGAGCAGGATGCCGCCGTCCTCGTCGACCGCGATCTGGATCGGCGCGTTCGGAAGTCGGCTCGCGATGTCGCTGAGCAGTCGGCCGTGGACGAGGATCGTACCCGGCTCATCGACCGTTGCCTCGATCGTCGTTCGGGCGGAGGCCTCGTAGTCGAACGCCGCGAGGGTGAGTCCCTGTTCGTTCGCCACGAGACGGCTTCGCTGAACACATCGCGATTGACGTGGAACTTCACGGACGCTCCCTTGACGGCGGGTATGGCTTACCCATGCTAGTCCCCGACCGAGGTCGACCCCGGTGCACGGTTCTGCGCTCCACAAGGTCATCGAATCTCTCTTAACTCAAAAGGGATCTTTCATCTTGTTAACAGCTGTGGAGAGTGTGGATAACTCGGCGGATCGCTGTTAACAGAAGGGAACGACACGACCGCGACCTGTGGACGCGTTGCGGAGAGCCTGCGCAGTTAACACGATGGGCGGAGGAGCGTCTCCGTCGTCGTCCACAGGTTAAGGCGCTTCGTGCACAGCTCATCCGCAGAGATTTCGAGTTATCCACAGGTTTTCCACACTGTGTAGAACCCGCCGAAACATCCCCCTGGGACGGGTGAGGTGACGATCTGGCGGCCGGAAAAGACGATGGGCCCGACCGCGGATGCGGACGGGCCCGGGTCGGGAGCAGAGCGCTCAGCGCATACGGCCGAGCTGGCTCGTGATCTCGGACACCTGGTTGAAGATCGAGCGGCGCTCCTTCATCAGGTCGCTGATCTTCTTGTAGGCGTACATGACGGTGGTGTGGTCGCGGTTGCCGAACAGCTGCCCGATCTTCGGCAGAGACAGGCTCGTGCGCTCCCGGCAGAGGTACATCGCGATCTGCCGAGCTGTCGCGACTGCCTGAGATCGGCTGGATCCGTAGAGGTCGTCGACGGAGAGTTTGAAGTACTGGGCGGTCGCCGTGATGATGTCCGTCGGTGAGACGACGTTGGCGTCGTCCTGGTCGATGATGTCGCGGAGCACGGTCTGGGCGAGCGACATGTCGAGGGTCGACCGGTTCAAGCTCGCGAACGCCGAGACGCGGATGAGTGCGCCCTCCAGTTCGCGGATGTTCGAGGACACGACCGTGGCGATGTACTCGAGGACGTCGTCCGGGATGAGCAGACGCTCGCTCTGTGCCTTCTTCCGGAGGATCGCGATGCGCGTCTCCAGGTCGGGGGCCTGCACGTCGGTGATGAGGCCCCACTCGAAGCGACTGCGCATGCGGTCTTCGAAGCCGGTCAACTGCTTCGGCGGGAGGTCGCTCGTGATCACGACCTGCTTGTCGTGATCATGCAACGTGTTGAAGGTGTGGAAGAAGGCTTCCTGCGTCTCGGCCCGGCCCTGGAGGAACTGGATGTCGTCGATCAACAGGATGTCGACATCGCGATATCGCGCCTGGAAAGCCGAGCCGCGGTTGTTCGCGATCGAGTTGATGAAGTCGTTGGTGAACTCTTCGCTCGATACGTACCGGACACGGATGCCGGCGTACATGCTCGCGGCGTAGTCACCGATCGCGTGGAGCAGGTGCGTCTTGCCGAGACCCGAGTCCCCGTAGATGAAGAGCGGGTTGTAGGCCTTGGCCGGTGCTTCCGCCACGGCGACGGCGGCGGCGTGGGCGAAGCGGTTGGACTGACCGATGACGAAGTTGTCGAACGTGTACTTCGGGTTCAGTCGGGTGTCGCTTCGAGATGCCGGCACGATCGGCTCCGGTGCCTGCTCCGGGATGCGCGAATGGCCGGCGGACGCCGGTGCGGTGCGTTCGTCGGTCGACGTGGGTCGAGGGGAGTCGATGAGGTCGGGGTTCACGACCACGCGAAAGGCATTCACCTCGGGGTCGCTTCCCTGGACCTGGGTCAACGCCTCCAGGATGGGGGCGCGCATCCGCTTGTTCATCTGCGCTGCGGTGAGGTCGTTGGGAACGTCGAGGTAGAGGGTCCCGCCCATGACACCTTGTGGAACAGCCAAGTTGAGGAAGCCATGGAGCTGCGGAGTGACGCGCTCGTCCTCGAGGAGGTGGTCGAGCACGGCGGACCAGACAGGAACATCCGGTACTTCGTGCAATGACATGTCCCCTCCGGGATCTCGGCGCGCGGGCAGACCGACGGAGTCGCGTCGAACCTGTGGATAACTTCCGGGGCCACGCTAGTTTGCGGCTCATCCGGAGCAAAATCCACTGTAGAACGCTGTCGCGTGTCTTTGCCACGCCTGTGGACAGCGACTGGGGATAATGGGCGGTCGGTTTCTCAGTTTGAGTTAAGGCCGCGCGCGACGTAGCCTTAGTCGGTTGACTTATGCCTATACGGCAGTCCCGACCCCACGTCCCCGGCAGAAGAGCATCGGGCGACACCACCTCCGGAGTGACCCATGAGCAAGCGCACCTTCCAGCCCAACAACCGTCGTCGCGCCAAGAAGCACGGCTTCCGCGCCCGCATGCGTACGCGCGCCGGCCGTGGCATCCTCGCGGCCCGTCGTGCCAAGGGCCGCACCGAACTCTCGGCCTGATCGACCTAGTGCTCGCGAAGCCGAACCGACTCACCCGCGGATCGGACTATAAAGCCACCGTCCGTCGGGGCACTCGGTGCGCCGGAACGCACGCCGTGACGTACGTCGGCAGCATGGACGATGACGGGCCCGCCCGTTTCGGCTTCATCGTGAGCAAGCAGGTCGGGTCCGCAGTGACCCGCAACACCGTTCGCCGCCGCCTCAAGGCGGTGTGCGCCGAGGCGCTCCCGTCTGTTCGCGGGGGCGCCTCGGTCGTGATCCGGGCACTGCCCTCCTCGGCCACAGCGGACTACGCCTCGCTCAAGTCCGACGTGCTCCGTTGTCTCGAGCGGAAGGCCTTCGCGTGAGCTCGTCGACACTTCCCACCTCTGCCACCGGCACCGCTCATCTGGAGTGGACTTCGGTGGTGGCATCCGTCCCGCTTCTCCCCCGGAACGCGGGACTGGCTCTGTTGCACGCGTACCGTGCGACGATCTCGCACGTCTACGGCGACGTCTGCAAGTACTACCCCTCCTGTTCTGCCTATTCGGTAGGCGCCGTGCAGCAGCACGGACTCGTCAAAGGCGTCGCGATGACCGCGGCGCGCCTCGCACGCTGTCATCCCTGGGCTCAGGGAGGCATCGACGATGTCCGTCCTCATCACGCCTTCCGTCATGAGCTCACTCCGCACGGTTTCGTCGTGCCCTCCCGGAAGGACTGATCGTGCAATTCGATCTCATTGGGACCATCCTCTGGCCATTGAAATGGATGGTCGAGCTCGTGCTGGTCGGCTGGCACGCGCTGTTCACCGCGCTCGGCATGGCGCCCGCCGCCGGCCTGACCTGGGTGCTGTCGATCGTGGGCCTCGTGCTCATCGTCCGCGCAGCCCTCATTCCTCTCTTCGTCAAGCAGATCAAGAGCCAGCGCAAGATGATGGAGATCGCTCCTGAGCTGCGCAAGGTGCAGGAGAAGTACAAGGGCAAGCGCGATCAGCTGTCGCGCGAGGCCATGAGTCGCGAGACCATGGCGCTGTACAAGAAGCACGGCACGACGCCGGTGTCGAGCTGCCTTCCGCTGCTCGTCCAGATGCCCATCTTCTTCGCGCTGTTCAGCGTCCTGAACGACGTGTCGAAGCACGCCGCGAGCGGTGTGGGTGGTGTGGGTCTGCTCACGCCGGAGCTCACGACCGAGTTCTACGACGCACGCCTGTTCGACGTGGCATCCATGCACGTGAACCTCGTCACGGCCTGGAACCAGCCCGATGGTCAGGTCACCGTGGCGATCCTGCTCACGCTCGTCGTCCTCATGATCGCGTCGCAGTTCTTCACGCAGCTGCAGATCATCTCGAAGAACCTCTCCCCCGAGGCGAAGACCGGCCAGGCCTACCAGATGCAGAAGGTGATGCTCTACATCCTTCCTCTGGCCTTCATCTTCTCGGGAGTCTTCTTCCCGCTCGGTGTCGTCATCTACTGGTTCGTCAGCAACCTGTGGACGATGGTCCAGCAGTTCGTCGTCATCCGTGAGATGCCGACTCCCGGATCGGACGCCGCCAAGGCCCGCGAAGAGCGTCTGGCCCGCAAGGGTAAGGCGATCGACTCGAGCGGCAAGGTCGTTCCCATCGAGAAGTACCGCGCCGAGCAGCAGCGTCTCCTCGAGGAGACCGAGCGTGCCCGCGCCGCGCAGCCGAAGCGCCAGCAGCCGGTCGGCAAGCAGCGTGCCAAGAAGCAACAGGGCGGTAAGCCCGGTGGCTCCCCGACGCGGCCGGCCTCCGGCTCCCCGGCATCCGATCCCTCCTCCTGACGACCGGAGATCATCATGACGACGTCCGAGCAGATCTCGACCGAACAGAACGCCGCCACAGAAGAGCAGCTCGAGCAGGAAGGCGACATCGCCGCCGACTTCCTCGAAGGGCTGCTGGACATCGCCGACATCGACGGCGACCTCGCGCTCGACGTGCGTGCGGGACGCGCCTACGTATCGGTCGAGGCGGAGGAAGCGAGCGCTCTGTCGACCCTGTCGCACTCCGACACCGTTCAGGCGCTCCAGGAGCTCACACGCCTGGCGGTGCAGAACGCGACCGGCCGGTTCTCGCGGCTGATCCTCGATGTAGGCGGGTCGAGAGATGCTCGGCAGCGTCAGCTCGAGAACCTCGTCGACCGCGCGATCGAGCGCCTCGATGAGGGCGCGTCGCAGGCGTCTCTTCCCCCGATGTCCAGCTACGAGCGCAAGCTCGTCCACGACATCGCCGCGGAACGTGGTTGCGTGTCCGAGTCCTTCGGTGAAGGCGCGGATCGTCACACGGTTCTGCGACGTAGCTGAGGAACTCCGGATGCCGTCACAGCTCGAGGCGGAGCCGGCTGTCGCCGCAGAGATCTTCGGCGACCGTCTGGATCTCGCCCGACGGTTCGCACAGGCACTCGCGGAGCACGGCGAGGAACGCGGGCTCATCGGCCCTCTCGAGGTTCCGCGGCTCTGGACGCGTCACATCCTGAACAGCGCCGTTGCCGCCCCGTTCTTCGAGGGCCGCGCGGCGGACATCGGTTCGGGTGCGGGTCTCCCCGGCATCGTGCTCGCGATCGCGCGGCCGGATGTCGAGTGGACGCTCATCGAGCCGATGGAGCGCCGGACGATCTGGTTGACGGAGCAGGCGGAGAGTCTCGGCCTCACGAACGTGACCGTCGCGCGGATGCGCGGCGAGGAATGGACCGGCGGCCGGACGTTCGACGTCGTCACGGCTCGTGCCGTGAGTGCTCTCCGTACCCTGTTGCCGTTCACCGCGCCTCTTGTTCGTCCGGGCGGGAAGCTAGTTCTTCTCAAGGGGGCGAACGTCGCTTCCGAGATCGACGCCGCAGCGAAGCAGGTGCGGCGCTTCGCCCTGACGGACGTCCGTGTCGAGGTCGTCGGACAGGGGCAGTTGGACGAACCGACGCGGGTTTTCGTGGCGACCGTCTCGCGCTGAGGGGCTCTTGATTGCGGGAGACCGCGTGTTCATCCGTGGGGGCCGGCGAGCCCACCCTCATTTGAGATGTGACAGATCGCTCAGGAATACCGCTGGACTGAATTCCTGGATGCCGGCAAGAGGCGCTTCTTTTCTCGGGTGTCCACCCCGAGGAATGCTGATCGACGCCGTGCTGGATGACGTCCGCGCTCCTGTCGCGGTTACCCTGAGGTGTTGTCGGAGTCGTCGGCCCGTTTGGGTCGCACGCTTTCGTCGCGAGAGCACTTGTGCGGAGCGGACGGACGTGATGTCACCTCCATCCGGGGACGTATGTGCGCTGAGGTGGGAGCGCGCTCGATCATGGTGGCGGTTCGATCCCGATCGTTCGGTGAGGATATCTCTTAGCTCTTTGGAAAGTTACAACATCGCCAGCTCTTGTTGACGGGATGCCGAACCCCATCGATATGCGGATCGCGTTCGAGCAGGCGGGCAACCGTGCTGTGCATGTGGAGGTGGCGACAAGCCCTGCCCGGGCTACTCGCCGGCGCGGCCTTTGGGGTCGCCAAGAGCGCAGCAACGTTGTTTCACGTGGAACGCCCGCAATCGCTACTAGGTCGTCGGGCGTGTGAGGGGTGGAGCGCGGCCACCGGGCGCTATGAGGCGCTCGGCCGGCACGGCGCTGGCGCAACCGGGCATTGGCACACGGCGCCGCTAGGCCGCCAACCACTCCCCCGCTGGCGCAAGCAGCTGCGTGAGTCCATGATCGGCGCGCCAACGCGTGACGACAATGCCGGGCTGAGAATGTCGCGGGTCAGTCCACGTCGGAGTATCGGTACGACTCCTTCTCGGTGGAGGTCTGGGTAGAGTCAGCCGGGGCTCGAGCGGACGGAAAGCCGTGCGGGGACTGGATATCGACAACGGGCTGTGGTCGTCCAGATTCAATGGTCCGCGCCGGTCGTTCCTGGGGACCGTTACGGATTGTCGAGGTGTCCGGCCTTCCTGCATGCCGACTGATGACGTTCGCGCTCGAACTGGGTGTGAACATTGGCGGGGGGGGGGGGGATCGCACGGGACGGTGAGGTGTCCTCAGAAGGTCGGTGGTGATGGTCTTGTCGGCCCAGGTGATCATGATCTCGATTCAGGTAGGCGCTCTTGTTGGATGAGCTCGAGTGCGCGAGGTTGCTTGGGAGGACGAGATAGGCCAATTGTCCTTGCAGCCACATGACGGTGTCGGCGTCCGTTGCGGGCCTCGTCGAAGGCGGACGTCTCGGTCGGTGTGTAGGCATCGCCCGTAGGGGCGCAATGCTCGACTGCTGTCGCAATCGAGGGCCGACAGGGTCACTGGCTGTGGACCTCCTGCTCCGTCCTTTGCCGTTTCCCGTCGGCGTCCCTTGCGAGTGCGTGCCGTCATGGCGTGCCTGTGAAGGAGTGAGCGCTAGTGCCCTGCCGCTTCGTCCCTTTGGGAATCACGCACGCGTTTCACGTGAAACATGCGCGCAGGGCGCGCCTTGAGTCGACTGATGGCGC
>JARBUN010000190.1 GCA_029239635.1 Microbacterium sp. | reverse complement strand
CGAGGGCGAGGGCGTCTGCCATGGAGGCATCCTCCCCCTCGCCCGGCTCGATCCACGTGCGCGCGAGCGGCGCGGCGCGCTGTTGCAGGCGCTCGACGTATTCGATCGCGGCGCGCGCCGCCCACCAGGCGGGCCCCTCGGGAATGGTGCGGTCGTCGAGGGCGATGGGGCGCACCTCCCCGACTCCGAGACCGAAGCGACAGTCGACGTCGTCCGGTAGTGCGAGGCGGAACAGCAGGAGCCAGCTCAACGCCAGAGGGAGCGTGGCGAATTCACCCTGCAGCTCGTCGCCGACGACGGCCGCGAGCGGCTCCGTGGCGACGGAATGGTCTCGCTGGACCTGTTCCACCGTCTCGGCGATGCGCTGTTGGGCCGCCGCGCGGTCGGCGAGGTGCCGGGAGGCGACGATGTCCGCAATGACGGCGATGGTCATGACATAAGCATATCGCTTATCAATGAGATTTGATAAGCGAAATGCTGATATCAGACGAGGAACGTCCGCGCCGCTGCCTGGGCCCGGGCGACGAGCTCCTCGCGCTGCTCGCGCACCCGCTCGGGAGCCGTCCCCCCGACACCGGTGCGGCTCGACACCGAGCCCTCGATCGTGAGCACCTCACGCACCGCCGGAGTGAGAGACGGGGAGACGGATGCCAGGAGCGCGTCGTCCGCGTCTTCGAGACCGATCTCGCGCTCCTCGCACGCGCGCACCAGCGCCCCCGAGATCTCGTGCGCGTCGCGGAACGCCACGCCCTGGCGCACGAGCCACTCGGCCACGTCGGTCGCGAGCGAGAAGCCCTGCGGGGCGAGCTCGGCCATCCGGTCGGTGTGGAAGCGCAGGGTCGCGATCATGCCCGAGAACGCCGGGAGCACGAGCTCGAGCGTGCGCACGGAGTCGAAGACGGGCTCCTTGTCTTCCTGCAGGTCGCGGTTGTACGCCAGCGGCAGGCCCTTGAGCGTGGCGAGAAGGCCCGCGAGGTTGCCGATCAGGCGCCCGGCCTTGCCGCGCGCGAGCTCGGCGATGTCGGGGTTCTTCTTCTGCGGCATGATGCTCGAGCCCGTCGAGTAGGAGTCGTCGAGCGTGACGAAACCGAACTCGCGGGTGTTCCAGAGGATCACGTCTTCGGCCAGGCGCGAGAGGTCGACGCCGATCATCGCGGTGAGGAAGGCGAACTCGGCCACGACGTCGCGCGAGGCGGTGCCGTCGAGCGAGTTCTCGGCCGGACGCGCGAGGCCCAGGCGATCGGCGACGAGCTGCGGGTCGAGGCCCAGGGTCGCCCCCGCGAGCGCTCCTCCGCCGTACGGGGAGACCGAGGCACGCACCGACCAGTCGCGCAGGCGTTCGATGCCGCGCGTGAAGGCCCAGCCGTAGGCCTGGAGGTGGTGCGCGAGGAGCACGGGCTGCGCGTGCTGCAGGTGCGTGCGGCCGGGCATGATCGCCCCGGCGTTCGCGTCGGCCTGCGCGACGAGGGCGTCGATCAGGCGCAGCACCTCGCGGGTCAGGGTGCGCGCGTGGTCGAGCAGGTACAGGCGCACGAGGGTCGCGATCTGGTCGTTGCGGCTGCGGCCGGCGCGCAGCTTGCCGCCGAGCGCGGGTCCGACCGTCTCGATGAGCACGCGCTCCAGCGCGCCGTGCACGTCTTCGTCGCCGGGAGCGGCGACGAGGCTGCCGTCCTTCACCCTCTCGGCGAGTTCGTCGAGGCCCGCGTGCATGGCCGCGGCCTCGTCGGCGTCCAGGTAGCCGGCGGCCTCGAGAGCGGCGGCGTGCGCGTGCGAACCGGCGATGTCGTAGAGCGCGAGGTCCCAGTCGAAGTGCGTCGAACGGCTCAGCGCCGCCAGTTCGGGAGAGGGTCCGCCCGAGAAGCGGGCGCCCCACAGGGCTCCCTCGTTCGTCGCCTGGCCGGTCTCGCTGCTCATGCCCTCCAGCCTACCGAGGGCCGCCGACGTCGCCGTCGCCGGACGCGAGCAGCGGGTCCCCGTTGCCCCACCGCGTGCCGAACTCCGGAAGAACCGCTCCTCCTCGCGCTCGCAGGGCCAAAAACCCGCCCCGCGCGACGATTTCTCAGGAGTTCGGCACACCCCGAGCCCCGCCCCCGCGCGGCCGAGACCCCCGCCCGCACGACGATTCCTCAGGAGTCCGGCACGCCGTCCGCGGCCCGCCCCCGCGGAAACGGCGTTCCGGCATCCCGTCCGACGACGACACGCACGACCGCGTCGATCGCCGTCTCGAGCGGCCCGCGACCCACCGTCACCACCCACACGGTGCATCCGACGACCAGGCCCAGCGTGAGGGGCCCGAAGAGGTCGAGCGCGCGGATGCCCCACAGATCCGACGTGTCGCCCAGAACCGTCAGGGCGACGAGGGCCCAGACGAGCAGCTGGACGACGTACGCCGTCAACGGCATCGAGCCGACCGCGCGGAGCGGGACCGCGAGCCAGCGCAGCGGCGTGCGGCACAGCAGCAGGCACAGACCGATCACCGCGATCGCGAAGCCGCCCGAACCGACGACCTCGCCGAGTCCCGCCGA
>JARBUN010000189.1 GCA_029239635.1 Microbacterium sp. | reverse complement strand
GCGCGCGCTGTCGCGCCTCGAGCTCGGCGACGACGCGGCGCGGGCGCTCGGCATCCGGGTCGAGCGGGCACGGCTCGGCCTCGTCGTCTGCGCCGTCGCGCTCACCGCCGTGGTGACCGCGGCTGCGGGTCCGATCGCGTTCGTCGCCCTCGCCGCTCCGCAGATCGCGCGCCGGCTGACCCGCACGGCGGGTATCGCCCTCGTCCCCTCGGGGCTCATCGGCGCGGTCGTGCTGACGGCATCCGACATCGTGGCCCAGCACATGCTGCCCACTCCCCTGCCCGTCGGCCTCGTGACGGTCGTCGTCGGCGGGATATACCTCGTCTGGCTTCTCATCCACGAAACCCGGAGACGCGCATGACCCTTCCCGCCCGCCTCGCCGCGACCGATCTCACGATCGGCTACGACCGCCGCGTCATCTCGGAAGGCCTGTCCGTGGCGATTCCCGACGGGTCGTTCACCGTCATCGTCGGGGCCAACGCCAGCGGCAAGTCCACCCTGCTGCGCGCCCTCGCGCGCCTGCTGACCCCCACCGCGGGAGCCATACGACTCGACGATCGACCGCTCGGCGACTACCCGCCGGACGATACCCGCACCAGGGCTTCCTGCGGCAGTGGTCCGTCGAGGACGAAGCGGCGGTGACGGCGGCGATGGATGCCACGGGCACGGCCGATCTGTCCGGCCGCCTCGTCTCGGAGCTCTCGGGCGGGCAGCGCCAGCGCGTGTGGATCGCGATGTCGCTCGCGCAGGAGACGCCGATCCTGCTGTTGGACGAACCGACGACGTTCCTCGACATCGCGCATCAGATCGAGCTCATGGAGCTGCTCACCGACCTGAACGCCCAGGGCCGCACGCTCGTGGCCGTGCTGCACGATCTGAACCAGGCCGCGCGCTACGGCAGTCACCTCATCGCTGTGAAGGACGGCCGCATCGTCTCGGAGGGCGCGCCCGCCGACATCGTCACGGCCGAGTTGGTCGAGGAGGTCTTCGGCCTGCGGTGCGTGGTGACCCCGGATCCCGTGTCGGGGACGCCCGCCGTCTCGGCACTCGGGCGGGCGCGGGCGGCCCGCGGGTGAAGATGCTGTTGCAGGCTCCCGCCGAACCGGTGCCCGTTCGCGAGATCCGAATCACGGCCGCGACGAGTCCGCGCCGCCTGGCCCTTCGCGTGATGGGCGCCGCTCCGCGGTACACGGTCCCCGCGGCCGTCCTCTCGATCACGCACCAAATGGGCGAGGCGCTGGTGCCGATCATCATGGGCCTGGCGATCGAGCGCGCCGTGTCCACCGGCGACCCGACCCAGCTCCTGCTGTGGCTGGGCGTGTTGGGGGCGGACTTCCTCGCGCTGTCCTTCTCGTGGCGGTTCGGTTCGCGGCTCGCAGAGCTCGGCATGCTGGCCGTGCAGCATCGCCTGCGTACGACCGTCTCCGCGCACCTGTTGCACCGGCCGCCGCGCCCCGGACGTCCCTCGGACCAGCCCGGCGTCGCCCTGTCGATCGCGACGTCGGATGCCAACCACCTGTCGGAGGCCGTCGAGATCGGTGTCTACCCCGTGGGCCAGCTCGCCGCGGTGCTCTTCGGCGGCGCCGTCCTCCTGACGATCTCGTGGCCTCTCGGCCTCGCCGTGCTCCTCGGGGCACCGCTGCTCCTCTGGCTCACCGAACGCGCGGGTCGCCGCCTGCGGGACCGCAGCGGGCAGGAGCAGGAGGCCGCCGCGACAGCGGCCGGCCGAGCCGCCGACCTCCTGAACGGCTATCGCGTCATCCGCGGGATCGGCGCCGAGGCCGAGGCGAGCCGGCGGTACCGCCGCGCCAGCCGAGCCGCGCTCGCCGACACCGTGCGAGCCCGCGGCGCGGAAGGAGTGTTCGGCGGAGCCATGAGCATCGTCACGGGGCTCTTCCTCACCGCCGTCGCCGTCATCGCCGCGGCGCTCACCCTCTCGGGCGCGCTCGGACTCGGCGAGTTCATCGCGATCGTGGGTCTCGCCCAGTTCCTGCTCGATCCGCTCGCGGCTCTCGCGCTGCACACCGGATCATGGTGGGCGTCCGCGACCGCCTCCGCCGCGCGCGTGCTCGATCTCCTGCGCGACGCCGAGCCCGTCCGGGCGGTTGCGGAGGAGACCCGCGTCCCCGTCCCCCTCCCCGAGGTGATGCCGGGCGAGTTCGTCGTCGTGGCGTGCGACGGCGCGCGGGCGGCCGACGTGCTCGCGGGACTGCGCGCGCGGCATCCGGAGGCCCTGCTCGCCCCGCATGCGGCGCACCTCTTCACGGGGAGCGTGACCGACAACATCCGTCCCTCCCCTCCGGATGCCGACACCCTCGCCGCCGCCCTGCATGCCGCCGCGTGCGAGGAGCTCGCCGCGGTGCTCCCCGAGGGCCTGGCGACGGGCGTCGGCGAGAACGGCACGGCGCTCTCGGGCGGCCAACGCCAACGCGTCGCCCTCGCGCGGGCGGTGGCGCGCGATCCCGAGCTCCTCGTCCTGCACGATCCCACCACGGCGGTCGACGCGGTGACGGAGGCGCGCATCGCCGAGCGGGTGCACGGAGCCCGGCGCGGTCGGCGCACCATCGTGGTCACCCGCGCGCCCGCGTTCACGGCGGTGGCGGACCGCGTCGTTCGGATCTCGGACGGAGGACGAGCATGACCGAGCCCCTTCCCCTCGCCTCCCCGCGCGAGGTCGTGCGAGAACTCCGCCGCTCCCTGCCGGGTGCGGGGTGGCGGGTTCCGGGACTCGTCGTCGTGGTGCTGGCCGCCGCGGTCGCGGGCGTCGTCGGGCCTCTCGCCCTCGGCGGCGTGGTCGACGCGATCGGAAGCGGCGACGGCACCGCGCACCTCGCCGTGATCCTGGCCGCCGTGATGGCCGGAGCCGTCGTGGTCGGCGCCGTCCTCACCGCCGTCGGCATGGTCGCCGCGTCCCGCCTGTTCGAGAGCGCCCTCGCCGATCTCCGCGAGCGCATGGTCGACACCGCCCTGCACCTGCCGCCGTCGCGCGTGGAACGTGCGGGCACCGGGGACCTGGTCGCGCGAGCCGGCGACGACGTCGCCGAGGTGTCGGATGCCATCCCCCGCGTCGTCCCCGCCCTCGTCGGGGCCGCCTTCACGATCGTCGTGAC
>JARBUN010000076.1 GCA_029239635.1 Microbacterium sp. | reverse complement strand
TTCCGAGACGGCGGGTGTTTTCGGCATCCATGGGGTCAGTCTCTCGCGGGGCGCCGTCGGAGTCCCGCGGACACGATGGCCACCGCCGTTCCGACCGCGACGCCGATGACCGTCTCGAGCACGCGATCGCGCAGCAGCAGCTCGGGACCGGCGGGCGATGCCAGGGAGATCATCAGCAGCGCGAGTGGCGTGATGAAGATCATCGCGATGCCGTAGTTGCGCCCCACGAACATCTCGGCCGCGGCCTGCAGGGCCACGGCGATCACGATGACGAGCAGCGGCGGCAGGTCGAGGGCGAGCAGTCCCGCCGCGATGAGCACGCCCAGCAGCGTCCCTCCCAGGCGCTGCACGCCGCGGATGAGGCGCGCGTTCACGTGCGCACCCCCGACCGCGGCGACCGCGCCGACCATGGCCCAGTACCAGTGCGTGCCGATCAGAAGCGCGCCCGCCACCCCGGCGAGCAGCGCCGCGGCACCGACGGTGGCCGTCATCTCCCACGCGACCGCGCCGATCGGCGGCCGCGTGCGCGGTGGGCGTCGCCACGAGGCCCGCCGGCCCAGCGCGAACACGGTCGTGACGACGAGGCTCCAGACCACGCTCGCACCGCCCACGAGCAGCACGAGACCGAACGTCGCTCCCGTCGCCGCGAAGCTCGCGGTCGCTCCGGCGGCGAACACCGCGAAGAGGGCGCCGGGCGGATGCCAGCGCTTCCGGTAGGCGAACAGGGTCACCGCCGCGGCGAGCACGGCGATGGCCGCGACGCTGAGCAGGGCCGGCGCCGCGAGGAACGACAGCGCTGCGCCCACGAGCATCGAGGCGACGAGGATGCCGCCCGCGGTCGCCTGCATCCGCACGCGCGTCCGGGGGACGTCCATGCGCCCGTAGAGAGCGGCGAACGCGCCGAAGCTCGCGTAGACGCTGAGATCCAGACGGTCGATCAGGAACAGCACGAGCAGGGGAGCGCCGACGCTGAGGACGGCCCGGAGCGCGACGCGGTGATCGCCTTGCCGCGGCCCCACGCGGATGACCCCGGTCCACACGCGCCCCCGGGATTCCGCCATCCCTCCAGCCTACGCGCGCGCGACGCGGGACCGCTGTGCGTCAAGACCCTGGCATCCGGTGGGTGATCTGATGGGGTGGAGGCATGCAGACCGAGCGAGAGAAGCCCCCGATCGAACCGGGTCCCGAGCCCGACACGACCACGGCGGCCGAGGCCGAGAGGTCGGACCCGTCGCTGGACGAGGAGGACCATCCCATCGAGTGAGCGTCGTTCGACGTCGAGGAGACCCCGGATGCCGCGGCGGCGGGTTCCGTAGGGTGGAAAGCCCCGACCCCGGACGAGGAGAGACGTGTTCCGCACGCCCCTGACCCTGTTTCGATCGCGGTGTCGATCGGCGGCGGCATCCACGGTTTCGTGTTCCTCGCCTACGGTGCGACCGCGGTGCTCGTCGCGCTGAACCAGCGCTGGGGCTTCGGCCCGGCGGCGGTCGCGATCGTCAGTGCCGTGATCCCGTACGCCACGATCCCGACCGAGATCTGGCTGCAGCGCTCGGGCCGCTTGCGCGGGGCGTGGCGCCTCGACGACAGCGGGGATCCGCGCGACCGCCGGCCGATCGACCGCGTGCTGCGGTTCTTCCTGCGACGGCCCTGGGCGTTGGGCCTCGCGCTCGTCGCCGTGGTCGCGGTGGTGTTCGTGGTACTGCTGATCGTGGGTCCGCCGGGCGGCAAGGGCTGAGCGTGTCGATGCCCGCGGTCTCATCGACGGGCGCCGCCGGGGCGAGCGTTCAGCGACCCGCGCGGGCGCTCAGCGCTTCGTCGACACCGTCACGGTGAACTTGCGGTCGCGCGCGACCTGGCGCGTGGGACCGACCAGGCGCTCGAGCGCGGGACGGTACTGCAGCGCCGAGTTCCACACGGTCCACAGCTCGCCGCCCACCCGCAGCACACGCGCCGCATCGGCGAACATGCGCGGGGCGATGCCGTCGGTCACGGCCGCTCCCGAGTGGAACGGCGGATTCAACGCGATGAACGACGCGCTGTCGTCGGGGCGTGAGCGCAGCATGTCGTCCCGCACCACCGTGACCCGGTCGGCGACGCCGTTCGCCTCGGCCGTGGCACGCGCGGAGGCGACGGCGATCGCCGACTGATCGCACGCGAGCACGCGCAGGGAGGGATGCCGCGTCGCCAGGGCCGCCGCGACGATCCCGGTTCCGCACGCGAGGTCGATCGCCTCGTCGCCCGCCGGTTCGGGGAGGTGCGCGAGCAGCATCCGCGTGCCGATGTCGAGCGAGGCCCCCGCGAACGCCCCGCCGAAGGAACGGATCTCGAGCCCGTCGACCCGGGTCCGCTCGGGTTCGGGCTCGGCGCCGTCGTGGGGACCGCGCGCGATCAGCACGCGGGACTTCTGCCGGGCGTGCGAGACGTCGACGCGGTCGAAGCGTTCGCGCAGCACGTCGTTCATCGTCACGGTCATGTGCTTCAGCCGCCCGCCCGCGAACACCACGACGTCGGGGCGCGCGTGCTGAGCGATGAGCCCGGCCACGTCGTGCAGCTCGCGCAGAGACCTCGGCAGGCGCAGCAGCACGATCCGGGCGTCGGCGAGCAGAGCGGCATCCCGATCGTGGGAGGTGTACGTCTCGGTGAGTCCGATCGTCTCGGCATTCGCCGCGAGGGCGCGTTCGCCCGTCAGCTCGTCCTGGTGCACCCGGATGCCGCGGGCGCCGGCGTCGGCCGCGGCCAGCGTGAGAGCGCCGTAGGCGTCGCCGATCACGACGAGCTCTCCCTCGCCGAGACCCGCGCGCGCCTCGGCGGACTCGTCGAGGATCAGCCGGTCGGCCGCGTCGGCGGCCAGCAGCTCGGGTGCCTCGAGGTCGGGCCAGCGGCGGAGGGCATCGAACGAGAACGGCACCCGGCTACGGTACCCGGCGGCGACGTTCTCGCGCGCCGCGTCGGCGTCGGCGTCACGTCGGCATCGTGCTGCGCGCGGGCGTGAAGGGCGCGCGCGCCGCGCGTCCGTCAACGTGGTGCGCCCCGCGCGGACGTGCGCGGTGCGCGCCCCGTCAGGAGCGTCGGTTCGCCGCGGCGGCCGCGGCCGCGAGATCGGCGAGCACCGGCGGCACGTCGTCCGGGGGGACCACGGCCTGAATGAGCGTGAGCCCTGTCGCCGCCCGCGCGTCGGCCAGGGCCGCGGTCAGCCCGCCGACGCTGTCGACGCGCACCCCGACGCTCGCGTCGGTGGGATCCATCGACGCCAGCAGCGCGGTCCAGTCCCAGGCGGCGATGTCGTTGTACTCCTCGTGGAGGCCGTGGATCACGCGCTCCACCGTGTAGCCGGCGTTGTCGACGACGACGATGACCGCCGGGATGCCGTGGCGCACGAGCGTGCCGAGCTCGGCGCTGGTCAACTGCGCTGCGCCGTCGCCGATGAGCAGCACCGGGCGTCGTTCCGGGCGCGCGAGGGCGGCCCCGAGGATCGCCGGCAGGGTGAACCCGATCGCGGCCCACAGCGGTTGTCCGCCGAAGACCACGCCGTGTGGCAGACGCTCGCCGGCCATGCCGTAGAACGACGTCCCCTGGTCGGCGAGAACCGTGTCCCCGTCGCGGAGGAAGGTCGCGACCTCGCGCCAGAGCGCTCCCTGGGAGAGCGGGGCGCCGGGTTCGTCGGGGATGCGGGGCGTGACGCTCGGGGCGTCGGAGGCGATGGCGAAGCGACCGGGGAGCGCGGCGAGCTCTTCGGCCACGGCATCGAGGGCGTCGCGCATCGCGAGCGGGCGGAAGTCGTCGTCCCCGACGCGCGCGTGCTCCCCGCGGATCTCGATCGTGCGCGCCGGGTCGATGTGCTGGGAGAAGAATCCGCTGGTGAGATCGGTGAACTGCACGCCGGCCATCACGAGCACGTCGGCGTCCTCGATGCCCGCGCGCACGGCCGGCGCACTGGCCGCGCCGAGATACGGACCCAGGTATCCGGATGCCGACTCGTCGACCACGCGACGGCCCCACAGCAGCGAGGCGTGCGGCACCCCGGTGGCGAGGAGGCGGTGGAGGTGGCTCTCCGCATCCAGGCGGGCGACGAGGATGTCGGCGAGCACGGCCGCGGAGTCGGCGACCGCGAGCCGTGCGGCGACGGCGTCGCGGAACCGCGTCAGCACGGCGGGGTCGGTGACGGCGTCGGGGGAGGGGAGGGGCTGCGCGGGCGGTTCCGCGGGAGCCTCGCCCACATCGGCGGGGATGAGGAGATAGCCGGGCAGGCGCCGATGCCGCACGTCTGTGAGGAGGCGGTCGATCTGGGCCGTGGCATCCGTCGCCGTCAGGATCTCCTGCGCGGCGGTCACCTCCGCCGTCATGCGGGCGAAGTGCCCGAAGTCGCCGTCGCCGAGGGAGTGGTGGGTCGCGCGTCCGGCGGCCTGGACCGCGGTGGTGGGAGCACCGACGATGTGGAGGACGGGGACGTGCTCGGCATAGCTGCCGGCGACCGCACTGATGGCGGAGAGCTCACCGACGCCGAAGGTGGTGCTGAGCGCCCCGAGTCCGTGCAGTCGCGCGTAGCCGTCCGCCGCGTAGCCCGCGCCGAGTTCGTTCGCGCACCCCACCCACTCGATGAGCGGGTGGCGTTCGACATGGTCGAGGAAGGCGAGCGTGAAGTCGCCGGGAACTCCGAAGAGGTGCCGAACTCCTGCTTGGGCCAGCCGGTCGAGGAGGTAGTCGGCCACGGTGAAGGTCGTCATGGCCGAGATCCCGCGCTTACCGGGTGCCGAAGTGGAAGGGCAGCGCCAGCGACGCCGAGACCAGGATGATGCCGAGGGCGAAGAACAGCGCGGGAGCCGCGAGCGAGAACGAGAGGCCGGTGAGCAGCATGCCCCCGACGAACAGGATGAGCGAGACGATGAACATGAGGATCCCTTCGGTCGCTCCAGGCTACCGTGCCGGGTCGACGCGTCGCGCCTCGGGTCCGACCGGTTCCCGGGGCGGATTCTCGCCGAGGGCGGCGTGCGCCCAGAGCGTGCTGCCGGCGACGGCCGCCGGCATGATCGCGACCGCGCCCAGCGGAACGAGGAAGCAGACCTGCGTCGCCACCCCGAAGCCGAGGGCTTGCGCGCGGTTCTCGCGCAGCAGCGCGCGGCGGGCGCGGCGATCGAGGCCGCGCGCCGCGAGGGCGCGCGACGTGAGCTCGTCGGCGAGGAGCCATCCCGTGAGGAGCAGACCCACGACCGTGCCGAGCACTCCGCCGACGAGCGGGATGAGCCCGAGCAGCCAGGCGAGAAGGGCGACCAGGATGCCGCGCAGCACCAGTCGCACGCTGTCGCCGACCCCGCGCCAGAAGCCGTACTCGGTGTCGGGAACCGCCCCGAGGGTCGAGCGCTCGGTCGCCCGCCAGATGCGGTCGTAGATCGGTTCGCCGACCGTGAGGGTGACCGCGGTGAACGACACGGCGAAGAGGAACAGGACCGCGCCGAACGACGCGACCCCCATGGCCACGCGCAGGGCCCCGGCCCAGAACGGCTCCCATCCGTCGGCGAACGGCGTCCAGTCGTCGACGAGGTGGGGGAGCCAGAACCCCCAGCCCACCAGAGCCGCACCGAACACGACGCCGACGATGGCACCCGGGATGAGCCCGAGTGCCATCGCGCCGGGGGTGCGGCGCCACTGGCCGAGACCGCGGAGGAGGAGACCGGCGCCGGCGAGGAATTCGCGCATGCCGTCGAGTCTGGCAGACGCCTCCGACGCCGGTCCGAGCTCAGCCCGCCGCCTGGTTGTATGCGGCGATCTGCTGCGCCGCCTGGTTCTCGGCATCCGTCATCGTGTCGGTCACGTCGGCTCCCTCGACGACCTTCGTGAAGGCGCCGATCACCGTGGGGCGAAGGGCCGGCAGTGCGCCGGTCCGGCATCCCGCGCTCGCCGTGGTGGCGGGCGTGTTCGCGAGCTGGTCGGCCATGGCTTCGGCGTTCGGGTCGGCGAGCATCTGCGCGCCGATCGCGGTGGCGCCGGCCCCGGTGTGGGACGCCAGATACCCCGTCGCGTTCGCCCAGGCGGCCTGGACGTCGGCCGAGTGGAGGAAGCTGACGAACGCGTAGGCGGCGCTCTGTTGCGCGGAGGAGTGGCCCTCTCCCGAGATCCACAGGGCGTTGCCGCCGATGACGACGCCGGCGTCCGCGCTGTTCGAGGTGCGGGGGAACGCGGCGACCTTCGACGCGGTCTTCTGCGGGTCGGCGGTCGTGTACGCACCGCTCGAGGTCAGCATGAGCCCGACCTTCCCGGTCGCGAAGGCCGAGACCATGGCGCTGTTGTCGGTGCCCGGATTCAGCGCGGTGCCGTCGAGGAAGAGCTTCTGCAGCGTCGTCATGAAGCCCACCTGCGTCGGGGAGGTCAGCTGCAGACCGGTCGCGCGATCCGACCCGCGTCCGTTGTCGGGGGTGCAGAAGAGCTCGCCGCCCGCGGCGGACATCTCTTCCAGCATCCAGGAGTCCGCCATGTTCATCGAGAACCCGTACGCCCCCGTCACGGTGTGGATCTTGTCCGCCCACGACGAGATCTCGGCGAGGGTCGTCGGCGGGGTGTCGGGGTTCAGCCCCGCTTGCGTCGCGAGCGCGCGGTCGACGTAGAGGACGGGCTGCGAGACCGAGAACGGCATCGCGGCGAGTCCGCCGGACCCGTCGTCGTAGTAGCTGCGGACGATCGGGGGGAAGCTGTCGGCAGAGAACGAGGCGTCGGCGTCGGTGAACGACGACAGGGGGACCGTCTTCTTCGAGTCGAGGAGGAACCCCGTCGACGTGTCGTTCATCATCAGGACGTCGGGCGTGCTGCCCGACTGCACGGCGGCGGTGTACTTCGTCTGCGCGTCGGCGTACGACCCCTGGTACGAGGCCTCGACGGTGATCGCGCCGGCTTCGCGCTCGTTGAACTGCGAGACCAGGGCGTCCAGCTCGGTGGCGGCGGGCCCGGTCATCTCGTGCCAGAAGGTGAGGGTGATCGGACCGGATGCCGCGGACGGCTGCGCGTCTCCCGGTGCGGCGCACGCGGACAGGGCGAGAACGAGGGTCGCGGCGGCCGTGGCGGCCAGACTCGCGCGGGTGCGGAGGGACATGGGTCGGGTTCCTTCTTTTCGGGTGGCTACTTCAGGGCGCCGGCGGTGAGGCCGTCGGTGAGGAATCGCTGGGCGAGGAGGACGACGAGGAGGACGGGGAGGGTGACCAGGGCGGCGCCGGCGAGGACGACGCCGACATCGGTGGCCTCGACGTTCGAGAGCTGGGCGACACCGACCTGGACGGTTCGGTTCTCGGGGGAGTTGGTGACCAGGAGCGGCCAGAAGAACCCGTTCCAGGCGGCGGTCGCGCTGACGAGGGTGACCGAGATCAGGGTGGGGCGCACGACCGGCAGCAGCATCGATCGGATGAAGCGCAGGTGCCCCGCGCCGTCGAGGAGCGCGGCATCCCGCAGCTCCCCGGGGAAGCTGAGGAACGCCTGACGGAACAGGAAGATGCTGAGCGCGGACGCCGCGAAGGGAAGGAAGACGGCGGGCAGGGTGTCGATCAGGTGCCACGACGAGACCGTGAGGTAGTTCGCGATGAGGGTCGTCTCGGCGGGGACCATGATGCTCGACAGCAGCACGAGGAAGAGCGCCCGTGTGTGCTTCAGCCCGCAGAACACGAGGGCGTAGGCCGAGGCGATGCCGATCGTCACCTGGAGCAGGGTCTGGCAGAGGGTGACGACCACGCTGTTCGCGAACTGCTGCCCGAGCGGGATGACCTGGGTCGCTCGGATGATGTTGTCGAGCGTCAGATGCACCGGCACGAGACCGGCCAGGCCCTGGTTGAGCCACTCGGTCGGGGTGAGGGCTCCCTCGAGGATGTAGTAGAGCGGGAAGCAGACGACGACGACCGCGGCGACGAGCCACGCGGCGAGCAGCGTCGACCGCACGCGACGGCCGAGAGTCGTGCGGCGACGGGGCGCGGCGGGTGCGAGGGCCATCAGTAGTTCACCCGCTTCTCGAGGAGCCCGAACTGCACCACCGACAGCCCCAGGACGAGCACGAACAGCACGATCCCCGTGGCGGCCGCCATGCCGAAGTTGGCGCCGCCCGCCCCGAACGCCGACGTGTAGATCGTGTAGACGAGGGTGGACGTCGAGTTCGCGGGGCCGCCCCCGGTCAGGATCTGGATCTGTCCGAAGGTGGTGAGCGCTTCGACCGCGCCGGTGACGACGATGAAGAAGAGCGTGGGGGTGATCAGCGGCAGCGAGATCGACCACAGGGTGCGGGCCGGTCCCGCGCCGTCGAGGTGCGCCGCTTCGATCACGTCGCGATCGATGGCGCCGAACGCGCCGAGCAGAAGGAGGACCGTGAAGCCGAGCGATCCCCAGACCGTGACGGCGATCACGCTCGGAAAGGCCCACTGGGTGCTGGTCAGCCACGGCACGGCGGTGCCGCCGAACCGCGTGATGACGGAGTTCACGAAGCCGTTGGCGGGCGAGAGCATGGCGGCGAAGGCGACGGATGCCGCGGACACCGACACCACCAGGGGCGAGGTGAGCAGGGCGCGGAAGATCGGCATCCCGCGCAGCGTCATCGTCAGGGGGATCGTGACGGCGAGTCCCACGACGACGCGTCCTGCCACGACGGCGACGCAGAACACCGCGGTGCGCAGCAGCGTCTCGCCGAAGTGCGGGTCGGTGAACAGCGTCACGAAGTTCTTCGCGCCGACGAACCCGGCCGCCTGGCCGAAGATGTCGGTGCCCTGGGTGCTCAGCCAGATGACCTTGCCGAGCGGGTAGAAGACGAAGACGGCGAAGACCGCGAACGCGGGGATGAGGAGGGCGATGCCGAGACGGCGGTCGACGCGCCGCCACGACGGGGTGGCGCGCGTGGGGCTCACCGCGCGGGGGGCGCGTCGGAGGGGAAGGATCGAGGCCGACATCCGGACCTTTCCGGTCATAGGGAACGTTCCCGTTTCGGGGACGGCACTACTTTGCGGCACGGGTTCCGGGGCGGTCAATCGTTCCCGGCGAGCGGTCTCCGAGCGTTCACGCGGTGTTCAGGGAGACCTGACTCAATCCCAGGGACCCCGAACGGAGAACCCATGACGATCCCCACTCCCGACGACCCGAACACCCTGTGCCTGCTCGCGCAGGGCGCCGCGCGTTCCGCTGCGCCTGCGCTTCTCGAGGCCTTCCGCTCCGACATGAGCGTGTCGTTCAAACGCGACCCGCACGACGTCGTGACCGTGCACGACAAGAACGCCGAGCACGCGATCAGCGCCGAGCTCCAGCGGGGCGCACCCGGCTCCGAGATCCTCGGCGAGGAGACCGGCAGCTCGGGCGACGCGCGACTGCGCTGGATCATCGACCCGATCGACGGCACCGCGAACTTCGCTCGCGGATTGGCCTACTGGTGCATCTCGATCGCCGCCGAGCTCGACGGCGAGGTGGTCGCGGGCGTGATCCTCGACCCCGTCGCCGACAACCTGTTCGCCGCCGGGGCGGGACCGGCGACCCTGAACGGCGCGCCGATGCGATCCGGCTCGGCGCGCGACGATCGCTCGACGCTGCTGACGAGCTTCCCGGGCTCGCACGACGTCGACCTGCTGGGCGCGGAGGCGTTCGCGTTGCTCGCCCAGATCACCCGCGACTACCAGCACCACCACAGCACCGGGAGCGGCGCGCTCAACCTCGCGCACGTGGCGGCGGGGTGGTCCGACGCGACGATGGGGTTCGACACGAATCCGTGGGACGTCGCGGCCGGGGCTCATATCCTCCGCCGCGCGGGTGGCGAGTACGCCGGATTCCGCGCCGGTGAGCGGGAGCCGCGCCCGCAGGCCTCCCTCGACTACGTCGCCTGGGGGGCGGGCGGCGACCACCGCGCCCTGCGCGAGCGGGTGCAGGCGCTGTCGGCGCCGTGGGGCCGCGTCGAGCACTGAGGGCGGGGGAGGGATGCCGCGCGGCGGGCGCGGCATCCCTCCCCCGGTTCGGATCAGACCTGGGCGAGCTTCCAGGTGCGCAGGTGCTCCCAGGTCAGGGTCTGCCACCACCGGCCGGACCAGTCCGCGCTCGAGGTGCGGTAGAGCACCACGGTGTCGCCGGCGAAACCCGTGGGGACGGGGACCTCGAGGTCGCGGATGAAGTCGGCGACCTCGCCGCGCAGGTCGGGGCGCACGTAGAGGTCGTGCGAGGCCAGGGACAGGTGGGCGCGGAAGGACTCGGGACGGAAGTCGTTGTTCTCGGGGTTGTGGATGGGGCGCCGGAACGGCGCGATCGCGCGATCGATGTCGCGCGCGAGCTCGACGATGTCCGTGTTGACGCTCCCGTCGGCGTTCTCGCTCACGTCGTACACGACCCCTTGGCCCTGGCCGCGCACGCCGGCGTTGTGGACGGGGAACGCCGGGCGCTCGGCGAGCAGCGTCGATAGGGCGTCGATGACGTCCGGCTCGGCGAATCCGAAGGGCTGGCTGCCGACGAGGGTCGCGTGCGGGGGGAAGGCCCCCGCGGAGACGAGCCCGTACTGGGCGCGGAGCTGGTCGGTGACGACGGTCACGGCTCGGCACGTGCGGGCATCCGGGCGGAGGTAGATGCCGTAGCGGAAGGGATCGCTGTCGTCGCGCGGCCGGGTGCGGTCGGAATCCTTGGTCATTCGATCTCGTTTCGAGGAGAGGATAGGGAACGTTCCCTATCCTCATCCCGACGAGCAGGGCCGCAAGAGACGAACGCTCGTCCAGTGGGTGAACGACGAGTGACGTGGTCAGACCCGGGCGGCGGTTCGCCCCACGATGAGCTCGCCGTCGATCGCGCGGTGCTGCGTGCCGGTGGCGTCGCCGTCGATCTGATCCACCACGTCGTCGACGGAGAGGCGGCCGATCCGGCCCAGCGGCTGGCGCCAGGAGGTGATGCCGAGCAGCGACGTGGTGAAGGGCGACACCCCGTCGTACCCCGTGATCGAGAGGTCGTCCGGCGCGGCGAGCCCCGCGTCGCGGAGGCACTCCAGGGCGGCGATGGCCCAGGCGTCGCTCGGCGTCATGAAGGCGCTCACTCCGGCGTCGCGCACGGCGCGCACGATCGGCGCGATGCTGTCGGCGCGGGGACCCGCGTCGTTTCCGGCGACGGCGACGACGTCGACGCCGTGCTCGCGAAGACGCGCGACCATCGCCTCCGTGCGCCGGGCCTGCGTGAGCGAGTCCTTCGGCGACAGGGTCATCACCGCGACCCGCCGATGGCCGAGGCTCGCGACATGATCGGCGAGCCCGCGTCCTCCCGCGACCTCGTCGCAGTACACGCTGCTCACCGACGGGTCCTGCTCCGGGCGGCCCGCGACCACGGTCGGGATGCGCGCCGCGAACGGGATCACGTCCTCGACCGGCAGGGCTCCGCTGCACACGATCAGGCCCTCGACGCGGAGGGCGACGAGGGTCTCCAGCGCGCGCCGCTCCTCGGCGATCGAGAAGGAGCCGGCCCCGGTCGCGGTCACAGCGCGGTAACCCCGTTCGGCGGCCCGCTCCTGGAAGGCCGTGAGCAGGTGTCCGTAGAAGGGCGTCGCCGCGTCGCGCACGAAGACGCCGAGCGTGTGCGTGCGGTGCGCGGACATACCGCGGGCGTGCGCGTTCGGAACGTAGCCCAGGCTCACGGCCGCATCGCGCACACGGGCGACCGTTCGCTCGGCGACCCCCGGTGCGCCCGAGAGCGCCCGCGACACGACCGATTTCGACACGCCCGCGGCCGCGGCGACGTCGTGGATGGTCGGGGCGGCACCACCCCGGCGTCCGTGCGGGGGACGGGCAGTCGGGTCGCCGTCGTCGGGGGTCAGGGCTGCCACACCTTCACGCTAGCGCCCGCGAGCCGCGCAGCGCCCGCCCGACCCGACGTCCGCGCTACCCGGCCGAACGGTGTCCGTGGTTGGTGCCAGGATGTCGGCATGCGCCTGCGCACCACGTCGACCCAGCGGACGTATCGCTACGTCCGGCTGTCGATCGTGGGGGCGACGCTCGTTCTCGCGGTGTCGATCGGGCTCGAGGTGGCGAGGGCGGGCGTGCTCCCCTCGATCAGCGCCGCGTTCTACACCCCGGCGGGCAACCTCTTCGTCGGGAGTCTGTGCGCGATCGCCCTGGCGCTTCTCGTCCTCTCCGGGCGCAGTATCGAGCAGGGGCTGCTCGACGTGGCGGCCGTGTTCGCGCTGGTCGTCGCACTGGTTCCGACTCCCTTCTCCGCCCCCTCCTGTCCGCGGGGAGCCGTGTGCGTGCCCGCCGCCGAGATCCCCGGCGTGATCAACAACGGGGTCGCCGTGGCATCCGTCTCCGTCGTCGTCGTGATCGTCGCGGCCGTCCTCGCGCGCACGCAGGCGAACGCGGGGGTCGGCACCGTCGTGACCCTGGCCGTCGTCGCCCTCCTCGTGGTCGGCTTCCTGGCGTGGGCGCTCATCGACTTCGAGAGCTTCGTCCTCGGCGCGCACAACGTCGCCGCGGTCGGGTTCTTCGGCGTGATCGGGCTGGTCGCCGCGGTGTCGGCGTGGCGCCCGCAGCGCGGCCCGCGTCGCTTCCGGGCCCTTTACGGCGTGGTCGCCGGTCGGCGGCGTGCCGGTGGTCTTCCTCGGGGAGTCCGTCGTCGTGGCGCTGTTCGCGGTGTTCTGGCTCGTGCAGACGGTGGAGCTGTGGGATGCCACGGATCCCGCTCTCCGCGCGGGTTGACGGCCGACATGCGGCGCTGTTCGCCGGGGGTCCCGGTTGCCGGGAATAACCTCGGAACGGCGTCGTTGAACTTGATACATGGCCGCTCAAGTCTCAAACTTGAGCGAGCTTGACTCATGTATCACAGGAGACGTTCGTGCCCGAAGACTTCACCCCCGGTGCCGGGGAAAACGGTGCCCAATCGTTCGACGAGTTCCTCGCTCGCTACCTCGCGGGGGAGCGGGCGCGCGCCGAACGGTCCATCGACCTCAGCCGCTTCCTGAGCGCTCGCACGCAGGAGGCTCTCCAGGCAGCGGGCCGCTTCGCGCTCGGCCGCGGCCAGCGTGAGCTCGACGCCCTGCACGTGCTGCACGTCCTCGTGGGGCAGTCGCCCGCACGCGAGGCCGTCGCCCGTCTCGGCGCCGATCCCGCCGCGATCGCGCGGGCGGCGGAGAGCCGGCTTCCCGCCGCGAGCGACGCGGCCGATGTCGACGGTGCCGTGATCGCCGGCTCCGTGCAGCGCGCGCTGTTCCACGCCTTCCAGGTCGCGCGGGCCGCAGGGTCCACCTACGTCGACCCCGACCACCTCTTCTTCGCGCTCGTCCTCGCCCAGGACGCCCCGGCCGGGCAGATCCTCGCGCAGGCCGGCGTCACCGCCGAGGCCCTGACCCAGGGGGTGCGTGAGACGGTCGTCGGCGGCACCGAGACCGCAGCGCCGAGCGAAACGGCATCCGCCACCCCGAACCTCGACCGTTTCGGCACCGACCTGACCGCGCTCGCGACCGCGGGCGAGCTCGACCCGGTGATCGGTCGGTCGGACGAGATCGAGCAGACGATCGAGATCCTCAGCCGCCGCACGAAGAACAACCCCGTGCTGATCGGTGAGGCCGGCGTCGGAAAGACCGCGATCGTCGAGGGACTCGCGCGGGCGATCGTCGCCGACGAGGTGCCCGAGCAGCTGCGCGGCACGCGCGTGGTCTCGATCGACCTGGCCGCGATGCTCGCCGGCGCCCGATACCGCGGTGACTTCGAGGAGCGCCTCACCCAGACGGTGGAGGAGATCGCGGCATCCGAGAAGCTCGTCGTCTTCATCGACGAGGTGCACACGCTGGTCGGTGCGGGCGGCAGCGGCGACGGGTCGATGGACGCCGGCAACATCCTCAAGCCGCGTCTCGCGCGCGGCGACGTGCGTCTCATCGGCGCGACGACGCTGCGCGAGTACCGCACGATCGAGAAGGACCCGGCTCTCGAGCGCCGCCTGCAGCCGGTGCGTGTGGGCGAGCCGTCGCTCGCGGATGCCGTGGGGATCCTCCGCGGACTCCGTTCCGCGTACGAGGAGCACCACGCCGTCACGTACACCGACGACGCCCTGCGCGCCGCGGTGGAGCTGAGCGACCGGTACCTGCCCGACCGCGTGCTGCCCGACAAGGCGATCGACCTCATCGACCAGGCCGGAGCGCGGCTGCGGCTGCGGCTCGGGGTCTCCGTCGACACGTCGTCGCTGCTCGAACGGCTGGCGTCGCTCGAGGCGGAGAAGAACGCCGCCGTCTCGGCCGAGCACTACGAGGAGGCATCGCGCCTTCGCGACGAGATGGCGACGGTGCAGGCGAAGCTCGACGAGGCCACGCGTTCCCCGCGCGCTGCGGCCGTGGTCGACGAACCCGAGATCGCCGCCGTGATCAGTCGAGCCACCGGAATCCCGGTCGCACGCCTCACAGCGACCGAACGCGGTCGGCTCGCGCAGCTGGAGGACGAGCTGCACGCCCGCGTGGTCGGACAGGATGACGCCGTGACCGCGGTCGCCAAGGCCGTGCGTCGAAACCGCACGGGCATGGGCGACGAGAACCGTCCCGTCGGCTCGTTCCTCTTCCTCGGTCCCACCGGCGTGGGCAAGACCGAGCTCGCGAAGGCTCTCGCCGGGTCGCTCTTCGACGACGACGGTGCCGTGATCCGCTTCGACATGAGCGAGTTCGGCGAACGGCACACCGTGTCGCGCCTCGTCGGCGCCCCTCCCGGATACGTCGGGTACGACGAGGCCGGCCAGCTCACCGAGCGCGTGCGTCGCAACCCCTACGCGGTCGTGCTGTTCGACGAGATCGAGAAGGCGCACCCCGACGTGTTCACCCTGCTGCTGCAGGTGCTCGATGACGGACGCCTCACCGACGGCCAGGGGCGCACGGTCGACTTCCGCAACACGGTCATCGTGATGACCTCGAACCTGGGTGCCGAGATCCTGGCGTCCCGCTCCGGTGCGATCGGCTTCACGACCACCGGACGCGAGTTCGAGGCCTCCGACCTGCGCGACCGGGTCATGGGCAAGCTGCGCGAGGCGATGCGGCCCGAGTTCCTCAACCGCATCGACGACATCGTGCTGTTCCAGAAGCTCGAGAAAGCGCAGCTGCGCGAGATCGTCCGCCTGTTGCTGGGCGCCTCCTCGCGGCGACTGGCTTCGCGCGAGGTCGCCCTCGAGGTGACCGACGCGGCCATCGACCGCCTCGCCGAGGTCGGGTACGAGCCCGAGTACGGCGCGCGGCCGCTCCGCCGGCTCATCCAGCGCGAGGTCGACGATCGCATCGCCGACCTGTTCGTCTCGGGTGAGCTGAGCGACGGGGGAGCGGTGACGGTGGATGCCGACGCCTCGGGCTTCGTGGTCCGCGCGGTGTCTGCCGCGGCGCTCGCCGCGTGACGGAGAAGGCCCTCGGAACCCCGTGGTTCCGGGGGCCTTCTGCCGTGCCGGCGGTGGGTCGCGGCGGCGGGCGGCGCCGGATGCCTGAGTCGCCGGGGCGGGTCGCGGGTGCCCGGGCGTCGACTCGGGATGGGCGTCCTCGAGTGCCCCGACGCCGGCGCGAGACGGGCGAAACTCCTGAGAACTCTGCCGCGGGGGCTGTCCTGCGGCGGGGAACCGAGCTCGGGCTCGAACGATCAGGAGTTCGGTACACCCCGGCGCACGTCGGTCGTGCCGGACAGCCCCGATGTCGGAGGTTCGGGGCAGAGTAGAGGCATGAGTCGTATCGGCACGATCTTCAGCCCGTACCCGCATCCGCCCGAAGAGCTGCGCGACGCCGCGCGCGCGGCGGAAGACGCCGGCATCGAGGAGCTGTGGCTCTGGGAAGACTGCTTCCGGTCCTCGGCCTGGGCCGCTGCGGCGACCGCCCTCGCGGTCACCGATCACCTGCGCATCGGGGTCGGCATCGCGCCGTTCCCCCTCCGCAACGTCGCGGCCTCGGCGATGGAGGTCGCCACGATCGAGCGCATGTTCCCCGGGCGGCTTCTGCCCGGGTTCGGGCACGGCGTGCAGGACTGGATGCGGCAGATCGGGGCGAAGGCCGCGTCGCCCCTCACTCTCATGCAGGAACAGCTCCCCGCCCTTCGCTCGCTGCTCGCCGGCGACACCGTGAGCGCCGAGGGCCGGTACGTTCGTCTGCGCGACGTCTCCCTCGACTGGCCGCCCGCCGAGGCGCCGCTCGTGTACGCCGCCGCCGAGGGGCCGAAGACGCTGGCTCTCGCCGGTGCCCTCGCCGACGGGGTCATCCTCGACAGCCGGCACACGGTCGACGAGATCGCCGAGGCGGTCCGCGTGGTGCGGGCCGGGCGAACGGATGCCGGCCGCGAAGGCCGCGTCGACGTCGTCGCCTACGTGCTCACCGCCTTCGGAGCGGACGCCCACGAGCGAGCGACCGCCGCAGCGGGTGACCGGCCCGACGCAGCGGAACGCGTGCTCGCCGGTTCGGTGTCGGAGGTGGCAGAGGGCGTCGCGCGCTTCCAGGCCGTCGGCGTCGACGACGTCGTGCTCCTTCCCACCGACGAGGTCGATTTCGCGGCGTTCTCCTCCGCGGTCGGCCTGGTCGCCCTCGAGCTGCCGGACGCGGGCGGGGTCTCATGACCCGCGGTGTGGTGTCGTTGGGGCTCGCCGGAGCTCTCGGCCCCGAGGCGGTGGCGGAGATCGCCCCCGAGGTCGAGAAAGCCGGGTTCCACACGCTGTGGATCAACGACACCGCCGACGGTGAGGCCCTCGCGGCGCTCGCCGCGGCGGCGAGGGTGACCGAGCGCCTCCACCTCGCGACCGGGGTCGTGCCCGTCGATCGGCGTGCGGCCGACACGATCGCCGCGGAGGTGGCATCCCTCGGTCTTCCGCTCGATCGGCTGACGGTGGGGATCGGCTCGGGCATCTCGAAAGAGGGGGCGCTGGCGCGGGTCCGTGAGGCGATCCAGGTGTTGCACGGCGCCGGGGTGCGCCGCGTGCTCGTCGGCGCGCTCGGGCCCAAGATGCGTCGAACCGGCGTCGAACGAGCCGAGGGGGTGCTGCTGAACTGGGTTCCGCCCGTCGAGGCGCGTGCTCAGACCGACGCCCTGCACGACATCTCGCCCGCGGCGCACATCGCCGTCTACGTGCGAACGGCGATCGTGCCGGCCGCGCGCCCGCGGCTCGACGCCGAAACGGCGCGCTACGCCTCGTTCCCGAACTACGCCGCGAACTTCGAACGGATGGGGGTGGTTGCCGTCGACACGACGCGACCGACGAGGTCGTCCTGCGCGCGATCGTGCCCGACGACACGGTGGAGGCCTACGTCGACTTCGTGCGGCGGACCGCGCCCTCGCCGAGCTGACGGCAGAGGCACCGGGCACGCCCTAGCATGGGCGCATGCGGCGACTCCCGGTGACCCTCGTGACGATCGCGGCCACGATCGCGCTGCTCTCCGCCTGCACCGGCGCACCGGCACCGGGGGGTGCTCCCGCGGGCGACGCCGCGGCGGCCTCGGTCGGGCCGCCGCCGGCCACGGAGCCGTACCTCGGCTCCGAGCCGACACCGACGCCGGCGACGACTCCGGATGCCGCCTCGATCGCGCAGGCCGAGGCCTGGCTCGACGCGATCGTGCTGCCCGAGGGAGCGGAACGTACGGACGACAACACGCGTTTGTACACGTCCTTGGAGGGGTGGATCTGCGCTCCCATCGCGGGTCGTCATGCGGAGTGGCTCGTCCCGAACGCCGGGGTCGAGGACACGATCGCGTGGATCCGGGAGAACCCGCCGGCCGGCATGCTGAGCACGACCAGGGCCGGCTCGTTCGGCGACACGCCGCCGCCGACCTCCGCGACCCTCGGCTTCACGCCGGCCGACCGTTCTCAGCAGGGCATCCTCTTCAGGGTGGACCGGAGGGGGGCCAGCGTTGCCGTGAAGGCGGACGTCGTGGCCCTCGGCGCAACGTCGGTCTGCCCGACGCCGTACCCCGGTACCAGCTACGGTCTGCCCGGCCAAGGCTGACCCAGCTATGCCGTGAGCCGGGTTCCCGGACACGAACCGGGCGGACCCTCGGTCATCGCGAGCCCCATGGGCAGGTCGCCGGGACCGCGGGCATGCGGCGAGTTCAGGGCCTTCCGCGCCCCGCGCAACCGCGATGCCGTCGAGAACCGCGAGCAGCACGGCCGCGTCGTCGGAGCTGATGTCGGCTTCTGGATAGGCATCTGCCAGGAGTGCCTGGACGGCCCCTTCGGTGTGTCGCCACTCGCGTTCGTGGATCGCGCGCACCTCCGGATCAGTGCCGGCGCGCGCGGCGAACGCCGTCCACACGATCGCGTCCCGCGGGCCCGCGGCACCGAGTGCGGCGAGCTCCTCGCAGAACAGGCGGAGGCGTTCCCCCGCGGAGTCGGCGCCGGCCAGTGCGACGCCGATGCGGGCGCGGAAGTGCGCGGTCACGGCATCCATCGCCCCGATGATCAGCGCCGCGCGCGTGGGGAAATGGTGCTGGACGGCCCCCACGGACACCCCCGCCTCGGCCGCGACCTTGCGGACGCTGAGGTCGTCGGCCCCCCGGGTCGACAGCACCCGCAGCACGGCTTCGGTGATGTTCTCCCGGCTGCTGCGGGGAGGGGAAGCGGGCGAGTCCACCGTCGTAGGCTACGGTGATCTCGTGACCAATACGATCGTATTGCCCTCTTCCCGCCGTCTGGACGCCCTCGATGTCGTGCGCGGGATCGCGATCGTCGGCACGCTCGCGACGAACATCTGGGTGTTCTCGCACCCGTGGGGTCTGCTCGGCATGCTGAGCGCCCCGACCCTGCCGGGGGAGTCGGCCGCGACCGCCCAACTCGTGCTCATGGCGCTGGCGCAGGGGAAGTTCCTCGCCCTGCTCTCGCTGACCTTCGGTATCGGGCTCGCCCTCCAGCACCGGTCAGCGGTACGGCACCATCGACGCTGGCCGGGGCGATACCTCTGGCGGGCCGCGCTGCTCTTCCTCGACGGCGTCGTGAACTACGTCCTCATCGCGGAGTTCGACGTGCTCATGGGGTACGCCGTCACCGCCGCCGTCGTGTCGTTCCTTCTCCTCACCCGGCCGCGGGCGCAACGCGCGATGATTTTCGTGTTCGGCGGCATCCACGTCGCGCTGATCTCTCTCATCGTGCTGGCGCTCACGACGATCCCCGGGGCGAACGTCGAGGGGACTCTCCCCGAGGGACCCAGCCCCTACGCGGACTCGTCGTTCGCGCAGCTCGCCGTGTTCCGCCTCGACAACGTCGGGGTCTTCCGCGCCGAGCCCGTGCTCATCGGCTTCCTCTCGCTCGCGATGTTCCTCGTCGGCGCGGCTCTGCTCCGCGCCGGTGTGTTCGCGGCGGAGGGCGGCCGACTGCGTCGCCGGTTGATGATCGCGGGCGCGTGCGCGGCGCCCGTCGATCTGGTCCTCGCGCTCACCGCGACCCCCGCGGGGTTGCTGCTGGAACGCTACGTCGCCGCGCCCGTCGTCGGTCTCGGTCTGCTCGGACTCCTCGTCGAGCTGTGCCACCGTCGGGGGACGAACGGCTGGTGGACGCGCCGGGCGAAAGAGATCGGACGGGTCGCGCTGAGCTGCTACCTCCTGCAGAACCTCCTCGGCGGAGCGCTCTTCTACGGCTGGGGGCTGGGCCTCGCCGAAAGCCTCGAGCCGTGGCGCGTTCCCGTGACCGTGCTCGCGTTCCTCGGGATCACCGTCGTGGTCGCGAGCGCGGCGCACCTGTGGCTGCGACGCTTCTCGACGGGGCCGGTCGAGTGGCTCTGGCGCGCGGCCGCGAACCTCGGCGTCCGCGACCGGCCCTCGACCGCGTCCCGGGTGCAAGACTGACCGGATGCCACGAGCCCGAGGTCTCACCATCCGTTCCGTCGCCCGCGGCGTCCTGGCCCTGCTGCTGGTGGGTGCCGGCGTCAGCCACCTCACGTGGGGGCGCCGCGGGTACCGCATCGTCGTGCCGGCGTGGGCGACGCGGATACTGCACACAGACAAGGACGCCATCGTCGTGGCATCCGGAGCCGCCGAAGTGCTCCTCGGCACCGCGCTGATCGCCCTCCCTCGCGAACGCGGGCGCGTCGGTGCGGCCGTCGCGGCGTTCTTCGTCGCCGTGTTCCCCGGCAACGTGCACCAGTGGCGCACCGGACGCGCCGCGCCCGGGCTGAACACCGATCGCGCGCGGTTCGTCCGGCTGTTCCTGCAGGTCCCGCTCGTCGCGTGGGCCTGGTGGGCTACGCGGGCACGCTGACGCGGCTGAGCTCGGCGCGGCTTCGCCTCACCCCGCCTCGCGGAGCCGCACCTCACGCGGCCGCGCCTCACGCAGCCTCGCCTCACGCAGCCTCGCCTCGCGCAGCCTCGCCTCACGCAGCCTCGCCTCGCGCAGCCTCGCCTCCGGCAGCCTTACCTCGCGCCGCCTCGCTTCACGCGGCTTCGCCGAGCTCCAGGATGCCGTTCTCGAGCGCCGCGCGAGCGAGGACCTTGTAGCCGTGCTCGGGGAAGAAGACCGTGAGTCGGTCGTTCTCGATGCCCATGACGGTGCCCGTCCCGAACTCGGCGTGCGCGACGGGGGAGTCGATGCGGATCCCCCCGTCGTCGGTCGCGATCTCGTCCGCGATCGGCTCGGCGGCCCCGGCGTCGCACCGGTCGCAGCTCCCGCACGATGCCGGGCTCTCGACCCCGAAATACTCCAGCAGGGTGCGTCGCCGGCAGTGGGTGGTCTCGGCGTAGCCCCGCATGATCTCGATGCGCGAGGCGCGGATCCGTTCCTCGGCCTCGTCCCGCTCGCGAACGGCGGCCACGGCGTCTCCGGCCGAGACCTTCTTCCGGATCGAGATGCCGTCCGCTCCCGACACGGCCAGGCCGCACGCGACGAGTTGATTGAGGACCCGCCCGATGGCCCGGACGGGGCGTCCGCTCCTCTCGGCGACGTCTTTCGCCCGGAGCGGCTTCCTCGCCCGCCGAAGCTCGTCCCAGACGCCCGCGATGTCGGCACGTTTCGTGTGCCCGCCGGCGAAGAACGATCGCAGCGAGAAGTCCTCGGCGCGGTAATGCAGGATCGCCCGGGCGGGCTGGCCGTCGCGCGCGGCGCGCCCGATCTCCTGCGCGTACGCGTCGAGCGACTCGGTGACGTCGGCGTGCACGACCAGGCGCACGTCGCTCTTGTCGACCCCCATACCGAAGGCCGAGGTCGCCACGACCACGTCGAGCTCGCCCGCGCTCCACGCGGAGTGCACCTCGTCGCGCCGCTTCTGCGCCATCGCGCCGTGGTACGCGGCAGCGCGGAGCCCCAGCCCCCGCACCTCGTCGGCGTACAGCTCGGTGCCCTTGCGCGTGGCCACGTACAGCAGCGCGGGGCCGTCGGCATCCTGAACATCCGCGAGGACGGCGCGACGCTTGTCGGCGTCGTGCTCGTGGCGGCGGACGGCCATGTGGATCTCGGGACGGTCCATGCCGCGCACCTCGAGGTGCGGATCGCGCATGCCGAGGCTCGCGACGATGTCCTCGCGGACCGGAGCGGATGCCGTCGCCGTCAGCGCCAGGACCGGCGGATGCCCGAGCGCTTCGACGGCGTCGCCGATGCGGGCGTAATCCGGGCGGAAGTCGTGACCCCAGGCCGAGACGCAGTGCGCCTCGTCGACCACCACGAGCCGCACGTCGGCGCGCGCGAGTCGGTCGAAGACCTCGGGGTTGGCGAGTTGCTCCGGCGCGAGGAAGGCGTACACGGCGTCGTCGCCCTCGATCGCCGCCCACGCGGCCGTGCGCGCCGACGCGCTCGTCCGGGAGTTCAGGGCCACCGCGGCCGGGGCGTCGGGAGCGGCGTCGATCGAGTCGATCTGGTCGCGCTGCAACGCCAGCAACGGGGAGATGACGACGGTCGTGCCGCCCAGCTCGCACCCGGCGATCTGGTACACCGCCGACTTGCCCGCGCCCGTCGGGAACACCACGAGCGTGTCGCGCCCGCTCACGACCGCGTCGATCGCCTCGGCCTGGCCGGGCAGCAGATCGTCCCAGCCGAACACCTCGCGGGCGGTGCGGGCGGACTGTTCGAGGGTGGCGGGTGCGTTCACGGTTCCTCATTCCTGGGGGAGGATCCCAGCACACCCTGAACCTCCGACATCGCCGCGGGGGTTGCGGGCGAGCTCGGGCTGTGGTGAGCGTCTCCGCCGGCCGCGACCCTCGACCCGCGCGGTCGGCGCGGGCTGGGCGTGCGGTCTCGGCATCCGTCCTGCCGTGGCATGCCCGGCCGGGGCGACGCAAGCGTCGACACGATGTCGGAGGGGGATGCCAGGATGCCGACATGCTCTTCGGCGACATCGAAACGGCCCTCACGGCGGTGACGAGCACGCGCTCGCGTCTGGCCAAAGTCGACGCGCTCGCGGCGCTGCTCCGCGCGCTCGAGCCGGACGAGATCGCGCCGGCGGTCGGGCTGCTCACGGCGGCGCCCCGGCAGGGCCGTCTCGGTGTCGGCTGGCGCACCCTGTCGACGCGTGGCGGCGACCACGCCTCGGTGCCCGCCCTGACGATCGGCGAGGTCGACGCGGCCTTCTCCCGCTTGGTCGAGGTCGGGGGCGCGGGCTCGGCCGCGGTCCGCACGGCCCTTCTCGACGAGCTGGCCGCGCGGGCGACCGCGAGCGAGTGGCAGCTCCTCATCCGGATCATGACGGGCGAGCTGCGCACCGGTGCGCTCGAGGGCGTCCTCGTGGATGCCGTCGCCCGGGCGGCCGACCGTGACGGCGCGGCGGTGCGCCGGGCCGCGATGCTGTCCGGAGATCTCGGTGAGACCGCGCTGCTCGCCCTCACCGGTTCGGTCGACGATCTCGCCGCCGTCGGGCTCGTGGTCGGCCGGGGTGTGCAGCCCATGCTCGCCTCCACGGCCGCGACGGTCGCCGAGGCACTGGATGCTGCGGGTCGCGCCTCCGTGGAGTACAAGCTCGACGGCGCGCGGGTGCAGGTGCACCGACGCGGCGACGACGTGCGCGTGTTCACCCGGACCCTCGCCGACGTCACGCATCGCGTGCCGGAGATCGTCGAGGTGGCGCGCTCCCTCCCGGTCGACGATGTGATCCTCGACGGGGAGACCCTCTCGCTCGACGAGGACGGCGCTCCGCGCCCGTTCCAAGACACCATGGCGCGGTTCGGAGCCGAGACGGCCCGCGAGATCGCTCTGCGGCCGTGGTTCTTCGACATCCTGCACGTCGACGGTCGCGACCTCATCGATGAGCCCCTCGCGGTGCGACTCGACGAACTCGAGCGGGTCGCGGGGGAGTATCGCATCCCCGCCCTGGTGACCGACGACCCCGAGGCCGCCGATGCCTTCGCGCGGGCCGCTCTGCTGGCCGGGCACGAGGGCGTCATGGTGAAGGGTCTCGACGCGGCGTACTCCGCCGGTCGACGGGGGAAGAGCTGGCTCAAGGTCAAGCCGGTGCACACCTTCGATCTGGTGGTGCTCGGCGTCGAGCGGGGATCGGGACGCCGCGCCGAGTGGCTCTCCAACCTGCACCTCGGCGCGCGCGACCCCGACGGCGCTTTCGGCGAGCCCGGCGGGTTCGTGATGGTGGGCAAGACGTTCAAGGGACTGACCGACGAGATCCTCCGGTGGCAGACGGCGCACTTCGCCGAGCGGGCGACGGGCGAGGTGCCCGGCGGCATCCGGGTCGTCCCCGACACGGTGGTCGAGATCGCGATCGACGGGGTGCAGCGCTCGGTGCGCCACCCCGGCGGTGTCGCTCTGCGCTTCGCCCGCGTCAAGGCGTATCGCTCCGACAAGCAGGCGAGCGAGGCCGACACGATCGCGACGCTGCGGGCGATGCTGCCCGGTGGGGGCGTCGACGCCGCCATCGATCAACCGGCGGGCGACCCCCGCTCGCCGGTACCCCCTCTCGACGAAAGGACGACGTCATGAGTCTGGCCCCGTGGCTCGACGGTGAACTCGGCTACCGCAGTTTCGGTGCCCCGGGTGCCCCGCGCGCGGTCTTCGTCCTGCGCACCGGCGACGTGTCGACGACCGATCCCGACGCCGGGGTGACGGCGGGGTATGACGTTCGGATCATCGCCGTGGGGCTCGATGCGCCCGAGCTCGAGGATCCTCCGGTGTTCGGCGGGCAGACGCCGGCCGGTCTGACGGTCGACGCGCTGCGGGCGCTGCTCGAGCGCGAGGCCCCGGGAACGACGGTCGGGTTGGTCGGCGAGCGTGCGGCGGGCCCGATCGCCATCTACCTCGCCGCGGCCATGGGACCGGTGGTCGACCGACTCGCGATCGTGGGCGTCGCGAGTCCCTCCGACCCGCTGAGTCGCGACCTGCGCACCCCGCTGCTCGACCATCTCGACGCCGAGGCGCTGGTGATCGTCGGGGGCGAGGGCCCCGCGGCGGTCGTCGACGCCGAGTGGTACGTGGGGCGCATGCGGTCCGCCGAGATGCAGGTCGTGCCCGACATCGAGATCGACTCGGTCACCGGCGAGGTCACCCTCACCTCGGTGTGGGACCGCGTCCTGCATCACGTCGCCCCGGGTACCGCGCGCCGCTGATCGCGCGGCGCCGGCGGCCACGCCGTCTGCGGCGGCGGTGCGCCCCGCTGCGCGCGGCACGGCCGGCGGGGCGTCCGCCGCCGACGCCCCCGCGCCGCCGCGCCGCCGCCGCCGCCGCGCCGTCGGGCCGCCGCGCCGTCGGGCCGCCGCGCCGCCGCCGCCGCGCCGTCGGGCCGCCGCGCCGTCGGGCCGCCGCGCCGCCGCCGCCGCGCCGTCGGGCCGCCGCGCCGCGTCCGCCGCCGACGCCCCCGCGCCGCCGCGCCACCGACGCCGCCGCGCCGTCGGGCCGCCGCGTCCGCGGGCCTCAGCTCCGCGCGACCGCCTTCACCTGCACGACGTTCGACTCCTCGTCGACCTCGACGTGCTCGGTCTGCGCCTTGAGGAAGTCCGAGAAGCTGCGGAACCCGAGAGCCTTCTCACTGAACGACGGGTCGAGGCGCTTCATGAGGTCCTTCACCGCCGAGGCGTGGAGCCACTCACCGTCCGCGCGCTCGCCCTCGAGCTGCATGGCCCGGTCGAGGAGGTCGACCGCCGGGTCCTTGGAGCGCTTACGGGCGCGCGGGCGCGAGGGGGCGGCATCCTTCTTCGTCTCGGCCAGGTTGGGGATGCCGGGGAGCGAGTCGTAGGAGTCGAAGCGGTCGCACGCGGCGGCCAGCGACTTCGCGGTCGAACCGGCTACGCCGACACCCACGACGTACCGGCCGAGTCGCTTGCAACGCTGCGCGAGGGGCACGTAGTCGCTGTCGCCGGCGACGATGACGACGTGCGTCAGATCGGGGAGGCGG
>JARBUN010000075.1 GCA_029239635.1 Microbacterium sp. | reverse complement strand
TCAGGTCGCCAAGAAGGCCGAGAAGTACCTCGCCTCCACCGGCATCGCCGACACCGCGTTCTTCGCTCCCGAGGCCGAGTTCTACATCTTCGACGACGTTCGGTACGAGGTGAAGCAGAACTCGAGCTTCTACTCGGTCGACTCCGAGGAAGGCGCCTGGAACACGGGCCGCGCGGAAGAGGGCGGCAACCTCGCCAACAAGACCCCCTACAAGGGCGGCTATTTCCCCGTTTCGCCGGTCGACAAGACCGCCGATCTGCGCGACGACATCACTCTCAAGCTGATCGAGGCCGGTTTCGTGCTCGAGCGCTCGCACCACGAGGTCGGCACGGGTGGTCAGCAGGAGATCAACTACCGCTTCGACACGATGGTCCACGCGGCCGACGACATCCTGAAGTTCAAGTACATCGTCAAGAACACGTGCGAGGAGTTATGCACACCCACCAGTCGCTGTGGAACGACGGCAAGCCGCTGTTCTACGACGAGACCGGCTACGGCGGGCTCTCCGACATCGCGCGCTGGTACATCGGTGGCCTGCTGGCTCACGCCCCCGCCGTGCTCGCCTTCACCAACCCGACGCTGAACAGCTACCACCGTCTGGTCAAGGGCTTCGAGGCACCGGTCAACCTGGTGTACTCCGCCGGTAACCGCTCGGCGGCCATCCGTATCCCGATCACGGGTTCGAACCCCAAGGCCAAGCGCATCGAGTTCCGTGCGCCCGACGCCTCGGGTAACCCGTACCTCGCGTTCGCAGCGCAGCTCATGGCGGGTCTCGACGGCATCAAGAACCGTATCGAGCCGCACGAGCCGGTCGACAAGGACCTCTACGAGCTCCCCGCCGAAGAAGCGAAGAACATCCCGCAGGTTCCGAACTCGCTGCTCGACTCGCTCGAGGCCCTCCGCGCTGACCACGAGTTCCTGCTCGCCGGCGGCGTCTTCACGGAAGAGCTCATCGAGACCTGGATCGAGTGCCCGCACCCCTTCGAGTACGAGCTGTACTTCGGGGTCTGATCGCCCGATCGTCCACGACGCCCGTCCCCGCCGTTTCGCGGGGGCGGGCGTCGTCGTTCGCGGGGTACTTTCCTGTGACGCTCCTGTGTGTCGCGCGAAGGTCCTCGGACGATGCCGGAGGGTCTTGGCAGGATGGTCCCATCGATGAGAGGGGCCATCGTGGGTGACTATCGTGTCGATCCGGATCGCGTGATCGGTGTTCTGGCGAGCGTTGACGACGCCGGTGTCGGGATTGCGACAGCCATCACCGACATCGACGCGCTCTCGCTGGAGGGGGCTTCCCTGACGGCGGACGGCCGCCGCACGTTGTCCGCCGCGTGGGGTGAATTCCTGGAGGAGCGTCGTCTCGTTCCCGGGAAGCTGGCCCACATCGTTGCGGCGTCCGCCACAGCGGTGACCGAGGCGACGACCGCCGTGGTGACCGGCGATGTCGAGATGTCCGTCACCGCGGGCGAGGCGGAGTCCCGCGCTCTCGACGATTGGGGCATCGACTCGCTCGACGCCTACACCTCGGCGGGGTACTGATGAACACGCCCACTCTCGCCGACCTCCCCCACGTTCTCGATCCCGCCGTCGTGTCGGGTCTCGCCGAACGTCTCGTGACGGTGGCGAACGCGACGCAGACATCCATGACGACGGTGCACGATCGGTGGAATGTCCTCGGCGACACCGAGGTGTTCCACGTGACCGGCGCCGAAGGCGTGCCACGGATGCTGGATCGCCCCCGGGACGACGCCCAGAGCTTCGCGGAATCGCTGATCGCTGCGCGGAACGCACTCTATGAGGCGGCATCCTCGGAACTGCCCGATCTGCGCTCCCGTCGCGAAGAGCTTGCATCACGGATCGGCACCGTCGTTGCGGACTACACGTCGGCAGAAGAAGCCAAGGCGATGGCGGACTCGACTTACTGGTCGACGCGGTCGAGCGGGACGGATCCCGACGTCGCTGCCGATGCCGCGCTGGGCCGGTCATCCGCGGGGACGACGCTGCGCAAGGCCCAGGACGCACTCGACACGTTGCGTGACGACATCGACCGTCTCCGGCGCGACATCGAGGACTCGGAGGATCGGCTCGCATCGCGCCTGCGCGGTGTCTCCGGTGGCACCGAGGTCTACGCGGCCGGCGGCGAGCCCCTCCGCGTGTCCCACACCTTCTGGGGCTTCGTCGAGAACGCATACCCGGGAGCTCCGGCTGCGGCATCCACGAGTCGAACCCTCGCGGAACAGCTCACGTACGAGCTCGCTCGCGCGGCCGAGCGTCGGATCGACTGGCTCGCGACCGCCGACGAAGACAGCGTGAAGCGCTGGATGGACGCGCATCCCGACTTCGTTCAGGCGGTCGCCTTCGTCGACCCGCATCGGGCGGGCGATCTCTTCGCCGATCTCGCGTCGACCTCGACGGCGGCGTCGAACGGCGAGTGGAACGCGGGTCCCCTCGCGCAGCTGCTCGCGCTGGCTCCGCTCGTGGTCGGGAACCTCAACGGCATCCCCGCACCGCAGCGCGGAATGTTCAATCGCTCAGGGCTCGCCCAGGCCCTCGCGCGAGACGACCTCGACGACGAGACGCGGACGCGGCTCGAGCAGCTTCGCGCGGTGATCGAGCAACGCGGTGCCGACTTCGGCGACGTCGACGACGCCGATCAGATCACCACGCTGACGCATGGCATCCGCACCGATCTGGGGTCGCTCAACGAGTGGGCTCGCGGCAGCGCCGACCTGCAGTCGGCTCTGACCAGCGAGTTGGAGCGCACCGGGCAAGACAAGAAGACGGCTGTCGTGCTCGTCATGGACTGGGATTCGGGCGGGGTGCTCAGCGTCCGGGAGATCGACCGCCCGGATGCGGGAGCGTCCCGGCTCTCGCAGACCTGGCAGGGGCTGCACACCGTGAACCCCGACGCGCAGCTGAACGCCGGCGCGCATTCGCTCGGCACGACCATGACGGGTCAGGCGTTGTCCGACAACCCCGGACTGGTCTCGCACGTGTGGTTCTTCGGCTCGGCTGGGGTGACCCCGCAGACGGGCGATGAGCTCGCCGCGCAGATCCGCTCCGGGCAGACCGAGCTGTTCTCGACCCACGCGGACGATGACAACATCGCGGAGTGGGGACGCAAGGACTGGTTGGGCAGCGCGCACGCGGTCGACCCGCGCGACATCCCGGGCGTCGAGCGATTCGGGTCCAACGGCGGGGTCGTGCCGGGGTACGGTTCCCCTCGCGGCGAGTACGGGGAATCGACCGACAGTCACGACGCGCACAACAGCGTGAAGGACGAGATCGTCGGCTGGACTGTCGGTCCCGACGGTTCGCCCATGCCGATCATCGAAGAAACCGAGAAGTTCGGTTACCTCGACCCGTCCGCCGAGTCGTTCAAGCATTTCGTGGTGGGATTGCGGGACGCGCTGAACTCGACGGGAGCACCGTGATGACCGAACGCCGACGGCGGGGGCTGCCCCTGATCCTCGCGAGCGCGATGGTCGCCGCGACACTCTTGACCGGATGTGGAGGTCCGCAGATGTCACCCGTGGAGACACCGACGAGCGAACAGAGCTTCGCCGAAGCGAAAGCGGTGAACCTCGCATTCAAGACCGCCGTGGCCGACGTGCAGAAGCAGATCTTCGACGGCGAATGGCGTGTCGGAGAATACGGCGACGTCCCCGACGCATGCGATCAAGGCTACGAGTTCTTCCTGCGTCGAAAGCTCCCCGAGGGGTTCTCCTTCAATGAACAGGGCCCGCAGCGCATGGAAGAACTGCGCACGTGGATGAGCGACAACGGCTGGCAGGTCGACCCTGCCCCCTCATACGGTCCGGGGATCGACAACATCGTGATCGTGGCGTCCAAGCCGGATGCCAAGGTCGCCCGACTCGACGTCGATCTGCTGCCCGGAACGGCTGCGCAGGGCACCGTCGACGTGCTCGAGGTCCGCGCGACCTCCACGTGCGAGCCCGGGGACGCCGCGGCGCTGTTGGAACAACTGCGGGGTCCGTTGAAGGCGGTGCCTGACGAGACCGGCATCCCGGATCTCGAGAGCCCGGACGCCACTCCGCTGTTCGAGAGGTCGACCGAGGGCTGACGCACGGCCGCGCGCTTCTGCTCCTGGAAGACGCGGATCGCCTCGTAGCGCTCGGCGGAGCGTGCCTGACGTTTCGCCGCCTCTTCCTCGCGGACCTTCGGCGGCGCGTTCGTCACGAGGTCATCGAGGAGATGACGGACGGATGCCGCGATCTCGGCCACCGCGCGGTCGAAGACGTCCTGGTTGGCGCGCGAGGGCTTCGTCGTCCCCACGATCTTGCGGACGAACTGCAGCGCGGCGTCGTGGCACTCGGCATCCGTCGCCGGTGGCGTGAAGTTGTGAAGTGGGACGATGTTGCGGCACATGGCGTCAGGGTAGGCCGATCGCCCTCTCAGCGCGAGGGTTTCGCCATCACGGAGCCGGTATCTCGAGGCGGATCGCTGTCCCGGTAGGTGAGGGCGAGCGCTGAGATTCGGCCGAGGTCATCCACGGTGACGGCGGAGGCATCGACATCGAGAGCGTCCCAGAGGTCTTCGTTGAGCGCAGCCTCGAACCCGGCGCGAACGGGGCTCCAGGTCTCGTGCGTCCAGCGATACATCGCGGCGTGTGCGGCCTCAACCCGGGCTCGGTCGACGCCGGCCAGGGGCTGAACCTGCGCGTGCGACCGGAGGGAGGTGCGAGTGGACACATCGACGCGCGCAGGCGGGGCGATCTGGATGGTGACGGCTCCTCGCGCATCCGCGAACAGCAGTGCCTCGTCGTCGACGTAGCCCCGAGCGGCGAACGGCAGGTCGCGCGAGCGCAGCGTCGCGACCCGCCTGCGAGGATGAACGACATGGACATCGAAACCGCCCAGGCGGATGTGCGGCGGGTCTACCGCGGAGGGTTCTCGGGACCGCTCGTCTCCGCGGTGATCTGGGCGGCGGCGTCGGCCGGTTTCCGGTGGGGATCGATCGAGCTGTCCATGGGGGTCCTGTTCCTGGGCGGGATGCTGATCTTCCCTCTCTCGTCATTGGTTCTGAAGATGATGGGCGGGCCCGCCTTCCTCCCCCGAGGCCATCCCTCTGCCGCCCTGGCGATGCAGAGTGCGTTCACAGTTCCGCTCGGCCTGCTCGTGGCGATCGCTCTCGGGAGCGTCGCCCCTTCCCTGTTCCTCCCGGCGTCGTTGATCATCGTGGGAGCGCACTACCTCACCTTCATCTCGCTCTACGGCATGCGGCTCTATGGCGTCCTGGCCGGGGCCCTCGTCGCCGTCGGCGCGGTCGCGATGTTCGCGCTGCCGGCGCTCCGCGACGTCAGCGGCTGGATCGGCACCGTCGTCCTGCTCGCGTTCTCCGTACCGCTTCAGGCTCCCGGCATCCCCACAGGTGCCGTGCCGCCGTCATGTCGGAGGGGGACGGAAGGATGGATGCCATGCCCCTGCCCTATTCTTCGCGTCCCTGGCTCAGCTCCTATGCCGACGGGGTGCCGCACGAGATCGACGAACCGACGCAGACGCTGCCCGAGATGATGGCGGCGAGCGTCGCGCGGTACGGGAAGAGCCCCGCGCTCGAGTTCTTCGGCGCGACGACGACGTATCGCGAACTGGGACGCCTGATCGACCGCGCAGCGGAGGGCCTTCGCCGACTCGGTGTCCGCGCGGGCGATCGGGTCGCGCTGGTGCTCCCGAACTGCCCTCAGCACGTGGTGGCGTTCTACGCCGCGCTGCGGCTCGGTGCGATCGTGATCGAGCACAACCCGATCTACACGCCTCGCGAGCTGCGGCACCAGTTCGAGGACCACGGCGCGCGGTTCGCGATCGTGTGGGACAAGATCGCCGACGTCGTCGCGGACTTCCCCTCCGACCTGGCACTCGAGCACGTCATCAGCGTCGACATCACCACGGCGATGCCGCGTGCGAAGCGTCTCGCCCTCCGGCTCCCCGTGCGCAAGGCCCGCGAGGCGCGCGCTCAGCTGACCGCCACGCCGACATCGAAGCGCGCGCGGTCCTGGGAGACACTCCTCACGCACGGCACGCTCACGCGCAAGCACAAGGGGCCGCGGCTCGACGACATCGCCCTCCTGCAGTACACGAGCGGCACGACCGGGAGCCCCAAAGGCGCCGTCCTGACCCATGCCAACCTCCGCGCGAACGCGATGCAGGGGCGCGCGTGGGTGCCCGGGCTCCGCGACGGGGAAGAGACGTTCTACGGCGTCCTCCCCCGCGGCGGCCCGCGGCACGATCGACCTCTCCACCGTGAGGTTCGCGATCTCCGGGGCGATGAGCCTCCCGGTCGCGACGGTCGATCGCTGGGAGGCCGCAACCGGCGGCCTGCTCGTCGAGGGGTACGGGATGACCGAGTCCTCCCCCGTCGCCCTCGGCAACCCGATCGGACCCTCACGTCGTCCCGGCACTGTGGGGGTGCCCTTCCCCAGCACCGAGATTCGCGTCGTCGACCCGGCCGACCCGGAGAACGACGTCGCCTTGGGTGAGACGGGCGAACTGCTGCTGCGCGGGCCGCAGGTGTTCCAGGGCTATTGGAACCGCCCCGCGGACACCGCGGAGACGCTGCTCGACGGCGGCTGGCTGCGCACGGGAGACATCGCCTCGGTCTCCCCCGACGGCTTCGTGACGATCGTCGATCGCCTGAAGGAGATCATCATCACGGGCGGCTTCAACGTCTCTCCCAGCGAGGTCGAGGACGTGCTCGTCGGTCATCCCGACATCGAGGCGGCGGCCGTCGTCGCGCTTCCGAAGCCGCGGGGTGGGGAAGACGTCGCGGCGGCGATCGTCGTGCGCGACGGCGTCGACCTGTCCGCGGACGCGGTCCGCGACTTCTGCAAGACGCGCCTGGCGGCGTACAAGGTCCCGCGCCGGGTGATCGTCGTCGACGATCTCCCCCGCTCGCTCATCGGCAAGGTCCTCCGTCGCGAGGTGCGCGAGCGACTGATGTCCTGACACGGGCGGGAGGGATGCCGAGCCCGGGGCCGCGGCATCCCTCCCGCCCGCACGGATCAGCCGTAGAACAGCTTCTCGAACACGCGGCGCGCGCGGCGCGTCGCTCCGAGGTAGTCCTCCTCGACCTGCGTCGCCGAGCGCGGCGGGTACTCGAGGATGCGGCCGATGCCGTCGAGGCGCGAGCGGTCCGCGGGGAGGACATCGCTCGTCTGCCCGGAAAGCAGGGTGTTGGCCGACCGCAGACGGCTGGCGAGGTGCCAGGATGCCGCGAGCTTCTCCGCCGCGTCGGCGGGGACGAGACCGGCGTCCACCGCCGCGCTCAGCGCTCCGAGCGTCGAGGTCGTGCGCAACTCCGGGACCGTGCGTGCGTGCTGCAGCTGGATGATCTGCACGAGCCACTCGACGTCGCTCAGGGATCCCGGGCCCAGCTTGAGGTGGCGCGCGGGGTCGGCGCCCTGCGGAAGCCGCTCGTTCTCGACACGCGCCTTGATGCGGCGGATCTCGCGCAGACCGTTCGGATCGGCCTTCTCGGGGTAGCGAACCTCATCGGCCAGGGCCATGAAGTCGTCGATGAGTTTGACGCTGCCCGCGACACCGCGCGCCCGCAGGAGCGCTTGCGCCTCCCACGACAGCGACCATCGGCGGTAGTACTCGGAGTAGGCGTCAAGTGAGCGAGCGAGCGGGCCGCTGCGGCCCTCGGGGCGCAGCTCGGCGTCGAGGTCGAGGGGCAGACGGTGGTCCTCGGAATGCTCGCGCAGGCCGGCGACGATCTTCAGGGCGAGGGTGCTCGCGCGCTGGGGGTCGAGGCCGTTCGCCCGGTAGACGTACATGACGTCGGCATCCGACCCGAAACCCAGTTCGCGGCCGCCGAAGCGTCCCATCGCGATGACCGAGAAGTCGAGATCCTCGTCTTCGGGCGGGACGACGGCGCGGCGCACCGCCCGGAGGGTCGCCTGGATCGTCGTCTCGGTGATCGTCGTCAGCGCGTCGGAGAGCTCTTCGAGCGAGACGACCTCGAGCACCGCGGCCATCGCGACGCGGAGCATCTCGCGGCGCCGGAGGGCCCGCACCGAGCGCATCGCGTCGTCGATGTTCTGCCAGCGCGTCTGGATCGCGCACGAGGAGCCCGTAGTCGGGGTCGACGCCGTCGGCGAACCACCGGATCATGATCGGCATGAGGTGCCGTTGGATGGTGGCCTTGCGGCTCAGCCCGCTGGTGAGCGCCGCGATGTGGCGGAGTGCTCCGGCCGGGTCGCGGAAGCCGATCGCGGCGAGGCGATCACGCGCCTGCTCGGTCGACAGCGTCCGCTCCCCCTCGGGCAGGGCGGCGACGGCTGAGAGCAGCGGTCGGTAGAACAGGCGCACGTGGATGTCGCGCACCTCGCGTTTGATGCTTTCCCAGGCCGCCTGCACGCCCTCGGCCGAATCCGACAACCGCGTCGCTCGCGCGAGGACACGAAGGTCTTCGGGCTTCTCGGGGAGCAGGGCCGTCCGGCGCAGTCCGCGCAGTTGCAGGCGATGTTCGAGCAAGCGCAGCAGCCGGTAGTCGCGGCCGAAGGCCTCCGCCTCGGAGCGGCCGATGTACCCCTCCGCCACGAGGGCGTCCAACGCTTCGAGCGTGCCGCGCTGCCGGATCCGCTCGTCCGTGAGTCCGTGGACGAGCTGCAGCAACTGCACCGTGAACTCGACGTCACGGATTCCCCCGGGACCCAGCTTCAGCTGACGGTTCACCTCGCTCGCGGGGATGTGGTCGGTCACGCGCTCGCGCATGCGCTGCACACCCTCGACGAAGTTCTCCCGCGCCGCGCTGTGCCAGACGAGGGGCTGCATCGCAGAGACGTACTCGGCCCCGAGCTGTGAGTCGCCCGCGATCGCTCGCGCCTTCAAGAGCGCCTGGAACTCCCAGCTCTTCGCCCACCGGTCGTAGTACTGACGGTGAGAACCGAGGCTGCGCACCAACGCGCCCTGCTTGCCCTCGGGGCGCAGGTTCGGATCGACCTCCCACAGGGGCGGTTCGATCTCGGGACCGGAGATGCCGCGCATCGTCTGCACGGCCAGACGGGTACCGATGTCGATCGCGCGCGCCTCGGACACGACGTCCTCGTTCGACGATCCGCCGACGAAGATGACGTCGACGTCGCTGACGTAGTTCAGCTCGCGCGCGCCGGTCTTGCCCATCGCGATGATCGCGAACTGCGTCGCCTCGACCTGTGCGCGCGGGAACGCGCCCGGTCCCGCCCCCGACACGCGCGCGCGGGCCACGCTGAGCGATGCTTCGAGCGCGGCTCCGGCGAGGTCGGCGAGGGATGCCGAAACCATGTCGATCGCTCCGGCCGGGTCGTCCTGGCCGAGGTCGTACGCGGCGATCCGGGCCAGCAGGCGCCGGTAGCGCACGCGCAGCGCGAGCCACGCGGCATCCGAGGAGTCGGACGCGAAACCCTCGTCGTCGCCGACGGACGCCAAGAGCTCGAGGCGCATGGCCTGCTCGTCGGGAACGGTCAATCCGGCCCCGGCGAGGTGCACGAGCTCGTCGGGGTGACGCAGGTAGAACTCCGCGAACCCGTCGGAGGCGCCGACGATGTCCCACAGCGCGCGCCACGCTCCGGCGTCCGCGGCGCAGGTGCGCACGGCATCCGGGTTCCGGCGAGCGATCTGGACGATCGACGACAGGGCGCGATCGGGATCGGCGACGCGTTGCGCCAGGGCTGTGGCATCGGCCCTCGAGACGCCGACGAGGTCTTCGAGCTCGCCCAGGAGCGCATCGGCTTCGGAGAGTCGCGAGAAGCCGATGCGCGCCAGGGCGGTGAGCGCCGTCGATCGATCACCCGACATCATCGGTGTCCTGTCGGAGGCGGTGTCAGAGCGCTTCGAGGTTGCTCGCGAGCTCGAACGGCGTCACCTGGGCGCGGTACTGCTGCCACTCGCGGCGCTTGTTGAGCAGCACGTACTTGAACACCTGCTCCCCCAGCGTCTCGGCGACGAGCTCGGACTCCTCGAGGTACTCGAGGGCGTGGTCGAGGCTCGCCGGGAGCGGCGCGTAGCCCAGGGCGCGGCGCTCGGAGTCGGTGAGCGACCAGACGTTGTCTTCCGCCTCGGCCGGGAGCTCGTACTCCTCTTCGATGCCCTTGAGCCCCGCCGCGAGCATGAGCGCGTACGACAGGTACGGGTTGGCCGCCGAGTCGAGGGCGCGGTACTCGACGCGCGTCGACTGGCCCTTGTTCGGCTTGTACAGCGGCACGCGCACGAGAGCCGAGCGGTTGTTGTGGCCCCAGCAGATGAAGCTCGGAGCCTCGTCGCCGCCCCACAGGCGCTTATAGGAGTTGACGAACTGGTTGGTCACGGCCGAGATCTCGTTGGCGTGACGCAGCAGGCCCGCGATGAAGTGGCGTCCGACCTTCGACAGCTGGTACTGACCGCCCTCTTCGTAGAAGGCGTTCATGTCGCCCTCGAAGAGCGACAGGTGCGTGTGCATGCCGCTGCCCGGCTGCCCGCTGATCGGCTTGGGCATGAACGTGGCGTACACGCCCTGCTCGATCGCGACCTCTTTCACGACCGTGCGGAAGGTCATGATGTTGTCGGCCGTGGTGAGGGCGTCGGCGTAGCGCAGGTCGATCTCGTTCTGGCCCGGGCCGCCCTCGTGGTGGCTGAACTCGACGGAGATGCCGAGGTCTTCGAGCATGCGCACCGATCGGCGACGGAAGTCGTGCGCCGTGCCGCCGGGGACGTTGTCGAAGTAACCCGCCGAGTCGACCGGCTCGGGACGCCCGTCGGGGCCGAGCTGCGACGACTTCAGCAGGTAGAACTCGATCTCGGGGTGGGTGTAGAACGTGAAGCCCGCATCGGCGGCCTTGGCGAGGGTGCGCTTGAGCACGTGTCGCGGATCGGCGACCGCCGGCTGACCGTCGGGGGTCGTGATGTCGCAGAACATGCGCGCGGTCGGGTCGATCTCACCGCGCCACGGCAGGATCTGGAACGTCGTAGGGTCGGGGTGGGCGAGCAGGTCCGACTCGTACGACCGGGTGAGGCCCTCGATCGCGGAGCCGTCGAACCCGAGCCCCTCGGTGAAGGCCCCTTCGACCTCGGCCGGGGCGATCGCCACCGACTTCAGGGTGCCCACGACGTCGGTGAACCACAGGCGGACGAACTTCACGCCGCGTTCTTCGATCGTGCGCAGAACGAAATCGCGCTGCTTGTCCATCGTCATCCCTCGTTCTCAGTACGTGCGGTCAGCGGGTGATGCCGTCGATGCTCAGCGGTCGTCGCGGGCGTCGTCTTCGGCCCACTGCTTCGACCGCTCCCGCAGGATCTCGGGCGCGCGCGCCGCTTCTTCGGCGGTGTCGAAGGGACCCGCGCGGTCGATCGCCGGAGAGGCGTAGCCCTGCTCGACCTCGTGGGTCTCCAGGTTGTACCAGTACTTCGCGTTCTCGTCGCTCACGATCGCTCCTCGAGTGGGTCACGAGCCTCGGGCGCAGATCCGCCGGGCCTCTGTCGATCCTACTGATCCGGGCCGCCCGGCTGGCTAGGCTGGAGGGCATGGCAACGAATGCGTCGCGCGCGGTCGGAGTGGACATCGGCGGAACCGGCATCAAAGCGGGGATCGTCGATCTGGATGCCGGGGAGTTGATCAGCGACCGGGTGAAGGTCGCGACGCCCGCCGGCGCGGAGCCGGCCGACGTGCTCGCCGCCGTCAAGGAGGTGCTCGAGACCCTCGAGGCACCCGCCGACCTCCCTCTCGGGGTGGCGTTCCCCGCGATCGTGAAGGGCGGACGCACGATGTCCGCCGCGAACGTCTCGAAGTCCTGGATCGGCTTCGAAGCCGAGAAGTTCTTCGAGCACGGCCTCTCCCGAGACATCCACTTCGCCAATGACGCCGACGTCGCCGGCATCGCCGAGGTGCGCTACGGCGCCGCGAAGGGCATCGACGGCCTCGTGATCCTCACGACGCTCGGCACGGGCATCGGCTCGGCGATGATCTACGACGGCGTCCTCGTCCCCAACAGCGAGCTGGGACACCTGCAGCGCAGTGGCCACAAGCGGGATGCCGAGGGCTACGCCGCGTACTCCGCCATGGAGCGCGAGGAGCTGTCGTGGGAGAAGTGGGCCAAGCGTCTGCAGTGGTACTACGACTACGTCGAGTTCCTCTTCAGCCCGGACCTCATCGTCGTGGGCGGTGGCGTGTCGAAGCACTCGGAGGAGTTCCTCCCGCTGCTGAAGCTGCGCGCGCCGATCGTTCCCGCGAAGCACCGCAACAACGCCGGCATCACTCGTCCTCGCCACCGCCGCTGTCCTCCTGGCCGGATGCAGCAGCGAAACGACCCAGGAGAACATCACCGTCACTCCCGGGCAGACCGGCACGTTCTCGTCCGGCGACACCTCCGTGGTCGTCGAGCCGGAAGAGACCGAGGCGCCCGCGTCGACCGAGGACGCCGCGTACCTGACCGAGGTGCGCAGCAAGGCCGGCGATCTCGGGAAGGCGACGGACGAGCAGCTGATCTCCCTGGGCGAGAGCACGTGCGAGCAGTTGGCCGCCGGGACGCCCGCCGACCAGGTGCTGCTCGTCGTTCCCCCGGGCATCACGGCTCAGGCGGGCGACGGGACGATCGTCGCCGAGGCGGCTCAGGCAACCCTCTGCGGCTGATCCCCGCCGGAACGGCTCCGGTGAGCTCGGCGGCTGGGGACGACCTCGGCCGCCGAGTTCCCGGGCGCGGGCTGCTCGCTCACCCCGCTGAGTGACAGCGGGGACCTCGGCGCTGAGCTGAGGCGAATGGGCCGGCCTATACGCCGGGTTCTGTCCGGGCGGCCCGTCGACATGCTCGGGGCCACCGTGGACGGTCATCTCTCTCGTCAACATCCCCTGTCTGGCCTTGCTCCGGACGAGGTTTACCGTGCGGGTCGTGTCACCACGACCCCGGTGGTCTCTTACACCACCCTTTCACCCTTACCCGCTCCCGCGACGAGCGCGGTGCGGGCGGTCTGCTCTCTGTGGCACTGTCTCGCGGATTGCTCCGGGTGGGTGTTACCCACCGTCCTGCCCTGTGGAGCCCGGACGTTCCTCGGCACGGGCTAACCCGTGACGCGACCGTCCAGCCGACCCATTCGCTTCGTCGAGTCTACCGGCGCGGGCGGCGCCGCCTCGCGCCTCACGCTTTCTCGGCGGTCTCACCGATCTTGAGGTCGAGGGGGAAGTCGAGAGGGAACGACCCGAACAGCAGTCTCCCCGCGGCTGTCGCGGACTCCCGGACCGCCGCGGCGACGGCCTCCGCGTGCACGGACGGCGTGTGCACGATGATCTCGTCGTGCAGGTAGAACGCCAGGTGCGGCCTGTATCCGAACACCGGGCCGGATCGGGGCGCCGCGTCCGCGGCATCCACGGGCTCGAGGGCCGCCAGGCGTCCGCGCAGGTCGGCGAGCCAGGCTGCCTCGGCGTCGCCGGCGCGCGACTGCACCGCCCGCCACGCCTCGCCGGGGCCGGGCGACGTCCGGCCGAGCCAGGTCGAGACGACTCCGCCCTCCTCGCCCACGCGGGCGGCGTGGTCGACGAGCGCCATCGCCCGGGGGAACGTCCGGCGCAGGCGCGGGAGCAGACGCCCGCTCTCCCCCGTCGTCGCGCCGTACATGGCTCCGAGCATGGCGATCTTCGCTTCGGCGCGCGTCGCGACCGCACCGGCGTCGACGACGCCCGAGTAGAGATCGCGGCCCCGAGCGGCGTCGGCGAGGGCGGTGTCTCGGGCCATCGCGGCGAGCACGCGGGGTTCGAGCTGTGCTACGTCTGCCGTGACGAGGGTCCAGCCCGGGTCCGCGCGGACGGCGACCCGCAACTGCCGCGGAATCTGGAGTGCTCCCCCGCCCGACGACGCCCAGCGACCGGTGACCACCCCGGCAGGCACGTAGACGGGACGGAAACGCCCGTCGTGCACCCACTCCGACATCCAGGACCAGCCGTTCGCGGTGTAGAGGCGCATCAGCTTCTTGTAGGACACCAGGGGCGCGACGACCGGATGGTCGTGCTCGGCGAGCTCCCACCTGCTCGTCGACTCGACGAACAGGCCGGCGCGGTGCAGAGACCGCAGAAGCCGCGGCTGCGAGTCGAGGGACGCCGCAGGATCGCCCAGCGCCGCACGCACGCGTGCCGCGGCCTCCTCGATCCGTGCGGGAAGGGCTTGCCCCCGTCGCTCCCCCAACTGGCGCTCCAGCAGCGCACCGTGCGCGTCGATACTCCAGGGCAGTCCGGCCGCGTGCAGTTCCTCAGCGATCAGCGCCCCCGCCGATTCCGCGGCGGCGAGCAGTCGGAGTGCCGCCGGCGTCGTCGAGCCGTCGATGGCGTCACGCTGTCGGCGGTACTCCTCGAGCGCGGGCTCGGCGCCCTCGGGCGGACCGGATGCCGCCTCCGTGAGGTCGAACAGCGTGTCGGCGACGGCGGCGTCGGGGAGGACGGCGTCCCACGCGCGCGCCGCGCGCAGGCCGTGGTCGTCGACCACCGCGGCCGCGTCGCGGAGGAGCGCGTGGACGAGTCTCAGGTCCCACGCGCGCGCGACGCGCACTCCCGCGGCGAGCAGGCCAGCGTACCAGGCCCGGGTGTCGTTCCAGATCCACCGGACGGCCCCCGCCGCCTCGCGAGCGACGGTGACGGTCGTGGTGGCGGCTCCCGTGGCATCCAGGTCGATCAGGACGACGTCGCCGGTAGCGGTCCGGCCGACGACGACCGCGTCAGACGCCGCGGACGCCAGGGCGGCTCACCGCGATTCTTCGGTGCGCACGAGGATCGCCCCGCACTCCGGACAGAAGACGACCTCGTCGGTCTGTGCCCGGCGGACGTTCGCGAGATCGCTCGGCGGCAGCACCATGCGGCAGGCTTCGCACGCGCCGGCGCGCAGGAGTCCGGCACCGTTTCCGCGTGCGGCCAGGCGTTCGTAGAGAGCCACGAGTTCGGGCGGGACGGAACCGGCCACGGCTTCGCGATCGCGGCGGGCACCCTCGAGGCGCTCGGTGGCCTCGGCCACCACGCGCTTCGCCTCGGCGCTGAGCTCGGCACCGCGGGCGTTGGTCTCGGCGATCAGAGCCTCTTGCTCGGCGACGGCGGCATCCGCGCTCTCGAGGCGCTCCATGAGTGCGATCTCGAGGTCTTCGAGGTCGTTCTTGCGGCGCGCGAGAGCGGTCAGCTCGCTCTCGAAGCCCTGCGCCTGCTTGGGGTTCGAGGAGGCGGCGAGGCGCTCGGTATCGCGCGCGATGCGGGCATCGACGACCTTGACGTCGGATTCGAGGCGAGCGATCTCCGCGGTGAGGTCGTCGCGGGCGTTCGCCCGGCTCGACAGCTCCTGGGTGAGTCCGGCGCGCTGAGCGATGAGCTCGCGCACTTCCGCCGCTTGCGGCGGGTTGCCGGCGACACGCTCGTCGTGCCGGATGCGGGCATCGAGGTCGGCGAGATCGAGCAGTTTGCGCTGGTCGGCGGGGTCGGCGTTCACGGGGTCCACGCTACCGCGCGGGTCGGACACCGCAGCGCCGTAGGTAGCCTGGAACCTACGGACCCCCCGGATGAAGGGATGCCATCACCGTGACATGGAGCATCGACCCCGTGCAGGCGCGTGCCGTCTGCCGTGCCGCCGACGAGCATGCCGAGGCGATCGACGACGTCGTGACCGCGACGGCGAATGCCTTCGATGCGGCCCAGACAGCCGTGGGCGAGGGTGAGACGTCTGCAGCCCTCGCCGAGGTCGCCGCGGACCCGTTCCTCATCCGCCTCGCGGGGATGCGGCGGCACATCAGCACGGTCACCGAGACGACGGAGAGCGTGATCGCGCTGTACGAGCACACGGACTACGACATGGCCGCGCAGACGCAGTCCACGTTGAACGGACTGGAGCCGTGAGCACGCCCGCGCTCTCGACCGGCACGCTCGTCGCCGTCCCCAGCTCGGCCGCGGTATCGGCCGCGGCCGACACGCTCGCCGGCGTGTTGGACGGACTCGACGACGCCGTCACCGACGTCACCACGACCTGGAGTGGACTGAACGCGGTCTACGAGGCCCCCGAAGCACAGACGGCATACGGGGCCATGGCACCCCTGCCGCTCGCCGTCGACGAGCTGACCACCGCGCTCTCGTCGGCCGTCACCGCGCTGCGAACGTACGCCGAGACGCTGACGTCCCTCGAGACACGGCGTGCCAGCCTGCTCACCGATCTCCAGACCGTCGACGAACAGTCCGAGCTCCCGATGGCGGACCGCGACCCCGACGCGCCGACGTCCTATGAGGTCGACCGGACGCGCGCGCTCTTCGAGACGGATGTGACGGCCGCCGACCAGGAATGCGCTCGAGCCCTGCGGGCGCTTTGCACCTCGGCATCCTGGGTCATGAACGACGGCCTCGAGATCGTCAACGGCAACGCCGGTTCGGCGGCGCAGGGTCTGGCCGCCGAGCTGCTCACGCGCTACCGCGGCACACTGATGGTCCCCGGCCCCGGAGCCCTCCTCCCCGACGAGATCACCCTCACCGCCGGGCAGATCAACCCGACCTGGCCGCGCAGCCTCATCGACGGGCAGGTCTGGGTCCAGCGGCCCTCGGGCGCGTGGATGCTCGAGAGCAACCTCCTTCCGGACACTCCCCCGCGGATCTCGGGTCTGCCGGGATGGAACGGTCAACCGCAGTTCGCCCCCGACTCGGTCGGCACGCCGCCGGCCTGGGCGGGACGCGTGGGCAAGGGCCTGGGGCTTCTCGGTGCGGGGCTGACCTACTGGAGCGTCTATGGCGAGAGCTACAACGACACCCTCACCCGGCATCCGGAGTGGTCCGAGGACCAGCGTCAGGAGGAGGCCGCGGTCGACACGCTCGTCATCGGCAGCTCCTCGGTGGCCGGCGGAGCGGGCGGCGCGTGGGGCGGCGCCCTGCTCGGCGCGAGCATCGGTTCGATCTTCCCCGGACCGGGCACGGTGATCGGCGGTGTCATCGGTGGTGTGGTCGGCGGCGTCCTGGGCGGCTGGGGCGGTCAGGAGATCGCACAGGACGTCATGGACGACGTCCGCCAGGAGAACGTCGAGATCATGGCGCCGGGTCCGATCGGCGTCGAGCCCGAGGCGCAGGGGAACCTGCTGTGACCGCGGGTCTGCTCCTCGGCGTCGTCTTCGTCGTCCTCGGCGTGGTCGCCTACTCCGGCCGATGGAAGGGCTGGATGCGTGTGCGCCGCGGCTTCGGCAGCACGATCGGGTTCGCCTGGCTGTGGCTCGGCGCGGCGTTCCTCGCGGCGGCCATCGGCCTTCTGGTCAACCCGTACTCCCCTGCGGCGTTCGCCGGTCTCATCGTGCTCGCGGCGATCCTGCTGCTCGTCGCGATCGTCGGCGCGTTCTGGCTCCCGCGTTTCCTTCTTCCGCGGTGGTATCTCGACGCCCGCGGCGACGCGACGACGAAAGGCGGTCGCGCGTGAAGTTCTCGACGACAGACCAGCGGACGCCCGCGCCCGAGGTACGTGAGGCCCGCACGCCCCACGCCATCGTGCGCTACCCCGACAGCTTCGCCGCCTCGGAGTACGAGGGCGCCGAGCTCGTGCTGACCCTGCGCGAGCAGCAGCCGGGCTTCCAGCCGAACCTCGTGCTCACGGCGGTCGAGAGCACGGCCCCCCTCACGGATGCCTCCGCGGTCGCGCTCCTCGCCGCGGGCCGGCAGCACCCCGGCGCCCGCGTGCTGGGCGTCGACCTGTGGGACGAGGATCCGGATGCCACCCTCGCCCGCGCGCGACGCATCACGTTCGTGTACCCGGTCGAGACGACGGACGTCGTCGTGACCAAGTCGGTGTGGGCCACGGGCACGCATCACGTGCACCTCTCCGCGAGTGCGACGCCGGCGCAGCTCGGTGCGCTGACACCGGTCTTCTCGTGGATCGCCGCGCAGCTGCGCCTCACCGCCGATCCTGCCGACGTCGCCACCGCCGCCCGCGCCGTCGGCGCCGCACCGGTCGATGCCGGAGCCTCGACGCGCGTCGGCTTCCCGCTCGAGGACCTCGCGCGCTTCGCCCCTCCCGCCTTCACCTCGACCGCCCCGGTCGTCTCGGCGGCGGCGCTGACGGAGCTGCGCGCGGGTGCCTCTCGCATCCGAGGGGGATCCCCGTCGCTTCCCCGTCGGATGCGCGGGACGGATGCCGCGGCCGAGCTCACTGCGGCCGGCTTCATCGACGAGACCTCGACGCTCACCCCCACGGGGACCGCCGTCGCGTACGGCCTCGGTTCTCGCCGCCCGGTGCTCGTGGTCCGCGCTCGACGCGGTGACCACGCCGCCGTGATGGTCGCGTTCGCCGGACCCCGCGGGATCGTGGTCACGCACGATCCTTCGATCGCCGAGCTGCACGCGGGAGCGGCCACCGCCGACCCCGAAAGGCGCCATCACGCTCTGATCGTGCCCGAGCATCTGCCGGCTTTCGTCGCCGCGTGGAGCGGGCTCGCCCCGTTCTGGCCGATCGATGACCCGGAGGCCCCGGCCGTGACCACGGCCGACCTCGAGGCCGCCGTCAGCACCGACACCGCGCCGTGGACCGACGTGCTCATCCAGGGCTCCGGGATGGAGCGCTGCGACGTGATCATCCCGGGACGCGGGTGGAAGCGGGTGCCGCCGCCGTCCGACGGCGCGCACCAGCTGGTCGCCGACCCGAGTCTCGCGGTGTACGCGTTCCTCGTCGAGGTGTGCGCGCGGTCCCTCGAGGAGGGGCCGGTGTCGTCCGCCCGCTAGACTGCTGGCATCCCGGGCCTTTAGCTCAGCTGGTAGAGCGCCACGTTTACACCGTGGATGTCGTCGGTTCGATCCCGGCAGGGCCCACTCCCCCGTCAGCTCAGGATGTTCACGCTCCGCGCGATCACGAGCGCGAGCAGCGCGAACCCCGAGATCGCCTGCACCATCATGAACATCTTGGCGCGCGTGCTCAGCGGCATGACGTCGGTGGGACTGAAGGCCATCGCGTTGGATGCCGAGAAGTACAGGTAGTCGACGTACCCCGGGGCCCAGTCCTCGATGTCGGACGAGCGCCGGGCGACCTCGCTGACCGCGTCGCGGTCGGAGTCCTGCGGGAACTGGAAATCGGCGGGAGGCAGCTCGTCGCGTGCATCGCGTCGGCGGGCGATCGGGCCGCCCCGGTCCATCTCCCAGTAGACGACGGCGTACCCGATGACGTTGATGGCCCACACCTGGGCCGCACCCAACAGCGTCGTCGCGCCGCTCCCCTCGCCCTGCAGCAGCTGGTGGACGAGGAGGAAGAAGGCCACCTGATTGGCCGCGAGCAGCAGGGCGGTGAACGCGAGCGCGAACCCGCGCCCGACGCGGGTCTCGCGCGTCAACCGGGCGGGATTGGTCACGACCATCGGGATCGCGCACAGCACCCCGGCGATCACGACGACGTACCGCAGCACGCCCGAGGCGTCGCTCGGGAGGACCGCGTACAGCCCGGTACCGACGCCGAGGGCGATGAGCACCGGCCAGCGATGCTCGGGGCGGGTCCGGAAGCCCGCTGATGCGCTGGAGGTCACGCGCTCAGGCTAGACCCGCATCCGATGCGTCAGCGGTGGAACGCCGAGGTGCGGCAACCGGTGTTCTCGCTTCGGGCCGCCGGAGAATCGTTCGATGTCGAAGCGTCGGAGGGACGCGAACGACCCGTCCGTCGCGCGCGCATCCGATCTCGCCGCGACTCGCTAGGCTGGACGATGGTTGATTGTGCGGAGCGAACAAGGGTTGCCGCACTTGTATGGCGATTCTCTGGCATGACCTGCCAGACGACGAAAGGTCTTCCGTGACTGTTCACGACCAGGATCCGTATTCGCAAGGGCCGCAGGACAGCGACCCCGAAGAGACCGGGGAGTGGCAGGAATCTCTGCGACAGCTCGTTCAGGCCAAGGGGCCGGCCCGCGCTCGCGAGATCATGCTGAGCCTTCTCAAGGGCTCGAAGGAACTGCACCTCAACGTGCCGATGGTTCCCACCACCGATTACATCAACACGATCTCGCAGAAGAACGAGCCCGAGTTCCCCGGTGACGAGGAGCTCGAGCGCCGCTACCGCAAGTGGATCCGCTGGAACGCCGCGGTCACCGTGCACCGTGCGCAGCGCCCCGGCATCGGTGTGGGCGGCCACATCTCGACCTATGCGTCGTCGGCGGCGCTCTACGAGGTCGGCTTCAACCACTTCTTCCGCGGTCTCGACGACCCCTCCGGCGGCGACCAGATCTTCATCCAGGGCCACGCCTCCCCCGGTGCCTACGCCCGTGCGTACCTCGAGGGACGTCTCACCGAGGCGCAGCTCGACGGCTTCCGCCAGGAGAAGTCGCAGGCGCCGAACGGCATCCCGTCGTACCCGCACCCCCGTCTCATGCCGGAGTTCTGGCAGTTCCCGACGGTGTCGATGGGTCTCGGTCCGATCAACGCCATCTACCAGGCGATGTCGAACAAGTACCTCTCGAACCGCGGCATCAAGGATGTCGGCGACTCGCACGTCTGGGCCTACCTCGGCGACGGCGAGATGGACGAGGTCGAAAGCCGCGGTCAGCTGCAGGTCGCGGCGAACGAGGGCCTCGACAACCTCACGTTCATCGTCAACTGCAACCTCCAGCGCCTCGACGGCCCGGTCCGCGGTAACGGCAAGATCATCCAGGAGCTCGAGAGCTTCTTCCGCGGCGCCGGCTGGAACGTCATCAAGGTCGTCTGGGGCCGCGAGTGGGACGACCTGCTCGCCCGCGACACCGAGGGTGCGCTGCTCAACCTCATGAACACGACCCCCGACGGCGACTACCAGACGTACAAGGCCGAGAACGGCGCGTACGTCCGCGAGAACTTCTTCGGCCGTGACCCGCGCGCCCTCGAGCTCGTCAAGGACTACACCGACGAGCAGATCTGGGGCCTCAAGCGCGGTGGCCACGACTACCGCAAGGTGTTCGCCGCGTTCAAGGCGGCCAAGGAGCACAAGGGTCAGCCCACCGTCATCCTGGCGAAGACCATCAAGGGCTACGGCCTCGGTCCGCACTTCGAGGGCCGCAACGCGACCCACCAGATGAAGAAGCTGACGCTGGACGACCTCAAGGCCTTCCGCGACGCGATGGACATCCCCGTCACCGACGCGCAGCTCGACGAGAACCCGTACCAGCCGCCGTACTACAACCCCGGCGAGCAGGACGAGACGATCAAGTACATGCTCGAGCGTCGTCGCTCGCTCGGCGGGTTCCTGCCCGAGCGTCGCACGACCCACGTGGGCCTGGAACTGCCCGGGGATGCCGCCTACGCGCTGCCCAAGAAGGGCTCGGGCACGCAGGAGATCGCCACCACCATGGCGTTCGTCCGTCTGCTGAAGGACCTGCTGCGGGTGAAGGACTTCGGTCACCGCATCGTGCCTATCATCCCCGACGAGGCGCGCACGTTCGGCATGGACGCGTACTTCCCCACGGCGAAGATCTACAACCCCAAGGGTCAGCACTACACCTCGGTGGATCGCGAGCTGCTGCTGGCGTACAAGGAGAGCCCGCAGGGGCAGATCATCCACGTCGGCATCAACGAGGCAGGCGCCCTCGCGGCCTTCACCGCGGCGGGCACGGCGTACGCGACCCACGGCCAGCCGCTCATCCCGGTCTACGTCTTCTACTCGATGTTCGGCTTCCAGCGCACGGGCGACGCCCAGTGGGCGGCCGGCGACCAGATGGCGCGCGGCTTCATCATCGGTGCCACCGCCGGCCGCACCACCCTGACGGGTGAGGGTCTGCAGCACGCCGACGGTCACTCCCAGCTCCTTGCATCCACGAACCCGGCGACCGTGTCGTACGACCCGGCCTACGGGTACGAGATCTCGCACATCGTCCGCTCGGGCATCGAGCGCATGTACGGCGGCAACCACCCCGACCCCAACGTCATGTACTACATGACGGTCTACAACGAGCCCTACGTGCAGCCGGCCGAGCCGGAGAACGTGGACGTCGACGGCATCGTCCGCGGCATCCATCACATCTCCGCGGGCGAGGGCGATGGCCCCCGCACGCAGCTGCTCGCCTCGGGCGTCGGTGTGCCGTGGGCGTTCGAAGCCCAGCGCCTGCTGAAGGACGACTGGGGCGTCGTGGCCGACGTGTGGTCGGTCACCTCGTGGTCGGAGCTGCGCCGAGACGGTCTCGCCGCCGACGAGCACAACTTCCTGCACCCCGAGGCGGAGCCCCGCGTGGCGTACCTCACGGACAAGCTCAAGGAGGCCGACGGCCCCGTGGTCGCGGTCAGCGACTGGATGCACGCCGTCCAGGACCAGATCCGTCAGTGGGTCCCGCAGAACTACTGGACGCTCGGCGCCGACGGCTTCGGCTTCTCCGACACCCGCGCCGCGGCCCGTCGCTTCTTCAAGATCGACGGTCCTTCCCTCGCGGTCCGCGCCCTGCAGGCGCTGGCCGAGGAGGGCAAGGTCGACCGCGCGGTCGTCGGACAGGCGATCGAGAAGTACCGCCTGCACGACGTCAACGCCGGCACCAGCGGCAACGCGGGTGGCGAGGCCTGATCACGTGAGTGAACCCACGGTCGGGACCGGCTCCCCCCTCTCGGGTGGGGCCGGTCCCGACCGCATTTCGCGTGAGGCGCAGGCTCCCGCCGCGGCGGGCCGGGAGCGGGCCGCGCGCGACAAGGAAGAGACCCTCGTCTGGTTGCGCCGCATCTCGGGCGATCTGGCGACGGCCACGATCCAGCGTCTCGAAGAGACCCTGCCCTGGTATGCCGGGATGCCTCCGGCTCGGCGGTCGGCCGTCGGCCTCGTGGCCCAGGCCGGTATCACCTCGTTCACCCAGTGGGTGGAGGATCCCGCCCAGACACCGGCGATCGCGTCCGACATCTTCGCGGCCGCTCCCCGGGAGCTCCTGCGCAGCGTGAGCCTCACGCAGACGCTGCAACTCGTCCGCGTCACCGTCGAGGTGATGGAGGAACGGGTCGCCGGCCGCAGCAAGAGCGTGCGCGAGGCGATGCTCCTCTACTCTCGCGAGGTGGCGTTCGCCGCGGCCGACGTCTACGCGCGTGCCGCGGAGGCCCGCGGCCTCTGGGACGCGCGCCTCGAGGCGCTGGTCGTCGACTCGATCCTCACGGGCGAGGCCGACGAAGAGCTGCCCAGCCGCATCGCCGCCCTCGGATGGCACGGCCACGGTGAGGTCGCCGTCCTGGTGGGAACGACGCCCCCGCAGTTCGACGTCGATCAGGTGCGTCGCACCGCACGAAAGCTCGGCGTCGACGTGCTCATCGGCGTGCAGGGCTCTCGTCTCGTCCTCGTCCTCGGTCGAGCCGAGCTGCCCGGTCGCAGCGGTGAGGACGCGACCGAACTGCCCTTCACCGAGATCGCCAAGCGGCTCGAACCCGGTTTCGGATCGGGCCACCTCGTCCTCGGTCCCCCGGTCGCCGCTCTCGTCGACGCCGGGCAGAGTGCGCGCGCGGCCCTGGCGGGGTTCGCCGTGGCTCGGGCGTGGCGCAACGCCCCGCGTCCGGTCGAGGCCGACGACCTCCTCCCCGAGCGCGCCCTCGCCGGCGACGCGGTGGCCAAGCAGACGCTGGTGGATCGCGTGTACCGTCCGCTCCAGGCGCACAGCACCGACCTCGTCGCGACGCTCTGGAGCTACCTCGACAACGGCCGCTCGCTCGAAGCGACCGCGCGCGAGCTGTACGTGCACCCCAACACCGTCCGGTACCGCTTGAAGCGCGTTTCGGAGGTCATCGGATGGGACGCCACCGGCCCCCGCGAGGCACTCATCCTCCAGACCGCCTTGATCCTTGGGTCGATCGGAACGGATGCCACGCGCCGGCGCGGAACGGCCGGCCGACGCCCTTCCCTGCCGCGCTGATGCACGGCTCGCACAAAGACACGCCGTATATCTGTGTCGATACCTCCATAAGCCCGCGCCCGATCCTTGGCAGGATGGGACCGTGATCATCGCCGTCTTCCCCGGGCAGGGGTCGCAAACCCCTGGATTCCTCGCGCCGTGGCTCGAGCTCGACGGGGCGCGCGAGCGCCTCGCCGCGTACTCCGAACAGGCCGGTGTGGACCTCGTCGCCGCCGGTACCGCGTGGGATGCCGACCGCATCCGCGACACCAGCGTCGCCCAGCCCCTCATCGTCGCGGCCAGCCTGTTGTCGTGGGCCGCGTTGACCGAGCGCTCGGGCAGCGCCGTCGCCGGGGTCGCGGGGCACTCCGTGGGCGAGATCGCCGCGCTGGCGGCATCCGGGGTCCTCACCGAGAGCGACGCGCTGCGCCTCGTCGGTCTGCGGGGGCGGGCCATGGCCGAAGCCGCCGCCGTCACCGAGACCGGAATGAGCGCGGTCGTCGGGGGCGACGAGACGGCCGTCCTCGAGCGCCTCGAGGCGCTCGGGCTCACCCCGGCCAACTACAACGGCGGGGGTCAGATCGTCGCCGCGGGTGAGCTGCCCGCTCTCGCCGAGCTGGCGGCCGAGGCACCGCGCGGTGCACGCGTGATCCCGCTGCAGGTCGCGGGCGCCTTCCACACGCGGTTCATGGAGCCCGCCGTCGAGGTTCTGCGCTCCGCCGCGGCCGACGTCGAGGTCTCCGATCCGAGCCTGACGCTCTGGACCAACTCCGACGGCTCCGTCGTCGCCGAGGGCCGCCGCGCGCTCGATCTCGTCGTCGCGCAGGTCGCCTCGCCCGTCCGCTGGGACCGTTGCATGGCGTCCTTCGCCGAGCGGGGCGTGACCGGCATCATTGAACTCTCCCCCGCGGGAGCGCTGACGGGACTCGCGAAGCGCGCTCTGCGCGGCACTCCCACCGTGGCGGTCAAGACCCCCGACGACCTCGACGCGGCCGTCTCGCTCCTGAAAGAAGACATCCAGGCATGAGCACCCCCACCCTCCGGCAGCTGCAGGGACCGGCACACACGCGCATCTACGCGTACGGTGCCGCCCGTGGCGAGAACTTCGTGCCGAACGACGACCTCGTGGGGCCGATCGACTCGAGCGACGAGTGGATCCGTCAGCGGACCGGCATCATCACGCGCGTCCGCGCGAACAAAGAGACGGATGCCATCGACCTGGCCTCCGAGGCCGCGCGCGAGGCCGTCGAGAAGTCGGGCGTCGCCCCCGGCGACATCGACGCCGTGATCGTGGCGACCATCAGCAACCCCAAGCAGACGCCGTCGGCTTCGGCGATCGTCGCCGACCGCATCGGGGCGAACCCCGCAGCGGCGTACGACGTCAACGCGGCGTGCGCGGGCTTCGCCTACGGCGTGGCCCAGGCCGACGCCCTCATCCGCGGCGGTCTCGCGACGCACGTGGTCGTGGTCGGTGCCGAGAAGCTCAGTGACGTGGTCGACCCGACCGACCGCAGCATCTCGTTCCTCCTCGGGGACGGCGCCGGCGCCGTCGTCGTCGGTCCCAGCGACACGCCGGGCATCGGACCCACCATCTGGGGATCGGACGGATCGAAGGCGGATGCCGTCGGCATGAACGCCACGCTCACCGACTTCCGCGACGGCGTGGCCCCGTGGCCGACTCTGCGTCAGGAGGGCCCCACGGTGTTCCGCTGGGCCGTCTGGGAGATGGTCAAGGTCGCCCGCCAGGCGATCGAGGCCGCGGGCATCGAGCCGAGCGATCTCGCGGCCTTCGTCCCCCACCAGGCGAACATGCGCATCATCGACGAGTTCGCGAAGCAGCTGGGGTTGCCGGAGACGGTGATCATCGGTCGCGACATCGAGACCACCGGGAACACCTCGGCGGCATCCATCCCTCTCGCCACCCACCGACTGCTCGAGGAGCACCCCGAGCTCAGCGGCGGACTCGCGTTGCAGATCGGCTTCGGTGCCGGTCTCGTCTTCGGCGCGCAGGTCGTCGTCCTTCCCTGACGCGGCAGCGTCGAACCCTAGACTGATCCAGGCCCACGGGTAACCGCACGGGCCGACCCACGAACAGGAGAAATCATGGCATTCACCAACGACGAGGTCCTCGCAGGTCTGGCCGAGCTCATCACCGATGAGACCGGTATTTCGGCCGACGAGGTCGCCCTCGAGAAGTCGTTCACCGACGACCTCGACATCGACTCCATCTCGATGATGACGATCGTCGTCAACGCCGAGGAGAAGTTCGGCGTCACCATCCCCGACGACGAGGTCAAGAACCTC
>JARBUN010000074.1 GCA_029239635.1 Microbacterium sp. | reverse complement strand
TCACTCAGGAAGGGTCACCATGTCGTCCACCACAAATCCTGCCGTGGGCGCCGTTCGCACGGCGCTCGGCATCAGCGGCGCGCTCTCCCTCGTCATCGGTCTGCTGATCCTGTTGTGGCCGGGCCGGACGGCTGAGATCGCCGTCGGCATCATCTCGATCTACGTCATCATCGCCGGTCTCGTGAACATCGGCATCGGCCTGTTCTGGCGCTCGGGCTGGGCCCGCATCGGCTACATCGTGCTCGGCGTGCTGTTCATCGTCGCGGGCATCTTCTCGTTCGCGAACCTGTCCGCCACGACCGCGTGGTTCGGGATCTTCATCGGCACCCTGGTCGGCATCCTGTGGATCATCGAGGGCGTCGTGTCGCTCACCACGGTCGGCCACAACTCCAAGGCTCGCGCGTGGACGATCTTCTTCGCGATCGTGAGCATTCTGGCCGGCGTCGTCCTGCTGTTCTCGCCCCTTCTCGGCGCGGTCACCCTGTTCCTGCTCATCGGCATCTCGCTCGTGATCCTCGGCGTCTTCCAGATCGTCCGGGCGATCCAGTTCGGCAAGGTCGCGTAGCCCGACGAGAAGGGGCCGGATGCCACGGCATCCGGCCCCTTCTCGCGTCACGACGTCGGCAGGTAGCGGCGCCACCAGTCGAGGACCGCGTCGAAGCGCTGGACCCGATGCTGGGGACGACCGCCCCGGGTGAGCTCATGGTCTTCGCCAGGGAAGATGAGCATCTCCGCCTCGGTCCCCTGCTCTTTCAGCGCCGCGTAGTAGCGGGTCGCCTGCTCCAGCGGGCAGCGGAAATCGAGCTCCGAATGCAGCACCAGCGTCGGCGTCGTGACGCGATCGACCACCGCCATCGGGCTCTGCGCCGCGATCTGCGCGGGGTCGGTTCCGACATACTCCTGCCCGAAGAACGAGCCGATGTCGCTCGACCCCGGGAAAGCCGTCGGGTCGAGGAACCCGCGCTCCACGATCGCACCGGCGAAACGGTGGTCGTGCGCGATGACCCAGGCCGTCATGTACCCGCCGTACGAGCCGCCCATGACTCCCACTCGGTCGCCGTCGAGGCGCGGGTCGGCAGCGACGACGCCGTCGAAGAAGTCCATGACGTCGAAGTAGTCGAGCGTGCCCATCCGCTGTCGGATCGACCGACCGTGCGCGCGGCCGTATCCGGCGCTTCCGCGCGGGTTGCTGTAGACCACGGCGTAGCCGGCGTCCACGAGCACCTGCGTCTCGTCGAAGACGTGCACACCGTACGAGGCGTAGGGCCCGCCGTGGATCTGCAGGATGACGGGGAACGGACCCTCCCCCTCGGGCGTGGCGACCCAGCCGTGCACGGGGTAGCCGTCGCGGCCGGCGATCTCGTGCTCCACCGGGATGACCACTCCGCGCTCGCGCACGACCGCACCGAAATCGGTCACGGCACGCACGCCTGCCACGGGGTCCACGACAACGAGTTCGCCGAAGGATTCGGGCGAGGCGACGGATGCCACCACCCGGCCGTTCGCCGCGTCATGGGCGTTCGCCTCGAGGTCTCCCCCGAGCACCTCCGCGACCTCTCCCCCGCGCGTGACGCGCAGGAGGCGGAGCCGACCACGCGTGCGGTCCTGCACGATCGCGTCGTCGCCGTCGAAGGAGATGTGGCTGCCACCCTCGCCGAGGTCGATCGTCTCGGGGTCGGTGAGGCGGCGCGGACCCGCGGGCTCGAGGGCGAAGAGCGCGACCCCCGGGGCGACGAAGTCCACTCCCTCGGGACCGACGTCGTTCGCGAGCACGAAGACGGTGCCGTCGGGGCCCGTGGCGACCTCGGAGATCGAGAGGGCGGCGTCTCGACCCACCAGCTCGCGCTCAGCGCCGCCTTCCGCGGCCACGGCGACCAGCCGGTCGCGCAGGTCGCGTCGATCGGTCTCGATGACGTCCGGCACGCTGAGCAGCTCGGCGCCGTCACGCGTCCAGACGACGCCGGTCCAGCTCGTCTCGCCCTCGGTGAGGCGGACCGGCTCGGCGGCGACCACCCTTTTCTCGGGCTTGTCGAGGGCGGGAGCCGGGGCATAGAACGGCTCCGCCTCGGTGGAGGGTGCATCCACGACGAAGAGATGGGTCGGCCGGTCGAGGTAGCCGAGACCGTTCGCGTGCCAGCGGATGCCGGTGATGCGACGCGGCGGTTCGGCCGCGGCATCCCGTCCCTCGACCGTGCCGTAGCGGCCGGGCTCGGGCACCCGGGCCGAGAAGGCGAGGCGCGTGCCCTCGGGCGACCAGGACAGGTCGGTGACCCCACCGGGCTGGTCGGTGACCTGGACGGGTTCGCCGCCGGTCGCCGCGACGACGAAGACCTGCGCGCGGCCGCGGTCGTCGGCGCGGAGGAACGCGATCGTACGGTCGTCGGGCGAGAGCCGCGGCGATCGGTCCGCGACACCGCGCGTCAGGCGTCGCGGAGTCCCGTCGGGCAGCTCCACGCGCCACAGCTGGCCCACCCCGCGGTCGGCGACGAGGTCGGGACGCGAGGCCGCGAAGACGGCGAAGCCGGCGTCCGACGAGAGGGTGGGACGACCGACGGAGATCAGCGTCTCGATGTCGACGGGGCGCATGATCACTCGCCTCCGAACGAGCCCGTGTCTCCGACGAGGCGGGTGTTGTCGGCCGGAACCGGGTCGACCGCCGCGCGGGCGACCTCGGCGGCGAACTCCGAGACGTTGTAGAGCTTGCCGGCGTCCTCGCGGCGGGCCGAGATGGCACCCGGGTTCGCCCGCTCCAGCAGGGTGGCCGTGATGGTGCCCTCGATCATGTCGCCCGAGACGACGGTGAAGCCGACGCCCCGCTCCTCGAGAGCGGGGATCTTCTCGCGCAGGGCGTCTTCGCCGGCGCGCTTCGACAGGGCGACGGGCTCGTACTCGGGCATGGTCGGGGTGGTGCGGATGAAGTGCGCCTGGTGGCTGGTGACGAACACGACGCGCGCGTCGTCCTTCAGGAGCGGCAGGGCCGTCTCGAGCACGTTGACCTGCGCGTCGCGGTTGAGCAGGAGCGCGTAGTCCTCGGCCATACCCGACTCCATGCCGCCCGAGGCGTTGAGCACGAGGATGTCGAGACCGCCGAACGTGCGCTCGACCTCGTCGAACATCGCCTTCACCGATTCTGGGTCGGTGAGGTCGGCGCCGACGACGAGGGCCTCGACGCCCAATTCGCGGAGCTGCGTCGCGAGTTTCTCGGCGCGGGGGGCCTTGTTGCGGAAGTTGATGACGACGTTCGCACCGGCCTCGGCGAAGTAGCGGACGGTGTCGGCGCCGATGCCGCGCGATGAGCCGGTGACGAGCGCGGTCTTGCCGCTCAGGGAGCCGGAGGGGAGGGTCTGGGACACGGATTCTCCTGACGATTCGTGATCGAGCCGCGCGCCGACGAGAGCGCAGGCGACCTTCCCACCCTACCGAGCCGCACCGGCTCCGCTCCGGGGTACCGACGCGTCACGAGCGTGTCGGATCACCGTGCTACGTTCAGCCGCGGAGGCCCCCGCCATGATTCGCTCGATCGCGCCGCGTCATCCGTACTTCGCCGCCGGCGAGCCCCCTCGGGTGCTCGCGCACCGCGGTCTCGTCACCTCGGATGCCGCGGCGCTCGGCATCGTCGACAACTCTTTCGCGGCGGTCGCCGAAGCCCACGCCGCCGGCCTCGCCTACGTGGAGTCGGACTGTCACCTCACGGCTGACGGCACCGTCGTGCTCTTCCACGACGACGATCTCGAGCGGGTGACGGGCGATTCGCGCCGGATCGCGGACGTCCGCGTGCACGAGCTCGAAGAGGTGATGTCCGACCGGGGCGGGCTGATCACGCTCGCCCAGGCCCTCGAGGCTTTCCCCGAGACCCGCTTCAACCTCGATGTGAAAGCCGAGGCGGCCGCCGAGCCGGTCGGCCGCCTCGTCGCCCCGCAGGCGCATCGGGTTCTTCTGACGAGCTTCTCGGACGATCGCCGCCGCCGCGCGCTCGCCGCCGCCACGGGGACCGGCGCGGCCCTGGCTCCCGCGACGTCCCCGGGCTCGGCGACCGTCGCTCGGGTCGTCGCCGCGGTGGCGACAGGCCTCCCCCCTCTGATCACGCGCGCCCTGCGCGGAATCGATGCCCTCCAGATCCCGGAGCGGCAGGGCCGCATCCGCGTGCTGTCTCCGCGACTGATCGACGCCGCGCACGCGACCGGCGTCGAGGTGCACGTGTGGACCGTCAACGACGAGGACGACATGACACGTCTCCTGGATGCCGGGGTGGACGGCCTCGTGACCGACCGCGCCGACGTGGCGCAGGCGCTCGTGAACACGCGATGAACGCGAGGTGTGCTGAGCATCCCCTGTGAGTTCTGCCAGGACGTGCTCATTTCGAATAAAGCGCACAGGTGCGGTCGTTATACATGGGGACCGACGAGAGGACCACACAATGGCAGATCGCAGTCTTCGAGGCATCCGACTCGGCGCACAGAGCCTTCAGAGCGAAGACGGGGTCGTGTTCCACGATCGCGCGCAGCACACCTACGCCTGCAGCACCTGCGGACGCGAAACCGTCCTGACGTTCGCGGCCGACGCCGAGGTTCCGCCCTCCTGGGAATGCCGCACCTGTGGTGCAGAGGCGCTCCTGCGGATCGGCGAGGGAACCGCGACCGTCGACCACAGCGACGACAAGGCTCCGCGCACGCACTGGGACATGCTTCTGGAGCGCCGCACGATTCCCGAGCTCGAGGAGCTGCTCGAAGAGCGCCTCGCGTTCGTCCGCGCACGCCGCGGAGCGGGAGATCAGAAGATCAGCGCCTGACGCTGACCACCGAGTTCAGACGTCGATCCCTCCGGGGGTCGGCGTCTTTCTCGTTCTCCGCGCCCGCACGGCGACCACGGCACCGACGATGGCGAGCGCGAGGAGCGCCCCTCCCCCCAGCGCGATCTTCACCGCGGGGCCGATGACCACGGCCGGCGTGAGCCCCGTCCGCAGAGGAACATCGGTGAGCATGTGCCCCGCGGTGTCGACGGGGAGCTCGTCGAGGGTGGATCCGTCGGGCGCGATGACCTGGCTCGTGCCGACGGTCGAGACGTTCACCACGGAGCGGCCCGTCTCGATGGCGCGCATCCGCGCGAAGGCCAGCTGCTGCAGGTTCTCGTCCGTGCCGCGGAAGTCCGCATTGTTGGTCTGGAACATGTAGATCTCGGCGCCCTCGGAGGCGCCGTCCCAGACGACGTCGTCGTAGATGACGTCGAAGCAGATCGCGAGACCCACACCGATGCCGTGGAGGTCGATGAGCGGTCGCGCCGTGCCCGGCGTGTACTCGCGGCCGATGAGTCCGATGAGGTCGGGGGCGAAGGGCTCCCAGAACGCCCGGTCCGGAACGTACTCGCCGAACGGCACCGGATGCCGCTTGTCGTAGGTCTGCTCGGGCCCGCCGTCGGCCGTCCACAACAGCGACGAGTTGAACAGCTCCGACCCCCTCTCGGTGACCGCGGAGACGATCAGCGGGGCGTCGACGCGTCGGGAGAGCTCATCGAGCACGCCGGCGGTCTGCGACGACATCGTGGGGTCGGAGTCGACGCCGCCCTCCGGCCACAGCAGCACATCCATGTCCTGCCCGAAGAGCGGGGCGGATGCCGCGAGCTGCGCGTTCAGCACCGCACCCCGCGCGCGCTGGTCGAAGTAGCCCGCGGGCCCATTCCCCTGAACGGCGCCGACCCGCATCGATCCGGCCGCCGTCGTGGGGAACTGCGGCAGCGCGACGAGGACGACGAGGAGGACGGCGGCGGGAACCGCGCGCCGCAGATCGCGGAACCGACCGGCGCGGACGAGCTCGATCGCCATCGCGCACAGCAAGACGACGAGGAAGGTCAGTCCGGACATTCCGACCCACGACGCGACCTCCGCGAACGGGCCGTTCACCTGGGACACGCCGATGCGCCCCCACGGGAACCCCCCGTACGGCCACGACCCCACGATCTGCTCGCGGAGGGTCCACAGGCCGGCGACGAGCGCGGGAAGCGCCAGGAGACGGCTCACGAGCCCGGGCGCCACGCGAGGAAGCCACCGGTAGGCGAGGGCGATCGGCACCGCGAAGACCGCGGTCAGCAGCGCCTCGAGCGTCGACAGCGCGATCCACGGAATGGGCCCGAGGTAGCGCGCGGTGAAGAGGAGGTTCACCGAGAAGAAGGTCGCCCCGAAGAGAAGGCCGACCAGGGCCGCCGACCAGACCCGACGCCCCGCGAGGGCGACGAGGGCCATGGCGACGGCGGGGAAGGCCATCGGCCACCAGGCGAGCGCCGGGTACGCGGTGACCAGGAGAAGACCCGCCGCAGCCGACAGGGGCGCGGCGATCGCCAGCGGGACGATCGGTCGCGGCGAGACGGCGAGGGGCACCCCTCCAGCCTAAATCGCGGCGGCAGGGCGCGCGGTCACGCCGAGGTGTAGGCGACGATGCCGCGGCGCACCGCGTCGAGAGCCGTGCGTGCGGTCTTGGCGAGCTTCGGCTCGGCGACGAGCGAGATCTGGTCGAGCAGGTCGATCGTCTGCTTGGCCCAGCGCACGAAGTCTCCCGCGGCCATGTCCGCGAGCGTGAGCACGCTGTCGAGGGGAAGCCCCTTCGCCCAGGCGTGCATCGCCGGCGCGAGACCCGAGGCCGGCGCCTCCGAGCCCGGAAGGCGGTGGTCGCGTTCCAGGTCGTCCAGCTCCTGCCACAGCGTCTGCGTGGCGTCCAGGGCGCCGCGGAAGGCTCCTCGCGGCAGCCCCCGCTCCCCCGGCCCCGCCTCGTCGCGTCGCGGCTCATAGACGAGACAGCAGGCCAACGCCGCCAGCGAGGGGGCATCGAGATCGTCCCACAGACGTTGACGCAGCGACTCGGCCACGAGGAGGTCCCGCTCGCCGTAGATGCGGCGCATCGTGCGTCCGGCCGGGGTGAGGACCGTCGCACCATCCTCCTCGATCGCCACGTACTCGAGCGTCGCGAGCACCTCGACCACCCGGTCGAACACGCGCGCCACCGTTCCTGTGCGCTGGTCGATCTGCTGGCGGGTCTTGTCGGTGCTGCGCTTGAGCTTCCAGTACCGCTCGGCCCACCGCGCGTGCGCTTCCCGATCCGGGCACGAGTGACAGGGATGCCGCTGCATCCGCCGTCGGAGCGACTGGATCTGCTGCTGCCGCTCGTCGCGCAGTCGCCGGGGCGCCGTGGCATCCCGCCGGTTGATCTTCTCGAGGTCGCTGAGCTCGCGGCGGATGGTCGAGTACTCGCGGAAGTCCCCGCGGTCGCAGGTCATCGCCGCCTCGTAGCCGGAGAGCGACTCCTCGGCCTCTTTCACCTGCCGCGCGAGTCCGACGACGGAGCGGTCGGCCTGGAACTGCGCGAACGACGATTCGAGGATCTCGCGTGCGCGCGACCGCCCGAACTGATCGATGAGGTTGACCGCCATGTTGTACGTCGGGCGGAAGCTCGAGTTGAGGGGGTAGGTGCGCCGGGAGGCGAGGGATGCCACGGACTGGGGGTCGAGGCCCTCCGTCCACTGCACGACGGCGTGCCCCTCGACGTCGATCCCGCGTCGGCCCGCGCGCCCGGTGAGCTGCGTGTACTCCCCCGACGTGATCGCCACGCGGGCCTCGCCGTTGAACTTCTCGAGCTTCTCCAGGACCACCGTCCGCGCGGGCATGTTGATGCCGAGCGCGAGGGTCTCGGTGGCGAAGACGACCTTGACGAGTTTGCGTCGGAACAGCTCTTCGACGACCTCTTTGAATGCCGGGAGGAGGCCCGCGTGGTGTGAGGCGATGCCGCGCTCGAGGTTCTCGCGCCATTCCCAGAAGTGGAGGACGGCGAGGTCTTCGTCCTTGAGGGTGAACGTCAGCTCGTCGACGATCTGGCGGATCTCGACGCGCTCCTCCGCCGAGGTGAGCCGGACGTTCGCGCGGCGCAGCTGCTGCACGGCCGCGTCGCAGCCGGCGCGACTGAAGATGAAGAAGATCGCCGGCAGGAGGTGATTGCGCTGCAGGAGCTCGACGACCTCGGGGCGGTCGATGCGCTCGATGCGCGGCCCTTGCGAGGCCCGCACCGGCTTGTGACCGCCTCGTCGTTGGTGCGCGTGGCGAGGACCGCCCGCGTGGCGCTGCGAGCGGTACTCCTGGGCGCGGCGGTTGTTCTCGTATCCCCCGGCGTTGCCGCCGCGGATCCTCACGAGCTCCTGGTTGACCTGCGCCGTCGCGACGCCCGCGCGGTCGTCGAAGAGGGGCAGGAGATCGCCCCGCACCAGCACGTGCTGCTCGAGCGGCACGGGCCGGGTCTCCGAGACGATGACCTCGGTGTCGCCGCGCACGGTGTCGAGCCAGTCGCCGAACTCCTCGGCGTTCGACACGGTCGCCGACAGGGAGACGAGCTTGACCGACCGCGGGAGGTGGATGATCACTTCTTCCCACACGGCTCCGCGGAAGCGGTCGGCGAGGTAGTGGACCTCGTCCATGACGACGAACCGCAAGCCGCGCAGCGCCGGCGAATCGGCGTAGAGCATGTTCCGGAGGACTTCGGTGGTCATGACGACGATGCGCGCCGAAGCGTTGATGTTCGTGTCGCCGGTGAGCAGGCCGACCTCGTCGTCGCCGTAGACCTCTTGCAGCTCGTGGAACTTCTGGTTCGACAGCGCCTTGATCGGCGTCGTGTAGAACGCCTTGTCTCCGGGTTCGAGCATCGCGAGGTGGATCGCGAACTCACCGACGATGGTCTTGCCGGCACCGGTGGGAGCCGCGACCAGCACGCTCCGCCCGTCCTCCAGGGCGTGGCATCCGGCGATCTGGAAGTCGTCGAGCTCGAAGCTCTGCGCGTCGGCGAAGTCGGCGGTGTGCGGGTGTGCGGAACGGGCCGAGGCCCGCGCGAAGCGATCAGCCGGGCTGAGCCCGCTCACGCCCTCGGTCCCAAAAGACCGTCAGCGGCCATTCGGCGAGCCTTGCGGCGGTCGAAGAGCATCGACACCCCGGCGGCCGCGAAGAACAGGACGACCAGGATGCCGGCGAGCATGAGCATGCTCACGATGTCGGCGGCCGGGGTGGCCAGAGCGGCGAACAGTGTGGCGATGAGGATGGCGACGCGCCACCCCTTGAGGATCGCCTTGCCGCTCATGACCCCGGCCACGTTCAGGGCGACGAGGAACACCGGCAGGACGAAGGCGACGCCGATGACCAGCATCAGCTTGAACACGAAGTCGTAGTAATCCGCCGCGTTGTAGAGGTTGGCCGCCCCCGTTGGCGTGAAGCTCCACATCAGCTGGATCACGTGCGGAACGATGAGCACGCCGACGTAGCAGCCGCCGAAGAACAGGGGCACGGCGGAGGCGACGAAACCGATCGTGTACCGGATCTCTTTGCGCGTGAGACCGGGCATGATGAACGCCCAGATCTGCCACAGCCAGATCGGGGCGGAGAGGAAGATGCCGATCGTGAAGGCGATCCGCATGCGCAGGTCGAACGCCGACGTGACCGCGGTGAAGTTGATGGCCGAGAGGTTGTCGCCGCGCTGAGCGGCGATGTCGCGGACCGGGACGGTGATCCACTCGATGACGGGAGACGTGATCGCGAACGCGATGATCATCCCGACGACCAGAGCCGCCGCGGCGATCATCAGACGCTTGCGCAGCTCGATGAGATGGGCGCCGATCGACATGCGCTTGTCGCGCCGCGGGCCCTCCGGCACGTCGATCCGCGGCGGTCCTGCCGTTGTCACGCCTTAAACGGAGGTGTCGTTCGGCTTGCGCTGCTCGGGGGCGGCTGCCGTGGCAGTGCCGACCTCGGTGGCCCGCGGCGCATCCGTCGCCTCGGCGGAGACCTCGTCGTCGCGCTTCATCTCTTTCATCTCGTTCTTGAAGACACGAGCGGACTGGCCCACGCTCTTCGCCAGCGCCGGGAGCTTCGTCGCGCCGAACAGAAGGAGAATGACCGCGAGAACGATCAGCAGGTGTACTCCGGTGATTCCCTGGAACATGATGACTCCTCGTCAACCTCGGGGGTGATCGTCAGTCTAACCCGAGGAGGGGGGCGGAAGCCCGGATCACGGGCGTGGTTCACCCTGAGGTTCAACCGGCGTACTGCGCGAGACCGGCGGCGGCCCAGGCCGCGGCCGCGCGCCGCGCCCCCGTGGGCTCGAGCAGCTCGACGTCCCCGCCGCGCCGCGCCGCGAGCCGCTTCAGGCTCTGTTCGTCGGCAAGGCGGAGCGACGCGATCGACGCGTCACCGTCGTCGACGATGTCGGCACGCTCGAGATAGTCCGCCAGCAGGGGGGCGACCTCCCGGGGGAAGCGGAAACGGGCGACGACGTCGTCGTCCGCGGGCGCGAAGAGTTCGGGGACCGGATCGGCGCCGTGTTCGGCGGGGATGTCCGTCAGCTCCGGATCGCTCACCCGGTCGAGGTGGAACGTCCGGACGGCTTGGCGCGTGTGACACCACCCCTGGAGGTACCACTGGTCGTTCGCGATGTGGACCTTGATCGGGTCGACCGTTCGCAGCGTCGGTCCCGCACCCGGGGCCCGGTAGGTGAAGCTGACGGCCACCCGGGCACGCAGGGCGCGATCCACGACCTCGCGCACGCCGTCGACCGGCCCCGGGGCGACGATGACCGCGGGCGGAGCGGACGAGGCACCGCGCGAGAGCTTCGCCAGCAGACCGGTGACGAGCTCGTTGTCGGCGACGCCGGGGAGAGTGCGCGCGAGCTGCAGTCCCGCCAACAGGGCCGCGGCCTCACGGGCGGTCAGGCGCGGGGAGCGCTCGAGCCCGACCGTGTTGGTCATCGCGATGACGTCCTCGCGCTCCAGCAGGTCCCAGTCGATGTCGAACAGTTCGTTCGGCAACTGCCAGAACCCGCGTTCGCCGGGCAGACCGATCACCGTCAACCGCTCGACCATCGCCCGCATCTGAGCGGGGGTGACGTCGAACTCCTCCGCCGCCTCGGCGACCGCGACCTCGCCCTTGCCGATGAGGTACGGCACGAGCTGCAGCAGAAGGGCGGCGCGATCCAGCGCCTGAAGCGGACGGTCGAGGCTCACGCGGCGCCCCCGTGGAGGACGAGTGTCGCCTCGAGCCGACGGATCACTTCGTCGCGGAGACTCGACGGCTCGACCACGCGGACCTCGGGTCCGTACGACGCCAGCTCGTCGGCGAACACGTGCAGATCGACGTACGGCACGACGACGCCCTGGGGCGCGGGCAGGGCCCTGCGCGCGAGTCGCAGGGACGCCTCCGTTCCGGGGTGCACCTCGAGCAGGGCTCGCTGACGGTCGGCCACCCCTTCCAGGCCGGCGAGGGCTCGCTCTCCGGCGTCGGCGCGCAGCGCCGGCGAGAACTTCTCCCCGCGCCTCGTACTCGACGAGAGCGAGGGGGCGGATCCGCCGCTCGCGCGGGCGCGGCTCCCCCGGACGCAGGTACGAGAACGTCACCACACGGCACTCCTCGATCGCCCGCTGGAATGCCGGAAAGGAGGCGTCACGAACCCGGATGCGCGGGGCGTAGCCGATGATCGGCTCATCGACGGGGATGCCGAGGGCTCGGATCTTCCGGAGACCGCTCCGGGCGTCCGCCGAAAGCGACTCGCTCCCCCAGACGTCGCCGGCGATGTTGAGCAGGGCGATCTCCGCGGGGCTGAACGAGATGTCCTCCGGCAGCGCGTACTCCGCCGTCGGAACGCGATACCGCGCTTCGCGCAGGTCGTCGGGATCGGCTCGCTCGCCGATCGTCTCGATCGGGATGCCGAGACCGCGGAGGCTCTCCTTGTCGCGCTCGAACATCTTCTCGAGCGCGTCCTTCGACGCCCCGGCCTCGAGCTGCTCGCGATAGCCCGCGACCGAGGAGAGGATCGTCTCCTTCGTCAGCCCCTGCTCGGTCGCCATGAGGGCGACGACGAGGTTGACCAGTCGCTCCTCGGGAGCGCTTCTGGAGGTGGGGGCGGGCACTCGCCCATCCTAGGCGTAGACGAGCGCCTTGTCGGCGGGGGCCTTCAGCGCCTGCTGGTCGGCGGACGTCTGGTCGGCCGGCACGACGAGAAGGATCTGGGACCCCACCGTCTGCCCCTCGAGCGCCGAGGCCAGAGCGGGCGGCAGACTCGAGACCGTGGCCTGGCCGGGAGCGCCGTTCTCCCAGGTCGACGCGAAGGTCGTCTTGGCGCCCCACGCCACGCCCACGAGGTGGATCATGGCGCTGGAGTCGGCGGTGAGAACCTCGCCGTCGCCCTTCTTGAGGGTCTCGGTGCGCACATCGGAGGGCGCATCGTTCTGCGGGAAGGAGATGCCCGGCTGACCGCTCGGCGCACGGACCACCGAGGGCATCCCGGTCCCGGCGTTGAACTGCTCCGCGCCGTCGGCGGCCGGCAGGAAGACCTTGCGCATGTCGATGACGAAGACGCCCGGAGCTCCCTCGGCCAATCCGAGGCCGCGTGCCTTGTCGGCGGGGATCTGGTCACCCGGGATGGCGACGGCCACCCGGGATCCTTCCGCGGCGCACTTCAGGGCCGCGGTGAGGCCGGGGACGTCGGGCTCGAGAGCCGTCAACGAGGTCGTCTTGGTGAGGTCGGAGCCGTACTGCGTCGCGATCGCCGTCTCCCCCGTCACCGGGTTCATCACGGTGACGTTGACGAGGGCGAGCTGCCC
>JARBUN010000073.1 GCA_029239635.1 Microbacterium sp. | reverse complement strand
CGCCGAGCGCTGGAGCACCCGCGTCTTCGACCCCGAAACGCCCATCGACGAAGCCGCTCTGCGCTCCGCCCTGGAGGCCGCCCGCTGGGCTCCCTCGGGCATGAACCACCAGCCGTGGCGTCTTCTCCTGGCGCGCCGCGGATCCGACGCGCACCAGCGCATCGTGTCGGCCCTCATGGGCTTCAACCAGGCCTGGGCTCCCGCCGCCGGTGCCCTGCTCGTCGTGCTCGCCGAGACCGAGACCGCCGAGGGCGAAGCACGCCCGTGGGCCCTGTACGACGCCGGCCAGGCCGCCGCGCACTTCACCATCCAGGCGCACGCCGAGGGCCTCGCGACCCACCAGATGGGCGGCTTCGAGGCCGACGCCCTTCGCGCCGCCTTCGACATCGAGCCCCGCTTCGTCCCCGTGACGGTCATCGCCGTGGGCACGCTCGGTGATGTCGACGCCGCCGAAGAGGGCCTCCGCCAGCGCGAGCTCGCCCCGCGAGAGCGCCGCACGGTCGCGGACTCGCTGCTCGTCGACGCCTGACGCACGCCCCGCCGGCATCCGACCGCCCCCCGCCGCGAAAGCGGGCTGGGGGCGGTCGTCTTCTGCGGCGTCCGCGCCCGCGGGGTGCCAGGGCATGAGGCTCGGTGTGTCGACGCCTGTCCGGGCCACCACGGCGCGGGGGCGGATACGTCTCTCCCCGCGCCGCGCGGCACGTCACCCGATACGCGAGCCGCGGGCGGGCAACATGCCGTTCACGAGAGCCGCCTATCTTGGCCCGAGTGAGCACCTCTTCATCGCCGGTCACCCGTGCCGCGCGTCCGCGTCGCGCCACCCCCGGAGGGAAGGGGCTGCGGTCGGGGAGACGCCTCCGACGCTTCGCCGTCGCCCTCACCCTCGCACTCGCCGCGATCGCTGTCGCGGGGCTGCCCCTGTATGTCTTCCCGTCGCAGGGCGATCCGACCGACGCGGACCTCGTCTACGTCATCGGACCGCCCCAGCAGCAACGGCTCGATCTCGCCGCGTCACTGCGTGACACGGACACGCCACCCCCCCTGCTGGTGTCGGTATCCGACTCCCGCGGCGGGCACGGGGAGCGCCACTTCAACGCATCCGCGCTGGACGTGTGCCGTCAGGAGGCAGTGACCTGCAAGAGCCCGATTCCCTTCACCACCGCGGGCGAGGCCCGACTTCTGACCGAGTACACGGCCACGCACGAAGCCGGGAAGACGGTCGTCATCACCTTCACGCCGCATGTCGCGCGCACCCGTTACATCTTCGCGAAGTGCTACGCCGGCGCCGTCACGGTGGTGGGCGTCGACACCGATATGACGCTGTTCGACTGGGCCTACCAGTACGCCTACCAGAGCGCCGCCTTCGTCAAGGCGTGGTTCACGCCGTGCCCCTGACGACACGAGGCGCCTGAGCCGCTCCTCCCGGGCCGCACGCGCGCCGTCCTGGCGCGCAGGCACGAGAACAGGGGATGCGACGGATACAGGCTGCCCGGCGTCACACCGGCCTGTTCTCGTGGCATCCCCTGTTCTGGTGACAGGCGCGAGGCCCCGGGCTACTCGACGATCTCCGCGTCGATCACGTCATCGTCGCCGGGCTCCTCGGCCGCAGGCCCCGTGCTCACCAGCATGAGCGAGTCGCCGTCGCTCGCCACGTCGACGCGGACGACGTCGCCGTCACGCACCGTGCCCGCGAGGATCGCCGTGGCGAGGCGGTTCTGGATCTCGGTCTGGATGAGCCGACGCAGCGGTCGGGCGCCGTACACCGGGTCGTAGCCGCGCTCGGCGAGCCACGAGCGGGCGTCGGGCGTGACCGCGAGGGTCAGCCGGCGCTCCCGCAGGCGCTTGTGCAGCGCGTCCACCGCGAGCTCGACGATCTGCGCGAGGTCGTCCTGGCTCAGGGCCTGGAAGATCACGATGTCGTCGAGACGGTTGATGAACTCGGGCTTGAAGGCCTGGCGCACCAGCGCCTGCACCTGGTCCCGCTTGGCATCCATCGACAGGGTCGGGTCGATGAGGATCGGCGATCCGAGGTTCGACGTCAGGATGAGGATGACGTTGGTGAAGTCGACCGTGCGACCCTGGCCGTCGGTCAGTCGACCGTCGTCCATCACCTGCAGCAAGACGTCGAACACCTCGGGGTGCGCCTTCTCGACCTCGTCGAGCAGCACGACGCTGTAGGGGCGCCGACGCACGGCCTCGGTGAGCTGACCGCCCGCCTCGTACCCGACGTACCCCGGAGGGGCGCCGACCAGACGCGAGACGGAGTGCTTCTCGCCGTACTCCGACATGTCGATGCGCACCATGGCGTGCTCGTCGTCGAAGAGGAAGTCGGCGAGCGACTTCGCGAGCTCCGTCTTGCCGACGCCCGTGGGTCCGAGGAACAGGAACGAACCGACCGGACGGTGGGGGTCGCTGATGCCGGCGCGCGAGCGACGGACGGCGTCGGACACCGCCTTCACGGCATCCCGCTGGCCGATCAGGCGCTTGCCGAGCTCGCGCTCGAGGTGCAGCAGCTTCTCGGTCTCGCCCTGCAGCAGGCGCCCCACGGGGATGCCCGTCCAGGCGGCGATGACCGCCGCGATGTCCTCGTCGGTCACCTGTTCGTTCACCATGCGGTCGCCCGCGGGCTCTTCGCGCTCCGCCTTCATGAGCTCGCGCTCGAGCGCCGGGATCTCGGCGTACAGCAGGCGCGACGCGCGCTCGAGATTGCCCTCGCGCTGGGCGCGTTCGGCATCCACGCGGGCGGAGTCGAGCCGGGTCTTGAGTTCACCCACGCGGTTGAGCGAGGCGCGCTCGCGTTCCCACCGGGCCTGCAGCTCGTCGAGCCTGGCCTGTTCGGCGGCCAGGGTCTCGCGAAGGGTGGCGAGGCGCTCCTTGGAGGCGTCGTCCTTCTCCTTCTTCAGCGCGAGCTCCTCGAGCTTGAGGCGGTCGACGTGCCGACGCAGCTCGTCGATCTCGAGCGGGGCGGAGTCGATCTCCATGCGCAGGCGCGACGCGGCCTCGTCGATCAGGTCGATGGCCTTGTCGGGCAGCTGGCGCGAGGGGATGTACCGGTTGGACAGGGATGCCGCCGCCACCAGCGCCGCGTCGGCGATCGCAACCTTGTGGTGCGCCTCGTACCGCTCTTTGAGGCCGCGGAGGATCGCCACGGTGTCTTCCACCGTCGGCTCCCCCACGTAGACCTGCTGGAAGCGGCGCTCGAGGGCGGCATCCTTCTCGATGAACTCGCGGTACTCATCCAGCGTGGTCGCGCCGATCAGGCGCAGCTCACCGCGAGCCAGCATGGGCTTGAGCATGTTGCTCGCCGCGACCGATCCCTCGCCGCCGCCCGCGCCCATGAGCACGTGCAGCTCGTCGATGAACGTGATGATGCGTCCGTCGGACTCGGTGATCTCTTTGAGGACGCTCTTGAGGCGCTCCTCGAACTGGCCGCGGTACATCGCCCCGGCGACGAGCGCCGAGATGTCGAGCGACACCAGCTCCTTGTTCTTGAGGCTCTCGGCGACGTCGCCCGCGACGATGCGCTGGGCGAGACCCTCGACGACGCCCGATGACGGGATCGAGCTTGCCCTGGCGGGCCCGGTCGGTGAGGTTGATGCCGAACTGCTCGAGGGCGCTGCGCGCGTCCTCCTGCCCCGGCTGTTGTGTGGCGTTCATGTCGTCTCCTGGAAGTTTGCCGCTTCACTCAAACTTGAGTGGCGTTGACTCAAGTTTAACAGCCACGGGGTCGTGAGGCAATGGGTCGGCGGGCCGGACGGACGGCAGGCCGTGGCATCTGGAGTCCACCGGACGAAGGGCGAGGCCCGGAGGACGGAGTCCGCAGGTCCGGGCAGGAGAAACGCGCGCGGTACGCGGTGGGGGTCAGCCCGAGCGTGCGGGCGAAGTTCTGGCGCAGGACGGCTGCCGAGCCGAAGCCGCACTCGGCGGCGATGCGGTCCAGCCCCAGGTCGGTCTCCTCGAGCAGGCGCTGCGCGTGGAGGAGACGCTGGCGCGCGAGCCACGCCGCCGGCGTGGCGCCCAGGTCGGCCTTGAAGCGCCGGGCGAAGGTGCGCGGGGACATGTGCGCGCGCGAGGCGAGCTGGTCGACCGACAGTTCGGCATCCAGGTTCTGCAGCATCCACTCGGTGACGGGGGCGAGCGACATCGATGGCGCGGCCGGCAGGGGCGAGGCGATGAACTGCGCCTGCCCGCCGTCGCGCTGCGGGGCGACCACCATGCGTCGGGCGATGCGGTTGGTGAGTTCGGCGCCGAGCTCCTGGCGCAGCAGGTGCAGGCAGGCGTCGAGACCCGCAGCCGTCCCCGCGCTCGTGATGATGCGGCCGGACTGCACGTAAAGCACGTCGGGGTCGACCTCGATCGAGGGGTACATGCGAGCCATCACGTCGGCGTACCGCCAGTGCGTGGTCGCCCGCTGTCCATCGAGGACCCCGGATGCCGCGATCACGAAGGACCCGCTGCAGACGCTCAGCAGCCACGCGCCGCGGGCATGCGCGGCGCGCACGACCTCGATCACGCGCGGGTCGACGGACGGCCACTGCTCGCGCGGGATCGGCGCGAGGACGACGATGTCGGCATCCTCCGCCGCGTCGAGACCGCGCTCGACGTTGACGGAGAAGCCGATGTTCGACGGGACGACACCGGGATCCGGCGCGACGATGCGGAAGTCGAAGTTCGGGATGCCGTCATCGGTGCGGTCGAGACCGAAGGCCTCGCACGCGAGACCGAACTCGAACGGGGCGAAGCCCGGCTGGATGACAACGGCGACGGAACGCATACGCACCTCGGGTGGCAGGAATCGAACGGATGTCGTCCATCATGCCACTCGCGGCACGAATTCGCGATGCGTAGCTTTTCTGCCATGGCTTACCTGATCGCTCTCGCTGTTCTCTCCCTCGTCGGTGTGGTCGCCAGTGTGTGGCTCATCCACACCGACGGTTACGGCTCCGTGCCCACCGATCCCGCCCGAGCCGCTGCTCGGCGGGAGACCTCCCCCGGCCGCCGGAGCGGATCCCGCGCGCCCGCTGCGTCGCGGGGAAGCGCGTCGCCGACGGCCGGCGTTCAGCGTCCGACGGAGACGGCCCGCTGGTACACCGCGATCATCGCCGCGGTGCGCGACGACTGGCGGAAGCGCTCCGCGATCGACGGATCGACCGCGACCGGACGTCCCGACGCGATGTCGTCGGCGGCGCGGCGGAGCGTGTCCGCGAGCGCCGAGGTCGTGGCATCCGGGACCGCCCACACTCCCGCGCCCAGCTCGGACGCGATGTCGGGGTCGCTCACCACGGCGGGGGTTCCGAGCGACGCCGCCTCGAACACCGTCATGCCCTGCGTCTCGAAGCCGATCGAGGTCTGCACCACGGCATCGGACGCCGCGAGCCGCGCGAGCGTCTCGGCGTAGCTCAGACGTCCCGAGAAGACGACGGATGCCACCGGCCGACGCTCCGCGACGAGCTTCTGCGCCGCGCGGAGCTGCGCTCCTCCCCCGATGATCTCGACCTCGGCGTCGATGCCGGATGCCGCGACCGCCTCGAGGAACGGGAGGAGCCTCTTCTCGGGGCTCATGCGGCCAAGCCAGGTCAAGCGCGGCTTCCCGGGGCGACGGGCCTCGGCCCCGGTCGCGAGGGCGGCGTCGAGGATGTCGTCGTCGATGCCGTTCCAGATGACGTCGACGCCCGCCGCCTCGGGGGCCACGCCGTGCTCCTCGAGACGCCGCGCGAAGTGGCCGGAGGGCGCGGTGATCGCCCGCGAGAGTCGCGCGAAACGTCGGAGGTAGGCCCAGCCGTCGGCCGAGTGCGCGATGGGGGCGGGCTCGGGCGCGCCGGCGTCGGGCGCGCCGGCGTCGGGCGCGCCGGCGTCAGGCGCGGCGGGCGCGGTGCGGGCCGCGGGCGCGGCGGGCCGGGCGGGCGCCGCCGACGCGTCCGGCGCGGGACCCGCAGAATCGCGCGCACCTCGCAGGATTCCGCCCGGAGGCAGCGAGATCGCCGCGTTTCTCCGCGCTTCGGCACCGCGCAGCACGCGGCGCGCCCACGCGTTCAGCACGCGGAGGACGAGCGTCGGGAAGGGTGCGGTGGCCTCGATCCCGACGTCGACGCGATTGTGCATCGTGTGCACGACCGGGAGGCCGTGCCGTGCGGCGTAGCGGTGGCCGATGAACGCGCCCCAGAAATCCGCCTGGATGTGCACGACGTCGACGGGGAGACGCGCGCCGAGCTCGGCATCCACGAATCGATCCGTGCGCGCGCCCGGCCAGGTCAGGGCGTACTCGCGATCGGGCGTGATCGCGATCGAGGGCAGGTCGATGTACGCCGCGTCGTCGGGTGCGGGCCGGTGCATCCGTGGTGCGACGACCGTGACGACGTGCCCCGCGCGCTCGAGGAAGCGCTTCTGCAGCCGCATCGACACCTGCGCCCCGCCGAGGGACTCGAGGTGCTGGTCGGCGAACATCACCACGTGCACGCGGTCACTCCGGGATCGGTTGTCCGCGGTACAGCGCCTCGAAGGTGTCGAGCGTGCGTCCGATGTCGTGCACGATGACGCCGTCGAGCGAGGCCTGCTGCATGCGCCGGCGTTCCTCGGGATCGGCGGTCAGCACGTCCGTGAGGCGGGCCGCGAGCTGCTCCGCGTTGCCCGGCTCGAACAGGTACCCGTTCTCGCCGTCGTGCACGAGGTGCGGGAGGGCGACGGCATCGGCCGCGACGACCGGGAGACCGGATGCCATGGCCTCCATCGTCGCGATCGACTGCAGCTCCGCGATCGAGGCGATGGCGAACACGCTCGCCCGCGTGTACAGCGCGCGGAGCTCGTCTTCGGAGGTGTGGCCATGGAACGTCACGCGCGAGGCGAGGCCGAGCTGCTCGGCGAGCTGCTCGAGGTTCCGGCGCTGGTCGCCGCCGCCGACGATGTCGAACGTGACGTCGAGGGCCGGGTCGAGCATCGCGAGCGCGCGCAGCACGACATCGATGCCCTTCTCTGTGGTCAGGCGGCCGACGAAGAGGATGCGGTTCGCGTCGCGGGGTTCGAGGTCGGGCGTGTAATTCGACCGGTCGATACCGCACGAGATCGGGATGACGCCGTCGATGCCGATCGTCGCCTGCAGGAAGTCCGCGGCCCGACGCGTGGGCGTCGTGACGGCGCGGGTCATGGCGAAGGTGCGCTTGGCGTCGGCCCACGCCAGGTCGAGCATGATGCGATCCAGGAAGTCGGGCAGCGTCGTGAAGTCGAGGATGTTCTCGGGCATCACGTGGTTGGTCGCGATCACCGGGATGCCGCGCTTGCGCGCCTCGCGGGTGAGACCTCGCCCGATCACGATGTGCGACTGGATGTGGACGACGTCGGGCTTCACCTGGTCGAGCACCTTGCGGGCGTAGTGCTTCGCCCGCCACGGCAGCACGAATGTCAGCCAGTCGTGCGGGAGGAAACGGTACGCCGGGAGACGGTGCATCGTCATGGGCTCGCCCTCGATCACCTCGGTGAAGGTGCCGGAATGGCCGTGCCCGACGCTCGGAGCCGCCACGTGCACGTCGTGCCCGCGGGCGACGAGACCGGCGGCGAGACGCTCGGCGAAGCGGGCAGCGCCGTTGACGTGGGGGAGGAAGGTGTCGGCTCCGATGAGGACGGTCAGCGGTCGTTCGTCGGGCGCGGAGTCGGCGGGCGCGGAGTCGGCGGGCGTCGCAGGAGTGGTCACGAGTGGTGAGGCCTATCTGAGCGGCGGAAGGGGCACGCGGGGCGGGTTCGCGGGGCGCGTCCACTGTACCCGAGGGGGTTTTGGTCTCCCCGGACGCCCCGCCCGGGCGTCTCAGCGCCCGGCGTCTTCGTCCGGCACGTCTTCTTCACCGAGGACCGGTTCCCAGCGGCGGGCGTAGCTCGCCATGGGCTGCAGGGAGCGGAGGAGCTCGACACCGCGCGCCGTGAGGCGATAGGAGACGGTGACGGGGGGGGAGGGGGAGGCGGGGCCGCGTGTGGAGGAGCACAGCGCACACCTCCACGACCGGGGCACACGCCGCAGCGCCGCGCGGACGACCGACGTCATCGTCCGCGCGGCGTGCCGGGACTCGCCTTAGGACTCCGATCCGCGCACGGCCGGGGCGGCTTCGTCACCCTCGGACGCGGCGTTCTGGAACTGCGACTGGTACAGACGCCAGTACGCGCCGTGCTGCGTGATCAGCTCGTCGTGGGTTCCCTGCTCCACGATGTCGCCGTGCTCCATCACGAGGATGAGATCGGCATCGCGGATGGTCGAGAGACGGTGCGCGATCACGAAGGAGGTGCGCCCTTCGCGGAGCGCCGCCATCGCCTGCTGCAGCAGCAGCTCGGTGCGCGTGTCGACCGACGAAGTCGCCTCGTCGAGGATGAGCACCGAGGGCCGCGCGACGAACGCGCGCGCGATCGTGATCAGCTGCTTCTCTCCGGCGGAGACGTTCGCCGCGTCTTCGTCGAGCACGGTGTCGTACCCCTCGGGGAGGGAGTGCACGAACTGGTCGACGCGCGTCGCGACGGCGGCCTCGACGATCTCGTCGTCGGTCGCGCTCTCGCGGCCGTACCGGATGTTGTCGCGGATCGTGCCGGCGAAGAGCCAGGGATCCTGCAGCACCATGCCGGTCCGCGAGCGGACGTCGTCTCGGCGGAGGTCGGCGATGTCCTGCCCGTCGAGCAGGATGCGCCCGCCGTCGAGCTCGTAGAACCGCATGATCAGGTTGACCAGTGTGGTCTTTCCCGCACCGGTGGGCCCGACGATCGCGACCGTCTGTCCGGGCTCGACGCGGAACGACAGATCGCTGATGAGAGGGCGCTCCGGCGTGTAGGCGAAAGCGACGTTCTGGAACTCGATGACGCCACGCCCGTCGACCGGTTCGGGCGCATCCGCCGCGTCGGGGTCCTGCTCGTCGGCGTCGAGCAGTGCGAACACGCGCTCGGCCGAGGCGGTGCCCGACTGCACGACGGCGGCCATGCCGCCGAGTTGCGAGAGGGGCTGCGTGAACTGCTGCGAGTACTGGATGAAGGCCTGCACGTCGCCGAGACGGATCTGACCGGCCGCCACCATCAGCCCGCCGAGGACCGCGATGCCGACGTAGGTGAGGTTTCCCACGAACATCATGCCCGGCATGATCATGCCGGAGAGGAACTGGGCCTTGAAGCTCGCCTGGTAGAGCTCCTCGTTCTCGATCTCGAACTTCTCTCGCGCGTCTTTCTCGCGGCCGTACACCTTGACGAGCGCGTGACCGGAGAAGGACTCCTCGACGCGCGCGTTCAGGCGACCGACCTTCTTCCACTGCGTGCCGAAGGCCTTCTGCGACTTCGGGCCGATCACGCCGAAGATGACCGCCATGAGCGGCAGCGAGACGAGAGCGACGAGCGCGAGCTGCCACGAGATGGTGAACATCATGATGAGCACGCCCACCACCGTCAGCACCGAGGTGAGCGCGCTCGACAGCGACTGCTGCATCGTCTGCGTGATGTTGTCGATGTCGTTGGTCACGCGAGAGATGAGTTCTCCGCGCTGGACCTTGTCGAAGTACGACAGCGGAAGGCGGTTGATCTTGGCCTCGACGTCTTCGCGCAGGCGCCACATCGTGCGGACCATGATCACGTTGATGACGTACCCCTGGATCCACGACAGCAGGGAGGAACCGACGTAGATTGCCAGCACCGCGACGATGACCAGGCGAAGCGCGTCGAAGTCGACGCCCGCACCGACCTGGAACGAGTTCATCGCGCCGATGATGTTGGCGAAGTCGTTCTGCCCCGCCGCGCGGAGGGCCTCGACCACCTCGGCCTGCGAGGTGTCGGCGGGGAACTGCGCCGCCAGGCCTTTGGAGACGACCCCCTCGAAGATGATGTTCGTCGCGTCTCCGAGGACGCGGGGGGCGAGGACCGCGAGGACGACACCGAGGGCCCCGAGCGCCGACACGAACGCGAACGCCACGGCGTGCGGGCGCAGGAGTCCGATCAGGCGACGGAAGCTGGGCCCGAAGTTCGCGGCCTTCCCGGGCGCGACGCTGTCCCAGTCACCGGAGTTCAGGCGCGCCTGTTCGGCGAGCTCGAGCTCGGCCCGGTCTTCCTCGGTGAGGGCGTCGGGAGTGCTCATGCTTCGACCCCCAGCTGCGACTCGACGATCTCGCGGTACGTGGCGCTCGTCTGGAGCAGTTCTTCGTGCGTGCCGAGACCGACCATGCGACCGTCTTCGAGCACCACGATGCGATCGGCACCGGTGATGGTCGACACGCGCTGGGCGACCACGATCTTGGTCACCTCGGGCAATTCGTCCCACAGGGCCTGTCTCAACCTCGCGTCGGTGCTCAGGTCGAGCGCCGAGAAGGAGTCGTCGAAGACGAGCACCGCGGGGCGGTGGACGATCGCGCGCGCGATGGCCAGGCGTTGACGCTGCCCCCCGGAGACATTGGTCCCGCCCTGCGCGATGCGTCCCTCGAGTCCGCCCTCCATCGCCTCGACGAAGTCGCGGCCCTGCGCGATCTCGAGCGCACGCCAGAGTTCGTCGTCGGTCGCGTCCTCACGCCCGAAGCGCAGGTTGGATGCCACCGTGCCGCTGAAGAGGAACGGACGCTGCGGGACGAGACCGATGCTCTTCCATAGCCCGTCGAGATCGGCCTGGCGCACATCGACACCACCGACGCGGACGACGCCTCCCGTCACATCGAACAGACGCGGGATCAGCGACACGAGAGTCGTCTTGCCGGCACCGGTGGATCCGACGATCGCGACCGTCTCCCCCGGGCGGGCGGCGAAGCTCACGCCGGATACGACCGGGGACTCGGCGCCGGGATAGGCGAAAGCGACGTCGTCGAACTCGACCGCGCCCGGCTCGGGGAACGTGGTGACCGGATGGGCGGGCCGCTCGAGGGTGGAGTGGCTGTCGAGAACCTCCCCGATGCGCTCGGCCGACACGGCGGCGCGCGGGATCATCACCGTCATGAAGCTCGCCATCAGGACGCCCATGAGGATCTGGGCGACGTACTGCATGAACGCGAACAGGGTGCCGATCTCGACCGCGCCGCTGTCGACCTGGATGCCGCCGAACCAGATGACCCCGACCACGGTGACGTTCAGCACGAGCATCGCGAGGGGGAACAGGAGCACGAAGAGCGACCCGACCTTGCGACCGACGTCCATGATGTCGGTGTTGGCCTCGCGGAAGCGCTCCTCCTCGATACGCTCGCGCACGAACGCGCGCACGACGCGCACACCCGTGAGCTGTTCGCGCATGATGCGGTTCACCGCGTCGAGCTTGGTCTGGTAGCTGCGGAACAGGGGCACCATGCGGGCGATGATGAGGCCCGCGGCGATCAGAAGGGCGGGCACCGCCACGGCGATCAGCCAGCTCAGCCCCACGTCTTGCTGCAGCGCCATGAAGATGCCGCCGATCGCGAGGAGCGGGGCGCTGACGAGCATGGTCGCGCCCATCATCGCCAGCATCTGCACCTGTTGCACGTCGTTGGTGTTGCGCGTGATGAGGGAGCCCGCGCCGAACTGCGACAGCTCGCGCTCGCTGAACCCGCTGACCTTCTCGAACACGTCGAGACGGATGTCGCGACCGGCCGCCATCGCGGCCCGGGCGGCGAAGTAAGTCGCGATGACCGACGCCGTGATCTGGCCGAGCGAGATCACGAGCATGATCATGCCGCGCGACCAGATGAAGCCGGTGTCACCGCGGGCGACGCCCTGATCGATGATGTCGGCGTTCAGTCGCGGCAGATACAGGGACGCCATCGCCGCGGCGAACTGGAAGACCAGCAGCGCGAGCAGCAGCCAACGGTACGGCCTGAGGTAGCGGATGAGGAGCTTGGCGAGCACGGAGCCCTCCGGAAATCGACGGATCACGGTCGCCATGACCGCAGCTACAGCCTGGCACGGACCTCCGACATCCGCGCGGTTCCGGGGCAGACCCGGGAGCGCTCCCCGCGAACACCCCCGAGCGAGAGGGCCTTCTAGGCTGGACCCATGTCCCGACTGCAGGCCGACGCTCCCGCCGACCGCTGGGTGCCCGTGACGGGTTCCCTCGGATTCCGTGGCCGCCGCCATCGCAAGGCCGCCATCGGCATGCTCCTGAATCAGGCGAACACCGCGGCTGGATCGACGCCCCGGCCCGGCGGCGGCGCTTTCGCGTGGATCCTCAGCCAAGCGGCCCCGCTGCTGATGCGCCGGGCGGCCGGGCGCGTCTTGGTGTGGGTGTGGAAGAGCGACCCGGAGCTGCTCGTCGTCATGGCGCAGCTGCAGGAGGCCACGCCGCAACTGCGCACCGCGCGGGCGATGATGCCGATGGAGTACGACGACACCGAGTCGTTCCGAAACCCCCACCTCGGCGTCGGCGAGAAGCTCGCGATGCCCCTGCCGACCGACCCGAAGACGCCGCCTTTCGCGACGTACACGTGGGACGCGGGCTCGCATTTCGTGACGGTCACCGCGGTCTGCTCCGACCGCGAGCGCTTCGGCACGATCATCGGCGCCGTCGACGACGTCGCACGCACGGTGCGGATCGTCGACGACCTCACGCTCGGCGAGTCACCGACGGTGCTGCGGCTCGATCCGGCCTGACCCGGCAGCGACGAGAACATGCTGCGCCTCCGAGACAGGGGAATGCGGTCAGAATCGCCCTGCCCCCGCCGCCCGCCCTGTTCTGGTCGCGCCGCCGCCGCGCAGGCGCCTCAGGCGTGCGGGTCGCGCGGACGCCACAGCACGATGTCGGTCGCGCGACGCACGCGCGCTCCGTGGCGCAGGGTGACGACCGAACCGGTCGCCCCGGCGGCGAAAACGCGCGCGCCCGGACGCGACTCGCGTTCGGCGAGCAGCTGACGCTCGAGGTCGTTCACGCGGCGCGAGAGGTCGTGCACCTGCTGCTCCAACGTCAGCAGCCGCGCGATCGCGGGAAGGCTCATGCCCTCGCTCGACAGGCGGGCGACCTCGCGCAGTTGCTGCACGTGCCGGCTGGAGTAGCGGCGCGAACCGCCCTGGGTCCGCGCGGGAACGACGAGCCCGAGCCGGTCGTACTGCCGCAGGGTCTGCGGGTGCATGTTCGACAGCTCGGCGGCGACGGCGATGGCGAAGATGGGGGAATCCTCATCGATCTCTCGGTCGGCCACGTCTTCTCCTCTCGCTCGTGCCGTTCGCCGGGGCTCGGCATCCGTGGATCTCGGATGCCGTGCCCCGGCGTCGTGGTGTTATCGCGCCTTGGACATCAGGTCGGCGCGGGGATTCTCTTTCGGCTCGAGCTCGTGGAAACGCTCGAGGGCCTCGCGGGCAGCGTCGTCGAGGTGCGCGGGCACCGCGACCTGGACCTCGGCGAGCAGGTCGCCGGTGCCCTTGGAGGTCTGGATGCCACGCCCCTTGACGCGCAGCACGCGTCCTGACGGAGTGCCCGGGGCGACGCGAAGACGCACCGGGTCGCCGCCGAGGGTGGGCACCTCGATGGTCGCACCGAGAGCGGCCTCGGTGAAGGTCACGGGGACCGTCAGCCGCAGGTTGAGCCCCTCCCGCGTGAAGACCGGGTGCGGGCGCACCGCGACCGTCACGACGATGTCGCCGCTCTCACCGCCGTCGGGCGACGGACGGCCGCGGCCGCGCAGACGGATCTTCTGTCCGTCGGAGACACCGGCGGGGATCTTCACCTTGAAGGGTGTGTTGTCCTCGCCCTGCAGGGTGATGGTCTCGCCCTTGGCCGCGGTGATGAAGTCGATGGTCGTGCGCGCCGTGACGTCCGACCCGCGCTGCGGACCACCGAAGCCGCGGTATCCGCCCGTCGTCTGACCGAAGCGTCCGGAGCCGAAGCCCCCTCCGCCCTGGTCGAACATCGAGAAGAAGTCCTCGAAGCCGGCGGGGCCGCTGGTGGTTCCCCCGCGCTGCTGACCGAATCTGCTGAAGACGTCGTCGAAGCCGCCGCCGCTCGCCCCGGGAGCCGAGAAGCGCGCCCCCGAGCCCATGGCCCGGATCTGGTCGTACTCCTCGCGCTGCTCGGGGTCGTTGAGCACCGAGTAGGCCTCGCTGATCTCCTTGAACTTGGCCTCCGCCTTCGCGTCGCCCGGGTTCGAGTCGGGGTGATACTGGCGCGCGAGCTTGCGGTAGGTCTTCTTCAGATCGGCCGCGGAGACGCTCTTGTCGACACCGAGGACTTTGTAGAAGTCCTTGTCGAACCAGTCCTGACTCGCCATGTGTCCTCCTCCTAGGCCGGCACGGCGACGACGACCTTCGCCGGTCGCAGTTCGACCGAGCCGAGGCGGTAACCGACCTCGACGACCTCGAGGATCGTCGTCTCGGTCACGCCCGGGGTCGGGGCCTGGAAGATCGCCTCGTGCTGCTGCGGGTCGAAGACGTCGCCGACGGCGCCGTACGACACCACGCCGAGACGCTCGGCCACGGCGCGCACCTTGTCGCCGATCGCGGCGAGGGGGCTGCCCTCGACGAGGTCGCCGTGCTTGGCGGCGCGGTCGAGGTCGTCCATGACGGGCAGCAGGCCCTTCACGGCCTCCCCCTTCGCGCGCTCGATCTCGCGCTCGCGCTGCTCTTCGGTACGCCGACGGTAGTTGGCGTACTCGGCCTGCAGGCGCTTGAGGTCGATCAGCAGCGAGGCCTCCTTGTCGGAGGAGGCTCCCTCTGCGGCGGCCTCGGGCGTCTGCTCGGCGCCGAGGATGTCGTCGATGGTCAGGCCGTCGGCATCCGCGTCGGCCGTCTCGGACTGCTCGCCCGACGGCGCGGGGCCGGAGGTGTTCTCCTCCGGCCCCGTCTCGTCAGGACCGGCGCCCGAGCCCGTGGGCTGTTCGTCGTCCTTGTGTGCCATGTTCTCTGCTTACTTCTTCTCGTCGGGGTTCTCGTCGTCGACGACCTCGGCGTCGATGACGTCTTCCTCGGGGTTCGGCGTCTCGCCGTTGCCCGGCTGACCCACGTTCGGGTCGGCGGGCTCGCCCGCGGCCTGCGAGGAGGCGTAGATCGCCTCGCCGAGCTTGCCCTGGCTGGCGTTCAGCTTGTCGAACGCGGTCTTGACCGCGTCGTCGTCGTCGCCGGCGAGAGCCGTCTTGAGCGCGTCGACATCGCCCTGCACCTCGGTCTTGACCTCGGTGGGGAGCTTGTCCTCGTTCTCCTTGATCAGCTTCTCGATCGAGTACGAGAGCGTCTCGGCCTGGTTGCGGGTCTCGGCGGACTCGCGGCGCTTCTTGTCTTCGGCCGCGTTCTCCTCGGCCTCGCGCACCATGCGCTCGATGTCCTCCTTGGGCAGCGACGAGCCGCCCGTGATGGTCATCGACTGCTCCTTGCCGGTGCCCTTGTCCTTCGCGGACACGTGGACGATGCCGTTCGCGTCGATGTCGAAGGTGACCTCGACCTGCGGGATGCCACGGGGAGCCGGGGCGATACCGGTGAGCTCGAAGGTGCCCAGGGGCTTGTTGTCGCGGGTGAACTCGCGCTCGCCCTGGAAGACCTGGATCGCGACCGACGGCTGGTTGTCGTCGGCGGTGGTGAAGGTCTCGCTGCGCTTGGT
>JARBUN010000188.1 GCA_029239635.1 Microbacterium sp. | reverse complement strand
GGATGCCGCGGCGTCGAAGCGTCCGTCATCGACGATGACCCCGCCGAGGACCGCTCCCTGGCCGGCGAGGAACTTGCTCGCCGAGTGCACCACGACCGCCGCTCCGTGCTCGAGGGGGCGCAGCAGGTACGGGGTCGTGAACGTGCTGTCGACGACGAGCGGGATGCCGCGCTCCCGGCCGATCGCGGAAACGGCGGCGATGTCGAGGACGTCGTTGCGGGCGTTCGAGAGCGTCTCGGCGAACAGCGCTTTGGTCCGCGGGGTGATGGCATCCCGCCACGCGTCGAGGTCGGACGTGTCGACGAAGGTCGTCTCGATGCCGAGACGCGCGAGGTTGTCGAGCAGCAGACCGCGCGTGCCCTCGTAGATGTGCTCGGAGACGACGACGTGGTCGCCCGCGCCCGCGAGCGCCAGGAGGGCGACGGCGACGGCGGCTTGACCGCTGGAGACGAGGACCGCCTGGTCGCCGCCTTCGAGCGACGCCAGACGCGCTTCGACGGCCTGCACCGTGGGGTTCCCCGTGCGGGTGTAGCCGAAGCCCGCGCCGGTGCCGAAGTGCTCGGCGGACTCGTCGAGGTCGGTGAACGTGAAGCCGGCCGTGAGGTAGATCGGCAGCGCGCGTGGCGACGCGGGCACGGTCGAGGCCCCCACGTGGACCTGTCGGGTCGAGAATCCGGGTTCTGCGTTCGCGGCCATGCGGCACGCTCCTTCCTGCGGCGTCCCGTCAGGCTCGCACGACGGGCGCCGCGACGCCGAAATGTGCGGCGTCGTGTTACGGGCCGTGAGACGCCGGGCAGGCCGGGCCGCGCGGCGAGAGGCGGCCGCGACGAGACCTTGTTCTAGGCCTTTCTCGTCGCGGAGTTCGTCGCGGGCCTCACACCCCTCCCGAGGAGAAACGCAAACCATGAGCACGATTCCCGAGAACCCTCGCACGTTGGCGGAGAAGGTCTGGGACGACCACCTCGTCGTCAAGGGCGAGGACGGCCAGCCCGACCTCATCTACATCGATCTGCACCTCGTGCACGAGGTCACCAGCCCCCAGGCCTTCGACGGTCTGCGCGCCGAGGGGCGTCCCGTGCGGCGGCTCGATCTGACGATCGCGACCGAGGATCACAACACCCCGACGCTCGACATCGACAAGCCGATCGCCGACCTCACGAGTCGCACGCAGATCGACACCCTGCGTCGCAATGCCGAGGAGTTCGGCGTCCGACTGCACTCGCTGGGCGATAAAGAGCAGGGCATCGTCCACGTCGTCGGTCCCCAGCTCGGGCTCACGATGCCCGGCATCACGGTGGTCTGCGGCGACTCGCACACCTCGACGCACGGTGCCTTCGGCGCGATGGCCTTCGGCATCGGCACGAGCGAGGTCGAGCACGTGCTCGCCACGCAGACCCTGCCCCTCAAGCCCTTCAAGACGATGGCGATCACCGTGGAGGGCGAGCTGAAACCGGGCGTGACCGCCAAGGACATCATCCTCGCGATCATCGCCAAGATCGGTGCGAACGGCGGCCAGGGCTACGTGCTCGAGTTCCGCGGCAGCGCGATCCGCTCCCTCTCGATGGAGGGGCGCATGACCATGTGCAACATGTCGATCGAGGCCGGTGCCCGTGCGGGCATGATCGCCCCCGACGAGACGACCTTCGCCTACGTCAAAGACAATACCTGGATGCCGCCGAGCTCGAGCCCTTCGTGACCTGGGGCACGAACCCGGGTCAGGGTGTCTCGCTGTCGGACGTGGTGCCCACCCCCGCCGACATCACCGACCCCAACGAGCGTGCCGCGGCCGAGCGGGCGCTGGAGTACATGGACCTCGAAGCGGGCACGCCGATGAAGGACATCCCCGTGGATGCCGTCTTCATGGGCTCGTGCACCAACAGCCGCATCGAAGACCTCCGCGCCTTCGCGTCCGTCATCCAGGGCCGCACGAAGGCCGAGAACGTCCGTGTCATGGTCGTGCCGGGCTCGGCCCGCGTGCGCCTCGAGGCCGAGGCCGAGGGACTGGACAAGGTGTTCACCGACTTCGGTGCCGAGTGGCGTTTCGCCGGCTGCTCGATGTGCCTGGGCATGAACCCCGACCAGCTCGCTCCGGGCGAGCGCTGCGCCTCGACCTCGAACCGCAACTTCGAGGGGCGCCAGGGCAAGGGCGGGCGCACGCACCTCGTGTCGCCGCTGGTCGCGGCGGCCACCGCGGTGCGCGGGACGCTGTCGAGCCCGTCCGACCTCGACCCGTTGACGAGCTCGGGGAGCGCGTCCGCAGAGACTGTTTCGACCGGGGCGGAGGCCTGACATGGAGAAGTTCGCCACGCACACCGGTATCGCCGCCCCGCTCAAGCGCTCGGCGGTCGACACCGACCAGATCATCCCCGCGGTGTTCCTGAAGCGCGTCACCAAGACCGGCTTCGAGGACGCCCTCTTCTCGAACTGGCGTCAAGACCCCGAGTTCGTACTGAATCAGGACGCCTACCGCTCGGCATCCATCCTCGTCGCCGGTCCCGACTTCGGCACCGGGTCCAGCCGCGAACACGCCGTGTGGGCCCTGCGCGACTACGGCTTCCGTGTCGTGCTGAGCCCGAAGTTCGCCGACATCTTCCGCGGGAACTCGGGCAAGCAGGGCCTGGTCACGGGCGTCATCACCGAGAACGAGGTCGAGCAGATCTGGGCCGTCCTCGAGGCGAACCCCGGCGTCGAGATGACGGTCGACCTGCAGGCGAAGACCGCCACGGTGGGCGACCTCCAGGTCTCGTTCGAGATCGACGATTACACTAGGTGGCGGCTTCTCGAAGGGCTCGACGACATCGGGCTCACGCTGCGTGACGAAGACAAGATCACGCAGTTCGAGGCGCGCCGCGAGGCATGGCGGCCGCGGACCCTCCCGGTCCGCTGAGCCCGATCGACCCGATCGGCTCGATTCGCCGCCCCTCGTCCACGAAGTGAGGTCCACCCCCCCTATGAGCACACTCGTCAGCGACACCGGAGAGCACCCCATCGGGCAGCCGGACTGGGAGGCGGCAGAGACCCTCACCATCCGCGGCGGTCGTCCGCTGCGCGGCACCGTCGAGGTCAAGGGCGCGAAGAACCTCGTCACCAAGGCGATGGTGGCGGCGCTCCTGGGCGACACCACCAGCACCCTGCGCGACGTCCCGATGATCAGCGACGTCAAGGTCGTTCGCTCGCTCCTCGAGGTGCACGGCGTGACCGTCACCGAGGGCGAGGAGGAGGGGACCCTCCACCTCGACCCCTCGGGCGCGGTCGCCGCGCACTTCGAGGAGATCGACGCGCACGCGGGGGCCTCGCGCATCCCGATCCTCTTCTGCGGCCCGCTGCTGCACCTGCTCGGCGAGGCGCTGATCCCCGATCTCGGTGGATGCCGCATCGGCGACCGCCCGATCAACTTCCACATGGACGCGCTCCGCGCCTTCGGTGCGGTCGTCGACAAGAGCTACGAGGGCATCCGCATCACGGCGCCCAACGGCCTGCACGGGGCGAACATCACGCTCCCGTACCCGAGCGTCGGCGCGACCGAGCAGGTGCTGCTCACCGCCGTCCGCGCGAAGGGCGTGACGGAGCTCCGCAACGCCGCGATCGAGCCCGAGATCATGGATCTCATCGCGGTGCTGCAGAAAATGGGCGCGATCATCTCGTACGAGCCCAACCGCGTCATCTTCATCGAGGGCGTCGACAAGCTCGACGGCTACGACCACCGTGCGATCTTCGACCGCAATGAAGCCGCGTCGTGGGCGTGTGCCGCGCTCGCGACCGACGGCGAGATCTTCGCCAAGGGCGCGCGTCAGCAGGACATGCTGACCTTCCTCAACGTCTTCCGCAAGGCCGGCGGATGGTTCGATGTCCGCGAGGACGGCATCCTGTTCCGTCGAGGCGAGGCGCTCAAGCCGGTCATGGTCGAGACCGACGTGCACCCGGGCTTCATGACCGACTGGCAGCAGCCCCTGATCGTGGCTCTCACGCAGGCTCCGGGCACCTCGACGGTCCACGAGACCGTGTACGAGAACCGCCTCGGGTTCACCGCCGCGCTGAACAAGATGGGTGCCGACATCGTCGTGCACCCGAAGGGCATCGCGAGCCCCGACCGCCGCGTGCCGCGCCGCGACCTCGAGCAGGCCGCCGTGATCAACGGCCCGACGCCGCTGCACGGCGCCGACGTCGAGGTGGTGCGCAACATCGGCATCATCCGCCGCGGGTACGAGAAGTTCCTCGAGAAGCTCACCGCTCTCGACGCCGACTTCTCCGTCGTGGGCTGAGGCCGTGGCCGCCACCCCCGAGAAGAGCCGGCCGAGCGCTTTCTGGCCGCTCGCCGCGATCATCGTGCCCGCGGTGGGGCTGTTCGCCCGCATCGAGATCCGCGGAGCGGAGAACCTTCCGCGGGAGGGCGCCTACGTCCTGGCCCCCAACCACAACTCGGAGTTCGACCCGCTCACCGTGGCCGTCGCGGTGTGGCGACTCGGGCGCGCCCCCCGTTTCATGGCGAAGGAGAGCTTGTTCACGGTGCCCGTCCTGGGCTCCGCGCTCCGTGCGACCGGCATGGTCCCCGTGCCGCGGGCCTCCACGAGCGCCAACCAGTCCATGAAGGCCGCGCAGCAGATCGCGAAGGACGGGCGCGGCGTCATCGTCTACGCCGAGGGGACGCTCACGCGCGACCCCGAACTGTGGCCGATGCGCGGCAAGACCGGTGCCGTCCGGCTCGCACTCGCGGGTGACCTTCCGCTCATCCCGATGGCCCAGTGGGGCGTGCAGCAGATCCTGCCGCGCTACGGCAAGCTGAGGTTCCCGCGCCGCTCGCACGTGGTCGTCGAATTCGGCCCCGCCATGGATCTCTCCGAGTACGCCGGGTCCACCTCGCCGGCCGTGCTCACGCGGGCGACCGATCAGCTGATGGGACGCATCTCGCAGATGCTTTCCGGCATCCGGGGTCTTCCCGCCCCGGCTGAGCGGTGGGACCCGTCCCAGCACGGGCAGAACGAGACGGGCCGCCTTGAGTCGTAAGAACGCCGGCCCCGTCGCGGGTCCGAAGGTCGCTGTCATCGGCGCCGGAAGCTGGGGCACCACCTTCGGCAAGATCCTGGCGGACGGCGGCGCCTCGGTCGTGATGTGGGCGCGTCGCGCCGAGCTCGCGGCCGAGATCACCGAGTCGAAGCGGAACAGTCGCTACCTGTCGGGGATCAACCTGCCGCGCACGATGACGGCGACGACCGACCTCGCCGAGGCCCTGCGCGGGGCCGAGCAGATCTACCTCTCGGTTCCGAGCCAGTCGCTGCGCGAGAACCTCGCCGCGATCAAGCCGTTCGTGGCGCACACCGACGTGCCGATCGTCTCGCTCATGAAGGGCGTCGAGAAGTCGACGGGCCTGCGCATGAGCCAGGTCATCGAGCAGGTGCTGGAGTGCGACCCGGCGCGTATCGCGGTGGCATCCGGTCCGAATCTCGCTCTCGAGATCGCGCGCGAGCAGCCCACGGCCGCGGTCATCAGCTCCCTGAGCCCCGAGACTGCTGAGGCCGTGGCCCGTCGCGCGCGCAACAAGTACTTCCGCTCGTTCGTGAACACCGACGTGATCGGCACCGAGTTCGGCGGCGTCCTGAAGAACCTCATCGCGGTGGCGATCGGCATCGTCGACGGCGTCGGGTACGGCGAGAACACCAAGGCCTCGATCATCACGCGCGGCCTCGTCGAGATGACCGACTTCGCGGTCGCGCAGGGCGCGCAGCCCGAGACGTTGCAGGGCCTCGCCGGGCTCGGCGACCTCATCGCGACGTGCCAGTCGCCGCTGAGCCGCAACAACACGGCGGGGCGTCTGCTCGGCCAGGGCTACGGCTACAAAGAGGTCGTGGCCCAGATGCAGCAGACCGCCGAGGGGTTGGCATCCGTCGCTCCCGTGCTCCAGCTCGCGAAGCAGGTCGGTGTCGACATGCCCATCGTGCAGCAGGTGAAGATGGTGCTCGACGGGACGATGGACCCGCGGGACATCGCGCCCCACCTGACGACCGACGACGACCAGCCGCAGGGCGAGAGGACGCAGAATGACCAAACCGGTGGTGGTGGTGCTCTTCGGCGGGCGCTCCAGCGAGCATTCGATCAGTTCCGCCACGGCGGGCGG
>JARBUN010000072.1 GCA_029239635.1 Microbacterium sp. | reverse complement strand
CGGCGCGACGAAGACGTTGTGCGAGCCGCTGTGCACCTCGTCGCCGATCACGGTGCGGTGCTTGGTGAGATCGTCGTAGTTCGCGGTGATCGCGCCGGCGCCGAGGTTGACGCCTCGCCCGATGTCGGTGTCGCCGATGTACGACAGGTGCGGCACCTTGCTGCCCTCGCCGATGGACGAGTTCTTCACCTCGACGAACGTCCCGACCTTGCCGTTGACCCCGACGCGCGCGTTCGCACGCAGGTAGGCGAAGGGGCCGACGGTGGCACCGGCCTCGACCACGGCGAGGGTTCCGTCGGTGCGGGTGATCGTGGCATCCTCCCCCACCTCGCAGTCCGTGAGGGTGGTGTCGGGGCCGATCGTGGCTCCCGAGGCGATGACGGTCGCGCCGCGCACGTGCGTGTTGGGCAGGATCGTGACGTCGGGGGCGAGCGTCGCCGTGACGTCGATCCAGGTGGTCGCCGGGTCCACGACCGTGACGCCCTCCAGCTGCCAGCGACGCACGGTGCGGGCGTTGAGCGTCCGACCCGCCTCCGACAGCTGGACGCGGTCGTTCACCCCCAGCGCCGCGGCGGCATCGGACGTGACGGATGCCGCCACCCCGAGCTGCGCGTCGCGGAGCAGGCCGACGACGTCGGTGAGGTACTTCTCGCCCTGGGCGTTGTCGGTACCGATGAGCGCGAGCTGAGTCCGCAGCGGGGCGGCCCGGAAGACATAGACGCCGACGTTGATCTCGGTGACCGCGGCCTCCTCGGCCGTGGCATCCTTCTGCTCCACGATCCGGCGGACGCCGTCGGTCTCATCGCGCAGGATGCGGCCGTAGCCGAAGGGCTGGTCGACGCGCGCGCTGAGGAGCGTCACGGCCGTGCCGCCCGAGCGATGGGTCGCGAGGAGCTCGGTGAGGGTGCCGGTCTCGAGCAGCGGGACGTCGGCGCTCAGCACGAGCACATCGCCCTCGAACCCGTCGAGCGCGCCGAGAGCCGCCTCGACCGCGCGTCCCGTCCCGGGGACCTCGTCCTGATCGACGACCACGACGCCGGGGGCGAGCTCGGCGACGGTCTCGGCGACCTGCTCGCGCTCGTGACGCACGACGACGACGATGCGGGCGGGATCGAGGGATGCCGCGGTGTCGAGCACGTGCCCGACGAGGGGGCGCCCGCCCACCGGGTGCAGCACCTTGGGGATGCGCGAACGCATCCGGGTTCCCTGGCCCGCGGCCAGGACGACGACGGCGAGCTCGGTCGTTGAGGTCATGCTCCGCCGCCAGGATTCGAACCTGGACCTAACAGCTCCAAAGGCTGTCGTGCTGCCGTTACACCACGGCGGATCGTGCCCGAAGGCACCGGTCAAGTCTGCCAGACCCGCCACCCGCGCGTCGGCGGGGCGCACGCTCTCGCCATAATGAGACCGTGAGCACACACGGGGAGAGCGACGAGGTCGACCGCATCGTCGACGCCTGGATGCGCCAGCGCCCCGATCTGGACTTCTCGCCCCTCGAGGTGCTCTCACGCGTGGCCCGGCTCTCCCGCCACCTCGACATCGCGCGCAAAGAGGCCTTCCGCCGCAGCGACATCGAGTCGTGGGAGTGGGACGTGCTCTCGGCGCTGCGTCGAGCCGGTGAGCCGTATCAGCTGAGTCCGAAGCAGCTGCTGCAGCAGACCCTCGTCTCCAGCGGCACCATGACCAACCGCATCGACCGGCTCGTCGCCCGCCGATTCGTGCGTCGCGAATCCGACCCCGGCGATGGACGGAGCATTCTCGTGACCCTCACCGAGGACGGCCGCGTCCGCGTGGACGCCGCCATCACCCGCCTCGTCGACGCCGAGGCCCTGCTGCTCGACGGGCTGTCGCGGAGCGACCGCGACCGCCTCGCCACCCTGCTGCGCAAGCTGAGCATGGGATTCGACGCGTGAGCGAGACGGTGGAGGCCCCGTCGACCTGGACGCGGGTGCGGGCGTGGTTCGACGTCCGGTTCCGCTCTCCCTCCGCCATCTACGGCATCATCGTGTACGCCTCCTTCGTCACGATCGCCGAGGACCACGCCGAGTCGCCGTGGGACCTGCTCGAGTCGTCGGCCTTTCCTCTCGTCGTGTTCTTCATCGCCCATGTCTTCGCGCACACGCTGACCGAACACGGCACGCACGCGATTGGACGGCGTACGTCACGATGGGCGTCCTCGCGCTCCTCGGCTACAACGCCTACCGCCGCCGCGGGTCCCGGCTCGCCGTGCGTCTTCTGGGCGCGCTGTCGACCGCCCTGCTCGGGGTGTTCATCATCGTGCTCGAGACGCTGGTGCACTGACGCGCGCTCTCCGCGCCGCGGGTCAGCCGATCGCCTCGGTCAGCTCGAACCACCGCACCTCGAGCTCGTCGCGCTCGGCTTCGAGCCCTGAGATGCGCTGCATCTCCTTGCCGAGCCCTTCGTAATCCGCCTGGTCGTGATCGGCGAGAGCGGCCTTGGCCTTGTCGATCTGCTGCTGCAGCTTCTCGATGCGCCGCTCCGTCGCCGACGCCTCCTTCTGCGCCGCCCGCAGCTCAGCGCCCTGCAGCCCCGGGGCCGCGGATGCAGTTACGGATGCCGCCGACCTCGAGGGCTCGGCATCCTGAAGCGCCGGACCACGAGTCGAGGAGGTCTTCCATCGCCGCGAGCATGTCGGTGTCGAGGTCGTTGGTGGGCTCGTCGAGGATCAGCACGTTCGGCTGGTCGAGCAGCACCAACAGCAGCTGTAGTCGACGTTTCTGCCCGCCGGACAGGTCTTTCACCGGGGTCGAGAGCTGAGCGCTCGAGAACCCCAGGCGTTCGAGGAGCTCTCCCGGGGTGAGCTCTTTCGCTTTGGAGCCCGCGCCGAACGAGTACGTCGTGCGCAACCCCGCGATGACCACGCGCACCGGATCGTTCAGGTGCTGATCGAGCTCGTCGAGGCGCTGTGTGAGGGTCAGCAACGTCGACTTGCCGGCGCCGTTGACGCCCAGGATGCCGGTGCGCTCCCCCGGCGCGATGCGCCACTCGACGTCTTTCAGCACCGTCTTGTCGCCGTAGGTCACACCCGCGTCGAGCAGGTCGACCACGTCCTTGCCGAGGCGCGCGACCGCGAGGGACTGCAGCGCGACCTTGTCGCGGATCTCCGGAACGTCGGCGATGAGCTCGTTCGCGGCGTCGATGCGGAACTTCGGCTTCGACGTACGCGCCGGCGCCCCGCGGCGCAGCCACGCGAGCTCCTTGCGCGCGAGGTTCTGCCGACGCTGTTCGATCGATGCCGCCTGACGGTCGCGCTCGACACGCTGCAGGATGTACGCGGCGTAGCCCCCCTCGAAGGGCTCGACGATGCGATCGTGCACCTCCCAGGTGACGGTGCAGATCTCGTCGAGGAACCACCGGTCGTGGGTCACGACGAGCAGGCCGCCCGCGCTCGGCGCCCACCGCTTCTTGAGGTGTCCGGCCAACCACGTGATCGCCTCGACGTCCAGGTGGTTCGTGGGCTCGTCGAGGAACAGCACGTCCCAGTCGCCCGAGAGCAGCTTCGCGAGAGCGACCCGGCGGCGCTGACCACCCGACAGGTCGCCCAGGCGCGCGTCCCACGGCAGATCGCCGAGGAGCCCCGCGATCACGTCGCGCGTACGCGCGTCCCCGGCCCACTCGTGCTCGGGCCGGTCGCCGACGACCGCATGCCCGATGGTGTCGTCGTCGTCGAGGGTGTCCTGCTGGTCCAGCACGCCCACCGTGACTCCGCCGCGCACCGTCACACGTCCCCCGTCGGGCTCGCGGAGGCCGGCGAGCATGCCGAGCAGACTCGACTTGCCGTCGCCGTTGCGGCCGACGATGCCGATGCGATCGCCCTCGTTCACGCCCAGCGAGACGGAATCGAAGACGACCTTGGTCGGGTATTCCAGGTGCAGGGCTTCGCCCCCGAGCAGATGTGCCATATCCGTCCCAGGCTACGCGGTTGTTCGGGGCCGTCGACCGCGCCGGGTCGTCGCCCCCGGAAACGCTGACGGGGCCGCCCGGCGAACCGGACGACCCCGTCAGCGAGGGAGGAGCTCAGAGGCCGTTGGCCGAGAGCCATTCCTTGGCGATGTCGGCGGACGACTTCTGGTCGACCGTCGACTCGACGTTCATCTCGATGAGGCTCTCGGTGGTGAGCTTCGCGCTGACCTTGTTCAGCACGTCGGACACGTCGGAGGCGACGTTCGCGTTCACGACCGGCACGACGTTCGACGCGAGGAACAGGTCCTTGGGGTCGGCCAGGTTGACGAGGTTGTCGGTCTTGACGCGGGGGTCCGCCGTGTAGACGTTCGCGACCTGGATGGTGCCGGCGATGAGGTCGTCGACCGTGGTCTCACCCGTGGCCGAGAACTGCACGCTCACGCCGTAGGTCGACTGCAGGCCCTTCGGGCCGTAGGGGCGATCGGCGAGCTCGGAGTTCCCGCCGAGGGTGAGACCCGAGGTCACCTTCGCGAGGTCGGCGATCGAGGTGAGGCCGTTCGCGTCGGCGAAAGCCTTCGTGACGGTGTACGAGTCCTGGTCGGTCGCGGGCGACTGGTCGAGGACCTCGAGACCCTCGGGGAGCGCCGCGGGCAGGGCCTTGTAGACGTCATCCGAGCTGCGGGCGGTGGTGTCCGCCTCGAAGAACTGCAGGAGGTTGCCGGTGTACTCGGGGAAGACCGAGACGGTGCCGTCCTCGAGCAGCGGGATGTAGGCGTCGCGCTGACCGATCTGGAACTGCCGCTTCACGGTCTTGCCGGCGCCCTCGAGCGCCTGGGCGTAGATTTCGGCGATGATCTCGTTCGAGTAGTACGCCTGCGAGCCGACGACGATCGTGTCGGACGAGGCCGAGGCGTCGCCGCCGCCGTTGCTGAGGGGGTCGCTCGATCCGCCGCCGCAACCGGCGAGGGCGAGCGAGGCGACCGCGAGGCCTGCGAAGAGGCCGAGGCCCTTCCGGGTTCGTGCTGTGAACATGGGTGCTCTCTTTTCTGGTGATTCGGGAATCGGGTGGGTCAGGGGGTCGCCGAGGGCGCGACGGGCGCTCCCACGGCGAGGGCTTCGGCGCGACGCCGACGGGCGGAGCGCCGCTGCGGCTGGGCGGAACCGGCGACACGGATGCCACGGGGCACGACCAGGTGCTGGAGAAGGGCGAAGAGCCCGTCGGTGACGAGCGCGAGCACGGCCACCAGGATGGCCCCGCCGATCAGCATGTCGAAACGGCGGAGCGGGATCGCGGCGATGATGTACTGACCGAGACCACCGAGGCCGATGTAGGCCGCGATCGTCACGGTCGCCAGTACCTGAAGGGTCGCCGCGCGGATGCCGCCCACCAGCAGCGGCAGCCCGAGGGGCACCTCGATGCGCCAGAAGATCTGCATCTCGGTCATGCCCATCGAGCGTCCCGCGTCGATCACACGACGATCGATCGCCTCGAGGCCGGTGTAGGCACCCGCGAGGAGTGACGGGATCGCGAGGATGACGAACGAGATGACCGCCGCCTCGGGCTTGTGCAGCACCCCGAACAACAGCGTCAGGAGGATCAGGAGGCCGAAGGACGGGATGGCGCGCGCCGCCCCCGAGATCGCGACGGCGGTCTCACGGCCCTTCCCGGTGTGCCCGATGAACCACCCCAGGGGGATGGCGATCGCTCCCGCGATGACGACGGTGACGACGGTGTAGAGCAGTTGCACGCCGAGAGCCTGGCCGAGCGGGTCGAAGGGGCTCTGATCCCCCGAGAGGATCCACGCGAACGCCTCGCCGATGAGGTTCATGCCTTCACCAGCGTCCGGTTGGCGATGCGCGACACGGTCCGCGTCCGGCGCGTCCAGGGCATGAGCAGGCGACCCGCGAGAACGAGCAGCAGGTCGATCACGAGGGCGAGCACGACGACGGCGACGACCCCCGCGAACACCTCCGGGATGATGCGCCGCTGCAGGCCGTTCGTGAACAGGTAGCCGAGATTCTGGATGCCGACGAGGATGCCGACCGTCGCGAGGGCGATCGTGCTGGCCGAGGTGACGCGCAGCCCCGCGAGCACCACGGGACCCGCGAGCGGGAACTCCACCGCCCAGAATCGCCGGAACGAGCCGTAGCCGATGGCCGTGGAGGCCTGGCGCACCCCGGCATCCACCGAATCCAGTCCGTCGGCGACGGCGCGAACGAGGATCGCCACCGCGTAGATCGCGAGCGCGACGATGAGGTTGTTCTCGCTGATGATGCTGTACCAGCCGGTGAGGACGGGGACGAGGATCAGAAGGGCGAGCGAGGGGATCGTGTAGAGCAGACCGGTGATCGTGATCACGCTGCTGCGGACCAGGCGATAGCGCCACGCGACCCAGCCGATCGGGATGCTCACGACGAAGCCGACGACCAGGGCGATGAGGCTCTGGCGCAGGTGCACCAGGGCCAGTTCTCCGATCAGCTCGAGGTTGTTGCCTACCCAGTTCACGGGTGGGAGTCCTCCACGAGAGCACCCTGCGTGCGGCCCTCGGCATCCACGACGACGGTGCCGTTCGGGGTCTGCTTGAGGTGCAGGGCGCGCTTGCCCTTGACGGCACCGATGAAGCTCGCCACGAAATCGGATGCCGGGTTCTCGACGATCTCGCTCGGAGAGCCGACCTGCGCGATGTGGGCCCCCTTCTCGAGGATCACGACCTGGTCACCGAGCAGGAACGCCTCGTCGATGTCGTGCGTGACGAACACGATGGTCTTGCCGATCTCGCTCTGGAGGCGCAGGAGTTCCTGCTGCAGCTCGTCGCGCACGATCGGGTCGACGGCGCCGAAGGGCTCGTCCATCAGGAGGATGTTCGGGTCGGCCGCCAGTCCCCGGGCCACGCCGACGCGCTGCTGCTGACCCCCCGAGAGCTGGCTCGGGTAGCGGTCGGCCATCGCGGTGTCGAGGCCTACGGTCTCCATGAGCTCGAGCGCCCGCTTCCGCGCGGTCTTGCGGTTCTGCCCCTGCAGCACGGGCACGGTGGCGATGTTGTCCGCGACGGTGAAGTGCGGCAGCAGGCCGGAGTTCTGCATCACGTAGCCGATGCTGCGGCGCAGCTGCACGGCGGGCTTGCCGCCGATGTCGTCGCCGTCGATCGAGATGGTGCCCGCGGACGGCTCGACCATCCGATTGATCATCCGCAGCAGGGTCGTCTTTCCGCAGCCGGACGATCCCACCAGCACGGTCGTCTTGCGCGAGGGGATGACGAGGCTGAACTCGTCCACGGCGCGGGTGCCGTCGGGGAAGACCTTCGAGACGGTCGAGAATTCGATCATGTTGTGCCGACCTCAGTCGGAGACCACGACCTTCCGGTCGAAGGCCACGTACGCGGCGAAGTCCGTGCCCACGCGCTCCACAGCACCGGGGCGCAGGTCGGGGTACGACCAGGCTCCGTCGGCGAGCTCCGCCCCGTCGAGCGAGACGTTCCAGTACTGGACCTCGCCCTTCCAGGGGCACGTGTACGGGGTCGGGCTCTCGTGCAAGGCGCCCTCGCGCACCGCGCGCGGCGGGAAGTACCAGTTGCCTTCGATCGACACCACGTCGTCGCGGTCGGCTTCGGCGATCACGACGCCGTCGAGCACTGCCTTCATGGCGAACCCCCTTCGTGGCCCCGCGGGCACGGCACCCGACGGTGGATCGACCACCTCCCGAGAGGCTAACCGGGCGAAAGCTGCGCGAATCGAACATTGCCCCGTGTGACGGGCTGGTCTAGGGTGCGGGACCCTCAGAGCACGCGGGCTCCGCCGACGGGTCCGTGGACGTGCAGCGCCACGAGTCCGGCGGCGCTCAGGGTGACCTGCAGGTCGATCGCCGACTCCTCGTCGGCGGCGAGGAACGCCAGCGTCGGCCCCGATCCCGAGACCAGGCCCGCCAGGGCTCCCGAGCTCTCTCCGCGCTCCAGAACGCGTGCGAGATCGGGACGCAGATGCAGGGCGGGAGCCTGCAGATCGTTGCGGAGCGACGCGGCCAGCATTCCGGCGTCGCCCTGGCGCAGGGCGTGCAGCACCTCGGGCGCCACCGCGGGGACCCGGGGGGCGGGCCCGATGTCGACCGCGTGGCGCTCGCGATGCGCGTCGAGCTCGCCGTAGACGACGGGCGTCGACATCCCGATCTCGCTCGGCACCAGCACCCAGTCGAAGCGCCCGCGGGCGAGGGCGGGGTTGAGCTCGTCGCCGCGCCCGGTGCCCACGGCGGTGCCGCCGAGGAGCGCGAACGGCACGTCGGCCCCGAGCTGCGCGGCGAGCCGCACCAGCTCCGACGTCGGCATCCCCAGGCCCCAGAGCGCGTCGCACGCCACGAGCGCCGCCGCCGCGTCCGCGGACCCGCCGCCCATGCCGCCGGCCACGGGCACGGCCTTGACGATCGACAGGTGCGCGCCGCGGTCGATCCCCGCGGTCTCGGCCAGCAGACGGGCCGCTCGCACGGCGAGGTTGCGGTGGTCGGTGGGCACGCCCTCGACATCGACGGGGCCGCGCGCGACGACCTCGATCGTGATGTCGTCGGCGGCGGTCGCGGTCATCTCCTCGTAGAGCGAGACGGCCTGGTACGCCGTGGCGACGTCGTGGTACCCGTCGTCCTTGACGTCGCCGACCTCGAGGAAGACGTTGATCTTGCCGGGGGCGCGGACGCGGACCGAATCAGCGGAGCTCATGATGTCGACGACGCCCGCCAGAGATCGACGTCGGCGGCCTCGGACAGCGCATCGATGCGCTCGAGCTCCTCGGTGTCGAACGCGGGGCCGTCCAGAGCCGCGAGGTTCTCGTCGAGCTGCTGCGTCCGCGAGGCACCGATGAGGGCGGATGCCACGGTCTCGTCCCGAAGCACCCACTGCAGCGCCATCTGGGCCAGGGTCTGCCCTCGCTCCTTCGCGATGACGTTCAGGCTGCGCAGCGCCGAGAGCGCGGCATCCGTCAGCATGCGGTCGGGAAGCGAGGACCGCTTCTGAGACCGGTCGGCCTGGCCGTCGCCGAGGTACTTGTCGGTGAGGAGTCCCTGCGCCAGCGGGGTGAAGGCGATCGCGCCCATCCCCTCCTGGCGGAGCGTCGCCGTGAGGCCGTCCTCGACCCACCGGTTCAGGATCGAGTACGAGGGCTGGTGGATCACCAGCGGCGTGCCGAGCGAGCGCGCGACGGCTGCGGCCTCGGCCGTGCGCTCGGCGCTGTACGACGAGATGCCGACGTAAAGCGCCTTCCCCTGGCGCACGAGCGTGTCGAGGGCCCCGATGGTCTCTTCGACCGGGGTCACCGGGTCGACCCGGTGCGAGTAGAAGATGTCGACGTAGTCGAGGCTCATGCGGGTGAGCGACTGCTCGGCGCTCGCGAGGAGGTACTTCCGCGATCCCCAGTTGCCGTAGGGCCCGGGCCACATGTCGTATCCGGCCTTGGACGAGATGATGAGCTCGTCGCGGTACCGACCGAAGTCCTCGCGCATCATGCGGCCGAAGTTCGTCTCGGCCGAGCCGTACGGCGGGCCGTAGTTGTTCGCGAGGTCGAAGTGCGTGATCCCGCGGTCGAAGGCGTGCCGCAGCACCTCGCGCTGACGGTCGAACGGCACGTTGTCGCCGAAGTTCCACCACAGCCCCAGGGAGATCGGCGGGAGGTACAGACCGCTCCCACCGACCTGGCGGTATGCGACACTGGAATGTCGCGCATCCCGCGCGCTGTAGGGCCGGTGAAGGTCGGGTACGTCCGGGCCGAATCGAGCGGGATCAGTCACTCTTCGACAGTAGCGCGCCCACCCCCCTGCTTCGGCGCCGGCGCCGAAACGCTCCCGTAACGCCGAGTATCTACGGTGTACGGATCCACCATCGACCCCTGAGGAGGCCGCATATGCGCTCGATCGTTCCCCTTCCGATCGACACCGATCCGTGGCGGGCCCTCCTCTCCCGTTCCGACATCCGGATGCTGGACGGCATCCTGCACGTCGTCGACGACTCGTCCACCCCGTCGGATGCCGAGCGCGCCGACCTGCTGACCGTCGCCGAGGCCATCGAGGGTGCCGGCGTCTCGGTGATGCTCGTGCGCGACGCCAACCGCCGGCCGAAGCTCGTCGTCGACACGGTCCACGCGGCGACGGCGCTGGCGGCCCTGCGCGACCCCGAGCTCGGCCCGGTGTACCTGAAGGCGCGGGGCGAGGATCCCGTTCCCGCCCACAGCGTGGCCCCCACATCCGGTTCGGTCGAGGCGTACGCCGTCTTCCGTCCGCGCACGTCGACTGAGGGCTCCTACCGCTACGGTGCGGCACTGGCTCCGCGACTGGAGTTCTGGCGGTTCGGGGAGAAGACGGTCGAGGCCCCGCGGCCCAGCGCGCTGACCCGCCGCCGCTTCGCCCGAGCCGACCTCGACCTCGTCGAGGTCGAGCGCTACGGGCGCCGGTGGCAGACCGTCGCGGGAATGTTCGACCCGCACCCGAAAGAGTTCATCGGCGACATCGACATGGTGTTCTCGTGGGTCGACGGGTCGTCGAGCGACTTCCAGCGTCAGCGCGCCGCCCGCATGCAGGGCTACGTCGTGGGCGACGGCGACGACAACGCCGCGCGCTACCGCCAGGTCGACGAGCTGCGGTACGCCCTGCGGAGCGTGCACATGTACGCCCCGTGGGTGCGACGGATCTTCATCGCGACCGACTCCCCCACCCCCGAGTGGCTCGCCGACCACCCCAAGGTCACGATCGTGCGCAGCGAGGAGTTCTTCGCCGACCCCTCCGTGCTGCCCACGCACAACTCGCACGCCGTCGAGGCGCAGCTCCATCGCATCCCGGGTCTCGCCGAGCACTTCCTCTACAGCAACGACGACATGTTCTTCGGGCGCCCGGTGACGCCGGAGCTGTTCTTCAGCGGCGGCGGGGTGAGCCGCTTCGTGGAGAGCGGCATCCGGATCGGGAGCGGGGCGGCCCATGTCGACCGGTCGGGTCACGACAACGGCCTCCGCGTGAACCGGGCTCTGCTGAAGGAGCGCTTCGGGCGCGTGATCACGCTCGACCTCGAGCACTGCGCGACGCCGCTGCGCCGCTCGGTGGCGTTCGAGCTGGAGCAGGAGTTCGCCGAGGACTACGCCCGCACGGCCGCGAGCCGCTTCCGTTCCGCCACCGACATCTCGGTCACGAACAGCCTCTACCACTACTACGCCTTGGCCACGGGGCGAGCGGTCGTCACGACGGAGCCGCGTACGCGCTACGTGCAGACCACGCAGCTCGATTCGCTGCGCACCATGGAGCGGCTGGTCTCGCGTCGCGACACCGACATGTTCTGCCTCAACGACGGCAGCGTGCCCGAGATCCCCGAGGAAGTGCGCGTGCCCGCGCTGCGGGCCTGCCTCGAGCGGTATTTCCCCGTCGCCGCGCCGTGGGAGAAGGCCTCCGTCAGCGCAGAACCGGCAGCGGCGTCGTCGGCGGCGACACCGGCCCACTGAGCCCGCGGTTCGCCGGAACCTCGATGCCCGCCGCGCGCAGACGTTCTCGCGACTCGGCGGCATCGACGTACTGCAGTTCCTCGGCGCCGCCGAGGGGCACGACCGAGTGGACGATCGTCTCGTCGTAGACGTGCACGAGGTTGAAGCCCTGTGCGCCGTCCTGCGGGCGGGTTCCCCCCACGGGGACCATGAGGTCCTGCGTGTAGCAGGTGGCCGACGCGACCGAGACCGGGATGCCGGCGAAGGTCGCGAAGGTGGAGTAGTGCAGGTGACCGGCGAGGATCGCGCGGACGTCGGTCCCCCGGAGCACCGCCGCGAGGCTGCGCTGGTCGCGCAGCTCGACCGACGCCGCCAGGTCGAGCACGCTCGGCACCGGCGGGTGGTGCAGCGCGAGGATCGTGCCCAGCGGTGCGGGCGTCGCGAGGACGTGCGCGAGCCACGCGAGCTGATCGGCCGCGACCTCGCCGTGGTGGGAGCCGGGGACCGAGGTGTCGAGCGTGACGATGCGGAGGCCGTCGAACTCGTCGACGCGGTCGACCGGCGCGGTCGGGTCGGCGACGTCGCCGGGAAGCAGGTGCGAGCGGAACGTCGCGCGGTCGTCGTGGTTTCCCATGACCCAGACGACGCGGGTCTCGAGGCGCTCGGCGAGCGGCTCGACGAGCGCGCGGACGCGCTCGTAGGCGTCGCCCTCGCCGAAGTCGGCCAGATCGCCCGTGAACACCAGGGCGTCGGGACGGACGCCGGATGCCTCGATCGCGGCGACCGCGCGTGCCAGGTAGGCCTCGGAGTCGACCCGGTCGTACAGCGGCGCCCCGCCGGCGCGCAGGTGGGTATCGCTCAGGTGCAGCAGCACCCTCTCGGCTCGGGGGTACTCGGCGTAACGCATCTCGTTCCTCTCGGGTCGTCGGGTACGACCTCGTGACCGGCGCGATGCTCCCGGTTGGGCTCAAATGTTACAGACATGTTTCGGGAACGTGTGATGAACACGGCGGGAATTCCCCCCGCCCCGCCTGTGAGGGCCCCCGCAGACAGCCACGCACAGGGGCGCCGAGCCGAGCGCGTCAGAGGGCGGCGATACGGGCGTAATCGTCGACGGTGAGCTGCTCGCCGCGCAGCGTGGGATCGACGCCCGCCTGCTCGAGCCGCGCCGACGCGTCGGCCGCCGTACCGCCGAGGACGCCGGACAACGCCTGACGCAGCATCTTCCGGCGCTGCTGGAAGGCGGCATCCACGATCTGGAACGTGCGACGCCGGTGCTCCTCGGTGCCGCGGGGCTCGGCATCCCGATCGAAAGCGACGAGCACGCTGTCGACGTTCGGGACGGGCCAGAACACCTGCCGCGACACGGTGCCCGCCAGCCGCCAGGAGCCGTACCAGGCGGCCTTGACGCTCGGTGCCCCGTAGACCTTCGAGCCGGGAGGGGCGGCGAGACGCTCCCCCACCTCGGCCTGCACCATGACGACGCCGCTGCGGAGGTAGGGGAACGTCTCGAGGAAGTGCAGCAGCACCGGCACCGAGACGTTGTACGGCAGGTTCGCCACGAGCACGGTGGGCTCGCCCGGAAGCGTGTCGACCCGCAGCGCGTCGTCGTCGATGACCGTCAGCCGATCGGCGGGCACCTCGTGGGCCGCCGCGGTCTCGGGGAGGCGCTCGGCGAGGCGATGGTCGATCTCGACCGCGACGACCGAGGCACCCGTCTCGAGGATCGCGAGGGTGAGCGACCCCAGACCCGGACCGATCTCGACGACACGATCGGATGCCGAGACGCCGGCCACCTGGACGATCTTGCGCACCGTGTTCGCATCGACCACGAAGTTCTGCCCGAGCTTCTTGGTCGGGGTGACGTCGAGCTCGGCGGCGAGCCGTCGGATCTCGGCGGCACCGAGGAGGGAAACGGGCATTGTTCCACTGTAGTCAGCCTTCCGCCACCCGTCCGGCGGGAGGAGTACGTTGAGCGGGTGAGTCAGACGCAGTCGATCCCCGCGAACGCTTTCACCCTGCGAAGCCCCTTCGGCCGAAGAGCCATCGTTCTCTCGGTCGCGGCGGCGGTCGGCGGCTTCCTGTTCGGTTTCGACTCCTCGGTCATCAACGGTGCCGTCCAGTCGATCGAGAGCGAGTACACGAAGGTCCCGACCCTCACCGGCTTCGTCGTCGCGATCGCCCTCATCGGCTGCGCGGTCGGCGCGATCGCCGCCGGCGCGCTCTCCGACCGCTTCGGTCGTCTCAAGGTGATGATGGTCGGCGCCGTGCTGTTCCTCGCCTCGTCGATCGGGTCGGCACTGACGTTCAGCGTCCTCGACCTCACGATCTGGCGCGTCATCGGCGGTCTCGGCATCGGCATCGCCTCGGTGGTCGCCCCGGCCTACATCGCCGAGGTGGCGCCCCGCCAGATCCGCGGCAGCCTCGCCTCGCTCCAGCAGCTGGCGATCACCCTCGGCATCTTCGCGGCCCTGCTGAGCAACGCGCTCCTCGTGGGAGCAGCCGGCGGCACGGCCGACAACCAGCTGTGGTGGGGCCTCGAGGCCTGGCGATGGATGTTCCTGGTCGGTGTGATCCCGGCCGCGGTCTACGGGCTCCTCGCGTTCACGATGCCGGAATCCCCCCGCTTCCTCCTCGCGCGCGGCCGCGCCGACGAAGCCCGCGCGATCTTCGCGCGCCTCGTCCCGCCCGCCGACCTCGACAAGACGATCAAGGACCTCACGACCGCGATCGAGACGGATCGCAAGAACAAGGGCGCCTCCCTCGCCGGCAAGGCCCTCGGCCTTCAGCCGATCGTGTGGATCGGCATCATCCTGTCGGTGTTCCAGCAGTTCGTGGGCATCAACGTGATCTTCTACTACTCGACGAGCCTGTGGCGGGCGGTGGGTTTCGACGAGAGCGACTCCCTGCTCATCGGCGTGATCACCTCGGTGACCAACGTGCTCGTGACCCTCATCGCGATCTGGCTCGTCGACCGGGTCGGGCGCAAGCCCCTGCTGCTCGTCGGTTCGGCGCTGATGGCGCTGTCTCTCGGCGCGATGGCCCTGGCGTTCTCGTTCGCCACCGGTTCGGGGCAGGACGTCTCCCTCCCCGGCATCTGGGCGCCGGTCGCGCTCGTGGCGGCGAACCTGTTCGTGGTGGGCTTCGGCGCCTCGTGGGGCCCGCTGGTGTGGGTGCTCCTCGGCGAGATCTTCCCGAGCCGCATCCGCGGGAAGGCGCTCGGTGTCGCCGCCGGCGCGCAGTGGCTCGCCAACTTCCTCGTGTCGTGGACCTTCCCGCAGCTGGCCGACTGGTCGCTCGCGATCACCTACGGCGGGTACGCGTTCTTCGCCGCCCTGTCGTTCTTCTTCGTGCTGTGGAAGATCCCCGAGACCAAGGGCATGGAGCTCGAGCAGACCGAGACGTTGTTCGTCCGCAAACCC
>JARBUN010000187.1 GCA_029239635.1 Microbacterium sp. | reverse complement strand
GATGTGCTGGTGCATCTGGTGCTGGCGGCGCGGCAGCGGCGGCTCGAACGAGATGCGGTTGTAGAGGACGGGGGCCAGCGCCAGGATCGCGAAGCGCGCGCGGACGGTGACGCCGTCCGCGATCACGGTGACGCCCGCCGAGGAGGCCTTCGCGGACTCGACGCGCGCGGTCAGCGCGCGCAGGTCCTCGACACGCCTCCCCGTCGCCGGGTTCGCCGCGCGGTCCGGCGTCGCCGAGTCGGCGCCCCAGATGACCCGGCGGACGGGCTGGTTCAGGAAGACGTCGTCGCCGAGGCGCTCGGCGAGCAGCTCGGGGACCTGCTGGAGGCCGCCCGCGACGCGCTTGTCGAGGATGAAATCGGCGTCGACGAGGTGCGTGTACGAGCCCGCGGAGGCCGCCATGAGCAGCGACTGCAGGAGCGAGAAGGTGTGCGTGGGCTTGGTGAGCATCGCCGAGCCGGTGGCGAAGGCGAGGTTGCGCACCGCTTCGTCGTCATCGGTCTGCGCGCGCAGCCACGCGTCCCACGAGATCCTGTCCCATTCCGCGGCGTTCGGGTGCTCCCACGGCCGGTCGGGGTCGATCTCGGCGACCATGGCATCCAGACGCGCGGTGATCTCGTCGATGATGCGCTCGGTCTCGGGCGCGACGGGGAACATCTCGCCCGTGAAGCGCTTCGTGACGCCGTCGGGGCCGACGTAGACGCTGTCGCCCTCGCGGTACCGGCTGTACGTCTCGAGGCCCAGCTCGGCGACCGTGTCGATGAGCGCCTGCTGGTCGGGCGAGACCCACTGGCCGCCGAGCTCGAGCATCGCGCCGTCGACGACGTCGGTCCACAGGCGCCCGCCCACGCGGTCGCGCGCTTCGAGGACGGCGACCGAGAGGCCGGCCGTGCGCAGGTCGTTGGCCGCGGTGAGGCCGGCGGCGCCGGCTCCGATGACGACCACGTCTCGGGTGATCTCGTCCATGAGGTCTTCTCTCTTCTCGCGTTCTCGTTCGTGCGTGTGGCCCCGACGGCGGCGGAGTTCGGGTCGACGCCGCCGCCGGGACGGTCGTCAGTTGCGGGCGAGGGCGGCCGCGACCACGTCGAGGCCCTCGTTCAGCAGGTCGTCGCCGATCGACAGCGGCGGGAGGAACCGGATGACGTTGCCGTAGGTGCCGCACGTGAGCACGATGACGCCCTCGGCGATGGCGGCCTTGGCGACGGCGGCGGTGAGGGCCGCGTCGGGTGCCCCGGTGGCGGGGTCGACGAACTCGGCCGCGATCATCGCGCCGTGCCCGCGCACGTCGCCGACCCGCGGGTCCTTCGCCTGCAGGTCGTTCAGGCGCGCCTTCACGAGCGTGCCGATCTCCCGGGCGCGCTCGACGAACCCTTCGTTCTCGAACGCGTCGATGGATGCCAGAGCGGCGGCGCACGCGATCGGGTTGCCGCCGTACGTGCCTCCGAGCCCGCCCGTGTGGGTGGCATCCATGATCTCGGCACGGCCGGTGACGGCGGCGAGCGGGAGTCCGCCGGCGATGCCCTTCGCGGTGGTGACGAGGTCGGGGACGATGCCGAAGATCTCGCTCGCGAACATCGCGCCTGTGCGGGCGAAGCCGGACTGCACCTCGTCGGCGATGAAGACGACGCCGTTGTCACGGCACCAGTCGACGATCGCGTTGAGGAAGCCGTCGGCGGGGACGATGAAGCCGCCCTCGCCCTGGATGGGCTCGATGATGACGGCGGCGAGGTTCGCGGCGCCGACCTGCTTCTCGATGAGCGAGATGGCCTTGGCCGCGGCGTCGGGCCCGGAGAGTCCGTCGCGGAACGGATACGACAGGGGCGCGCGGTACACCTCGGCGGCGAAGGGGCCGAATCCGCTCTTGTACGGCATGTTCTTCGCCGTGAGCGCCATCGTGAGGTTGGTGCGCCCGTGGTACGCGTGGTCGAAGGCGACGACGGCCTGGCGGCCGGTGTGCTTGCGCGCGATCTTCACGGCGTTCTCGACGGCCTCGGCGCCGGAGTTGAACAGCGCGCTCTTCTTCGCGTGGTCCCCGGGGGTGAGGCGGTTGAGCGCCTCGGCGACCGCGACGTACGAGTCGTAGGGCGAGACCATGAAGCACGTGTGGGTGAAGGCGGCGACCTGGTCCTGCACGGCCTTGACGACGGCGGGGTGGGCGTTGCCGACGCTCGTGACGGCGATGCCCGAACCGAGGTCGATGAGCGAGTTGCCGTCGGCGTCGACGACGACGCCCCCACCCGCGGCGACGGCGTGGATCGGCACGGTGTGCCCGACACCGGATGCCACGGCGGCGGCCTTGCGGTCGAGCAGCTCCTGCGAGCGGGGGCCGGGGATGGCGGTGACGAGGCGGCGCTCCTGGGCGAGCGAGGGACCGCCGACGGTGGGGAGGGTGTCGAGGCTCATGGCGGCGATGCTACGGACGCCGCGCGACGCGGTGCACTCTCGACCGGCCCGTGCGGTGGGTGCACTCGAGCGACCTCGCCGACCCCACGCCGTTCCTCAGCGAGGGCCTGGTCCTCCTCACGACCGGGACGCAGTTCGCCTCCGACGACGACTACGCCGCCTACGTGGGGCGTCTGCAGGCCCGGGGCGTGCGCGCGCTCGGCTTCGGCACGGAGGTCGTGCGCGACGGCATCCCGTCCGGACTGACAGAGGCGTGTCTGGCCGCGGGGATGCCGCTGTTCGAGGTGCCGTATCGCACGCCCTTCATCGCGGTGGCCCGCGCGGGCGCCGAGGCGATCGCCGCCGACGCGTACGCGCGACGCAGCTGGTCGCTCGCCGCGCAGCGGGCGGTGTCGCTCGCGGCGCTGCGCCCGGACGGACTCTCGGCGACGCTCGCGGAGCTGTCGCGACAGCTCGGCTGCTGGGTCGGGCTCTTCGACGCGGCCGGGGCGCTGCGGACCGCGCATCCGGCGGGGTCGCTCGCCCCCGCGGCCCTCGACGGCGTCACGGCGGAGGTCGAGACGCTGTTGCGCCGCGGCACCCGTGCGGCGTCGACGCTGCGCGCCGGCGACACGGCGGTGAGCCTGCAGACGCTCGGGCGCGGCGGGCACCTCCGCGGCGTTCTCGCGCGGAGCGTCGTGACGGCGGTCGTCGCGATGGCGGCCCTCGCGCTCGAGCAGCAGGACGGGCTCGGCCGGGCGATCGGCACCTTCCGCGCGGGGCTCATCCAGGCGCTCGGCAGCGACGATCCCACCCTCGCCCGCCGAGCCGCGCGGGACCTCTTCGGGCCGCTGCCCACGGCTCCCATCGTGGTCGCGCTCACCCCGGTGGCATCCGCCCGATCCACCGCGGTGAGCGAATGGCTCGAGATGCAGGCGCACGAGAGGCGCGGTGAGCTGTTCTTCGGGCGGAGCGACGACGGGCTCGTCGTCGTGGTCCCCGCCACGGCGAGAGACCTGCTCGACGAGATCGCGGAGCGTTTCGAGACCGTGGTCGGCTGCTCGGCCCCCACGGGCTACGACGGGTTCTCGCGCGGACTCACGCAGGCTCGCACGGCCCGCGACCGCGCGGCCACGCCCGGGCTCGCCGACTTCACCGCGCCGAGCAGGGCTCCGCGCTCGTCGAGACGCTCGATGCCTGGCTCGCGCACGACTGCTCGCACGAGGCGACGGCGCAGGCGCTCGGCATCCACCGCCATACCGTGCGCGCGCGCATCGCTCAGGCTGAGCGGGTGGTCGATCGCGACCTGTCGTCGTTCGCCGCGCGCGCCGAGCTGTGGGCCGCGCTGCGGCTCGCGGAGTAAGGGCCCGCGCCTTCCGGCGGAGGAGGGGGCGAGCCGTCCGGCGGAGATCGTGCCTGACACGCCGGGGTCCCGGCATCCCGGACGGCGTGTCGGTCCCGAACTCCGCAGGACGGCGCAGGATGCCACGGGGCCGACGCCCGGCCCGCCTCGACCTCGCCGCCGCCCGACCTCGGGGCCGAGGCCCACCGAGCCGTCCGGCGGAACTCATCCCCGACACGCCGGGGTCCCGGCATCCCGGACGGCGTGTAGGCCCCGAACTCCGCACGACGGCACAGGATGCCACGGGGCCGACGCCCCGAACTCCGCAGGCCGGCGGGCGGTCAGCCGACGCCGTGAAAGGTCAGCCCGCGTCGCCGAGGTTGTCGGAGAGGATCTCGAGCACGCGGGAGCGGGCGAGGGCGGAGTCGTCGGCGCGCGCGGCGGCCACGGCGTCGACGAAGGCCTCGGCGAACACCGCGTGGGCGATG
>JARBUN010000071.1 GCA_029239635.1 Microbacterium sp. | reverse complement strand
GTGCACGCGATGACCCTCCCCATCGCCCGCGAGCTGGCGCGCCACGGCATCCGGGTCGTGACCATCGCCCCCGGCATCATGGAGACGCCGATGCTCAAGGGCCTGCCCCAGGCCGCGCAGGACTCCCTCGGCCAGCAGGTGCCGTATCCCTCCCGCCTCGGCGCCCCCGACGAGTACGCGCGCCTCGTGCTCGCGATCGTCGACAACGGCTATCTCAACGGCGAGACGATCCGCCTCGACGGCGCGATCCGGATGGCACCGAAATGACCGACGGCATCCTGCTCCGCATCGACGGGGGGCTCGCCCGTGTCACGTTCGACCGGCCCGCCTCGCTCAACGCGAGCACGAGGTCACGTCCGACCCCTCGGTGGGAGCGGTGATCCTGGATGCCAACGGCCCCGCGTTCTGCGCCGGCGGCGACGTGGTGGCGATGGCCACGACGGGCTCTTCGGGTGCCGCGGTGACCGAGACCGCGGAGGCGATCCACGACGGCATCCGCACCTTCGCGGAGGCGCCGCTGCCCATGGTCGCGGCCGTGCAGGGAGCGGTCGCAGGAGGCGGGCTCGGGCTCATGCTGACCGCCGACTACGTCGTCGCGAGCGAGAACGCCCGCTTCGTCAGCCGGTACGCCAACATCGGCCTGACCCCCGACCTGGGCGTCTCGACGCTGCTGCCCGCCGCGATCGGCCAGCGTCGTGCGCTGCAGCTGCTGCTGCAGGACCGCATGCTCACCGCCGCGGAGGCCCTGGACTGGGGCCTCGTCGCCGAGGTCGTGGCATCCGGGACCCTCGTCTCTCGCGTCGAGGAGATCGCGCGGTTCTGGCTCGACGGCGCGACCGCGGCGTTCGGTCAGGCCACGCGTCTCGTTCGTGTCGGCGCGGGGCGCACGTTCGCCGAGAACCTCGACGACGAGGCCGCCACGATCGGTGCCGCCTTTGACACCCCCGAGGCGAAGGCGCGGGTCGCCGCGTTCGCCGCCGCCGCCGCGAAAGGACGCTCATGATCCCCACCACCCCTCCAGCCGCCGCCGGCGCGGCGCCCGGAGCCTCCGGCGGCGTGGGCCCACTCTCGGGCAAGACCATCCTGATGTCGGGGGGCAGCCGAGGTATCGGCCTCGCGATCGCGCTCCGCGCAGCCCGTGACGGGGCGAACATCGCGCTGCTCGCCAAGACCGACACCCCGCACCCGAAGCTCCCGGGCACGGTGCACACCGCCGCGGACGAGATCCGCGCGGCCGGCGGGCAGGCGCTGCCGATCGTCGGCGACGTGCGCGATGAGGCATCCATCACCGAAGCCGTCATCCGGACGGTCGGGGAGTTTGGCGGCATCGACATCGTCGTCAACAACGCCAGCGTGATCGACCTGTCGGGCTCTCTCGACCTGGCGACGAAGAAGTACGACCTCATGCAGGACGTCAACGTCCGCGGCACGTTCCTGCTCTCGCGGGCCGCCGTCCCCCAGCTGAAGGATGCCGAGAACCCGCACATCCTCTCGCTGTCGCCGCCGTTGAACACGACGCCGAAGTGGCTCGGCGCGCACACGGGGTACAGCCTCGCCAAGTTCGGCATGACGATGGCGACGCTCGGTCTGGCCGCGGAGTTCGCCGACGCCGGGATCGCGGCCAACACGCTCTGGCCGCGGACGACCATCGCGACCGCCGCCGTGCAGAACGTGATCGGCGGGGATCGGCTCATGGCCGTGTCGCGGACGCGCGAGATCTACGCGGATGCCGCGTACGAGGTGCTGACCGCGCCCTCGCGCGAGCGGACCGGGCAGACGCTCATCGTCGAGGACGTGCTTCTCGCCGCCGGCGTGACGGACTTCGCGGGGTATGCCGCCGTGAGGGCCAGCGGGTCGAGGTCGTCGTCGCCCTCGGACAGCGCGTGCGCCACGCGGTTCTTCGCGCTGACCAGGTGCGTTCGCAGCAGCTCCGCGAGACGCGCGCCGTCGCCGTCGCGGATCGCGGCGAGCATCTCGCGATGCTCCTCATCGGCCTGGCCGCGACCGCCGAGGTGGTCGATGTTCTCTTGCGAGTACGGCTGCACCGCGGCCAGGAGCCCGCGCAGGATCTCCGCCGTCCGGGGCCGCCCCGCCGCGTCGTAGAGGCGCGAGTGGAACTCGAAGTTGGCGCGCATCCACCGGCCGACGTCGTCCGCGGACTCCATCTCGGCGACCCGTGACTCCAGTGCCGTGATCTCGCCGCGCGTGATGCGGCGCACGATGTCGTCCGCGATCGTCGGTTCGAGCAGGAGCCGCAGCTCGTAGAGCTCGTCGAGCTCGTCGCGATCGAGCGTGCGGACCGAGGCGCCCCCGCCGGGCGTCATCTCGATCACGCCCTCGGTGGCGAGGATCCGCAGGGCCTCGCGCACCGGGCTGCGGCTGACGTCGAACCGCCGGGCGAGGTCTTCCTGCACGAGTGCCGCCCCCGGGGGGATCACCTTCTCGCGGATGGCCAGGGCGATCCGCGAGGCGATCACCTCGGGGCTCATCGATGCCGCCACGTTGCCTCCTCGTTCGGTCGCAGACGCCGTCGCCCGTTCGTTCGAGGATAGGGGCGACCGCGTTGCGTATCCACTGGATCCAGTGTATACAGTGGATACGCGTTTCCCCGACGCGGCATCCTGAACCCCGACGATGGAGTTTCTGCAATGAGGCACGATGTTCGACCGAACCGGCGCGTCCGCCGACTGATCCCGCTCGCCGCGCTCGCGGCGGCATCCGCCCTCGTCCTGTCGGGCTGCGGTGCCGACGGCACCACCGGCACCGGGAGCATCTCGGACGGCGGCGAACCCCAGACGGGCGGCACCCTGACCGTCGCCCTCGCCTCGACGCCGTCGATCATCGACCCCTTCGCCACGAGCCTGCAGGCCGACTGGGTCATCGCCCGTCAGGTCTGCGAGCCGCTCTTCGACGTCTCGACCTCGTTCGAGATCGGCCCCGTTCTCGCGAAGGACCTCGTCGACAACGGCGGCGGCAGCTACACGCTGACTTTGCGCGACGGCGTGAGCTTCCAGGACGGCGAGCCGTTCACCTCCGCCGACGTGATCGCGAGCCTGAACCGCTACTTCCTCACCCCGGGCAACGGCTCGATCCTGAAGTCGCTCACCACCTCGATCGAGGCGGTCGACGACACCACCCTCACGATCACTCTGAACACGCCGAGCCCTCTCCTGCCGACACTGCTCACGACCGCGTACATGATGCCCGCGAGCGTCGTGAAGGACCGGCCGATCACCGATCCGGTCTCCGACCTCGTGTGCACCGGCCCGTACAAGCTCACCAGCTATGCGGCCGACGGCGACGTCGTGCTCGATCGTTGGGACGGCTACCAGAAGCTCGACACCCCCGGTGACGGCGGGCTCGGCGCGAAGAACGCCTACGCCGATCAGATCGTCTTCACGCCGATGCCCGAGGCCTCCACGCGTCGCCAGGCGACCGAGGCCGGACAGGTCGACATCGGTGGCTCTCTCTCGTACGACGACTACGACTCCGTCAGCAGCGGCGGCGTGGCCCAGGCCGTGCTGCTCAGCCCGACCTCGGGCTCGACCGTCGTGTTCAACAAGGCGCAGGGCATCATGTCGAACGTCGCCATGCGCCAGGCGTTCCTCGCGGCGCTGAACATGGACGACATCATGCTCGCCGCCTTCGGCAACCCCGAGTTCTACTCGGTGGACGGCAGCATCATCCCCGAGGTGAACAGCACCTGGGCGACCGACGCCGGGACCGAGAACTACAACAAGCCCGACCTCGACCGCGTCAAGAAGCTTCTCGACGAGGCCGGCTACACGGGCGAGCCGATCCGCTGGCTCACCACCAAGGAGGACCCCTCCTGGTACGGCCCGTCGCTTCCCGCGCAGCAGCAGCTGAAGGAAGCCGGCATCAACATCGACCTGCAGGTCATCGACCGTGCGAGCGTCATCCAGCTGCGCACCGACCCGACCGCGTTCGACCTGTTCTCCTCCGGCATCCCGACCTACGCCGACCCGGTGCTGCTGCCGTACCTGCAGCAGACGTTCCCCGGCACGTGGGTCTCGCCTGACCGCGATGCGCTCCTGTCGAAGCTGTCGACCGAGTCCGACCCCGCCGCTCGCAAGGCGACCTGGGAGCAGCTGCAGACCCTCGTGTACGAAGACCTGCCGTTCCTGAAGTTCGGGACCTCGCGCCCGCTGCTCATCACCGCCAACCGCGTGCACACCGAGCACCCGGACGAGCTGGCCGGCTGGTACTACAACACCTGGCTCGACCAGTCCTGATCCCGCTCCACCCCTGACAAGGATCCCCCATGTCCGAGATGACCGTCCCCACGACGACGTCGATCGAAGCGGCCGCCGCGCGCACCGTCCGCCCACGACTGTGGCGTCGACTCCTGCACCGACCGATCGCCGTGGTGGCGCTCATCCTCCTTCTCGTGATGGCGGGGGCGGCTCTGCTCGCCCCCGTCCTCGCGGGGGATCCCAACGCGTTCGTCGCCGTCGAGCGCCTGCGCCCGCCCTCCGCGACGCACATCTTCGGCACCGACAACCTCGGCCGCGACGTGTACTCGCGCACCGTCTTCGGGGCGCAGGCATCGCTCACCGTGGGCGTCGTCACCGCCGCGATCACGACGGCGATCGGGGTGGTCCTCGGCATCCTGGCCGGCATGTTCCGCTGGTTCGACGCGATCGTCATGCGCATCGTCGACGGCGTGATGTCGTTCCCGATCATCGTGCTCGCCCTGGCGATGACCGCGATCCTCGGTCCCGGGCTCGGGACCGTGATCCTCGCGATGACGATCGTCTTCGTCCCGGGCATGACCCGCGTGGTCCGCAGCTCCGCGCTCGTGGCCAGCGAGCTGCCGATGGTCGACTCGGCCCGCGCGATCGGTGCGGGCAGCGTCCGCATCTTCTGGCGCTACATCCTGCCGCAGGCCACGACCCCCGTGCTGGTCCAAGCGGCCATCACCTTCACCACCGCCGTGCTCGTCGAGTCCGCGCTGAGCTTCATCGGCGCGGGTCTGCCGCCGAACGTCCCGAGCTGGGGAGCGTCGCTGTCGGAGGCCCGCAGCTACCTCACCTCGGCGGTGTGGATGTGGGGCTTCCCGGGTCTCGCGCTGATCCTCACGGTCCTCGCCATGAACATCGTCATCGACAACGTCCGTGACATCCTCGACCCGCGCGCCGGAGGCCGCTGACATGCTCCGCTATCTCGCGCAGCGCCTCCTCGCGCTGCTGCCCACCGTGGCCGTGCCCCTGGTGCTGGTCTTCCTCCTGCTGCGTCTGGCCCCCGGCGACCCGGCCGCCATCCTGCTCGGCGACTCCGCGACACCCGACCAGGTCGCCGCCCTCCGCGAGCAGCTCGGCCTCAACGCGCCGCTCTGGGAGCAGTTCGGCCGCTTCCTCGGCGACGTGGTGACCCTGCGCCTCGGCGACAGCCTCTTCCTCGGCAAGCCCGTGGTCGACGTCATCCCGGACTACGCCCTCGTCACCCTCGAGATCAGCGTCATCGCGCTGATCGTCGCGCTCGCGCTCGGCATCGGACTCGGTGCTCTCGCGGCGTTCCGCAACGGGCGCCCCGCGGGGCGCGTCGCCACGGCCCTCGGCATCATCGGCATCTCGGTGCCGCAGTTCGTCGTCGCGCTGATCCTGATCGTCGTGTTCGCCGCGTGGCTGCACTGGTTCAACGTCGGAGGCTTCGTCCCGATGTCGAAGGGCTTCTGGCCGCACCTGCGCTCGATCACCCTCCCGGCCCTGTCGCTCGGGATCGCCGAGTCGGCGTTCGTCGCCCGCATCACCCGCGGGGCGATCCTCGACGTCGTTCGCGAGCCCTTCGTCACGACCGCCCGTTCCCTCGGCGTGCCCCCGCGCCGCATCGGCGCGGTGCACGTCGTCCGCGTCGCCGCCCTGCCGATCATGACCGTCGCGGGCCTGCTCGTCGCGAGCCTGCTCTCCGGCAGCGCCGTGGTCGAGACGATCTTCGGCGTCCCGGGCATGGGCCGCCTGCTCCTGGATGCCGTCGGGCGTCGGGACTACTCGCTGGTGCAGGGGATCGTGCTGTTCACCGGCCTCTTCGTGATCATCGTCAATCTCCTGGTCGACCTGTCGTACTCCGTGGTCGACCCGCGTGTCCGTCTCGGGAGGAAGAGCGCATGAGCGCCCCACTGCTGCAGGTCTCCGACCTCTCCATCACCGCCGACACCGCGGGCGGACCCTACGACGCCGTGCGATCGGTCGACTTCGCCCTCGACCGCGGGCGGGCGCTCGCCGTCGTCGGCGAGTCCGGCAGCGGCAAGTCCCTGACCGCCCTCGCCATCGCCGGACTCCTGGGCGAGAAGCTCACCCCGAGCGGATCGGTCCGCTTCGACGGTCGCGAGCTGATCGGCATGGGGGCCGCGGATCGGCGGGCGATGGCCGGTCGGCGTATCGGTTTCGTCTTCCAGGAGCCGATGTCGTCGCTGCATCCCATCCTCACCGTCGGGCAGCAGCTCGAGGAGGGTCTCCGCGCTCACTTCGACATGAGCCGGCGCCAGCGCGCCGACCGGGTGCGCGAGCTCCTCGACATCGTCGGCCTGGGCAAGGCGCGCGACATCCGCGGCGACCGGATCGGCCAGCTCTCGGGCGGGATGCGCCAGCGCGTCATGATCGCGATGGCCATCTCGTGCGAGCCCGAGCTCGTGATCGCCGACGAGCCGACCACGGCGCTCGACGTCACCCTCCAGCGCCAGGTCATCGACCTGCTGGGCTCGCTGCGCGAGCGCCTGGGCGTCGCGCTCATGCTCATCACCCACGACCTCGGGGTCGTCGCCGAGACGTGCGACGAAGCCGTCGTCATGTACGGCGGACAGGTCGTCGAGAGCGGGGCCACCGCGACGCTCCTGCACGACCCGGCGCACGACTACACGCGGGCTCTGCTGATGTCGATCCCCGTGCTCGGCGACGATCGCCCGCGCCTTCCGACCGTGGCATCCATCGCCCCGTGGCTGCGCGATGCGCGACAGGATGCCGCCGCCCTCCGCCCCGTCACCGAACTCGTCACGGTCGCCCCCGGTCATCGGGTGCGACGCGAAGCAGAAGGAGTCGCGGCATGACCGCCCTGCTCGAGGTCGAGAACCTCACGAAGACCTTCCACGTCTCGCGTCGCCGACAGGTCACGGCCGTGAAGGGCGTCTCGTTCCAGATCGAGAAGGGCCGCACGTACGGCCTCGTGGGCGAATCGGGCAGCGGGAAGTCGACCGTCGCACGCATGATCGCGCGACTGACGGAGCCCACGTCGGGCACCGTGCGATTCGACGGGGTCGACGTCACCCGCCTCGACCGGGCCGCCCGCCAGCAGTACCGGCGGGAGGTGCAGATCGTCTTCCAGGACCCGTTCGGTGCCCTGAACCCGCGGATGACGGTCGCCGACCTCATCATGGAGCCGCTCCAGGTCCATCGCCGCGGCACGGCGAAGGACCAGCGCGATCGCGCCCGCGCCCTCGTCGACCACGTCGGCCTCGGCACGGCGGCGCTCGAGAAGAAGCCCGTCGACTTCTCGGGAGGCCAGCGCCAGCGCATCATGATCGCGCGCGCCCTCGCCCTGCAGCCGCGGCTCATCGTCGCGGACGAGCCCGTGTCGGCTCTCGACGTCTCGGTGCAGGCGCAGGTGCTGAACCTGCTGAAGGACCTGCAGGAGGCGTTCGGGCTCTCGTACCTCTTCATCTCGCACGATCTGTCGGTGGTGGAGTTCATCTCCGACCGCATCGGCGTGATGTACCTCGGCGACCTCGTCGAAGAGGGGGACAAGCGCGACATCTACGCGAATCCGCGCGAGGAGTACACCCGGTCGCTCATCGAGGCGATCCCGACCATCGAGGAACGACCGTGAGCGGCGAGATCGACGCCTGGCTGGGCGTGCGGTTCGCCACGCTCGCGCACCCTTTCGCCGCGCCGGTCCTGACCGATCCGGTCGCCCCGGCGGCGCCGGGCGGGGAGTTCGGCCCCGCCCCGATCCAGCCGCCGGTCCCCGGCTTCGACCTGCCCGGCGGGCAGTCGGCGATCGACTGCCTGACCCTCAACGTCTGGGCGCCCCGGGGCGCGCAAGCCGCTCCCGTCGCGGTGTGGCTCTTCGGCGGTGGCTTCGAGATGGGGACCGCCTCGACGTCGGTCTTCGACGGCGCTTCTCTCGCCGGGGCCGCCCAGAGCGTCGTGGTGACCCTGAACTACCGCGTCGGCGCGTTCGGCTTCGGTGCCTTCGCGCACCGCGGCGGGGAGCTCTCGGCCGCCCACGATCTCGGTCTGCAGGACGTCTGCGCCGCTCTGCGCTGGATCGACATCGCGGCACCCTCCTTCGGCGGCGACGCGTCTCGCGTGACGCTCATCGGACAGAGTGCGGGGGCGTTCCTCGCCGCCGCGGCGGCCGTGGCGCCGGGCGTCCCGCGGCCGCGCGCTCTCGCCTGCTTCTCGGGCGGTGCCTCGCGTGTCGTCGCCGCGGACGACGCCGCCCGGTTCGGGGACGCTCTTCTCGAGCACCTGGACGCCGAGCGCCTGATCGACCTCGACCCGCAGGCGGTGCTCGCCGCCCAGGCCGCGGTCGCCCCGCGCGACCTCGGCGTGCGCAACGGCGTGCGGCCGGTCGGGTTCGGCGTCGCGATCGATGCCGGGACCCCGGATGCCGTCGTCCCCCGCCACCCGCTGGATGCCGTGCGCGAGGGGGCTCTGCGCGACACCTTCGTGCTCGCCGCCGCCGGCACGGACGAGATGGAGGGCTTCGGCCCCGGCTCGGTGCCCGATCTCGACGCGCCATTCCCGGAGGCGATCGAGACCCTGGCCGGTGCGGCCCCGCGGAGCGTGGTGGACGCGTACGGCGAGGGCGACCCGGCGGCGAGCTGGCGACGCGTGCTGGGCGACTACATCTACCGGCTGCCGGCTGCGCGTCTCGTCGCGGCGCAGCGCGCCGCGGGCGGCGGGGCCGCGTACCTCGAGGTCGGTCGCGAGGGCGACGACCCCGGCGGTCACGGGGCGGAGCTGGCCGGGATCTTCGCGCGGGGCGACGATGCGCGCTCGCGCGCTGTCCAGGAGACCCTCGTGACGCTCATCCGCGACGGGCGCCTCGACGGTGGGGGGCTCGACGCCGCGCTCGTGGCGGGCGCGGTGCCGGCGGCATCCCTCTCTCCGCACGATCTCGTGACGATCTGGCAGGGGGCCGACCGACCATGAGCACGTATCGCATCGGCGCGGGAAGCGGCTTCGCCGGCGACCGTTTCGAGCCGGCCGAGATCCTCGCCGCGCGCGGGGAGCTCGACGCCCTGGTGTTCGAGTGCCTCGCCGAACGGACCATCGGGCTCGCCCAGCAGCGCGCGGCGACGTCCGCCGGCGACGGCTTCGACCGGGTGTTCCTCGACCGCCTCACCGGCGTGCTGCCGCACCTGGCACCGCGCACGCGCGTGCTGACCAACGCGGGCGCCGCCGATCCCGTGGGGCTCGCGCGCGCCGTCGTCGACCTTCTCGCGGCGCATCCGGGCGGAGCGGGTCGTCGAGTCGCGGCGGTCGTCGGCGACGACGTCACGGCGGTGATCCCGGCGGATGCCCGCATCGCCGGCACCGATCTGACCATCGGCGACCTGGGCGACCGTCTCGTCTCGGCCAACGCCTACATCGGCGCGGGGGCGGCGATGCGCGCCCTCGAGAACGGCGCGGACGTCGTGATCACGGGTCGCATGGGCGATGCGGCCCTCTTCGCCGCGCCGATCGCCGTGCACCACGGCTGGGACGACGCCTCGCCCGACGAGATGGCCGCGCCCACCCTGGTCGGCCACCTGCTCGAGTGCGCGGGGCAGCTCACCGGCGGATACTTCGCGGACGGCGGGCGCAAGGTCGTGCCGGGTCTGGCGACTCTCGGCTTCCCCTTCGCGGATGTCGCCGCCGACGGCGTCGCCGAGTTCGGCAAGGCCGCGGGCACGGGTGGGCTCATCTCGCGCGCCACGGTGCTCGAGCAGTTGCTGTACGAGATCGACGACCCGGGTCGGTACAAGACCCCGGATGCCACCCTCGACCTCGGTGACGTGCGCATCGACGAAGTGGGTCCGGACCGTGTGCGCGTGTCGGCGGCCTCCGCGCAGGGGAGGCCGGAGCAGCTCAAGGTGAGCGTCGGCGTCCGCGACGGCTTCCTCGCGGTGGGAAGCATCGCCTACGCCGGCCGCGGGGCGCGCGAACGCGCCGAACTGGCGCTGCAGATCGTGCGGGAGCGCTGGGAGGCGGTGCACGGCCGCGATCCGGGCGAGGTCCGAGCCGACCTGCAGGGGTACAACTCGTTGCGGCCGTGGCACGAACCGTCGGGCGAACCGGCCGAGGTGCGCGCACGGCTGTCCCTGCGCACGTTCGATCGCGCAGCCGCGGCCCTGCTGCACCGCGAGGTCGAGGCGCTGTACACGAACGGCCCCGCCGGTGGCGGCGGGGCGGACCTCAGCCTGAAGGAGACGGTGGGGATCGTGTCGACCTTCATCGACCGCGACCGGGTCGAACCCCGAGTGGAGATGGTGCCATGACGACCCTGGGCGATCTGGCTCACGCGCGCGCGGGCGACAAGGGCGACACGTCGATCCTGGTCGTCGCGCCGTACGAACGGGACGATTACGCGCGCCTCGACGAGACGCTGCGACCCGACCGGGTCGCCGGGCACTTCGGCGTCGACGCGAGCCACGTCACGATCCACGCGGTGCCGCGTCTCGGCGCCTTCACGGTGGTGGTGCGGGGACGGCTCGACGGCGGAGTGACCCGCTCGCGCGCCGCCGATCCGCACGGCAAGACGCTGTCGGGCCATCTGCTCGACCTGGTCCTGGAGGGGTAGTCCTCGTCCCCGCGGACGTACCCGCGTCAGATCAGACCGAGCTCCGCGAACGCGTTGTGCACGCCGTCGTCCAGCACCGACGTCGTGACCCGCCCGGCGAGCTTCTGCAGCTCGGGCGCCGCGTTGCCCATGGCGACGGGGGTGCCGACGACCTCGAACATCTCGACGTCGTTCCAGCTGTCGCCGATGCCGATGGCATCCGTCGCCGAAAGGCCCAGTTGCGCGAGCACGGACGTGATCGCGGAGCCCTTGGTCACGCCCGCCTGACCGATCTCGCCGTTGGAGCCGCCCGGCAGCGGGATGGACCCGGGGATGACGTGGAAGCCGTCGCCGAGCTCCGCGGCGGCGTGCGCGACCGTGTCGATCGAGGGGCTCACGAACACGGCCTTCGCGACCGCGTCACGATCGACCTCCGCGACGGGGCGCGGTTCCTTCCACAGCGGCTCTTCCGCGGTGAGGCCCTGCTCCGCGAGCTGAGCGGCCCGTTCGGCGTGCCGCTCACGGCGGTACGCCGTCATCACGGCGCCCATGCCCTCGCTCGCGAAGACACCGCCGTGCGTCTGCAGGAAGTAGTGGATGCCGTGGGCCTCGAAGTACCGCTCGAGGAGCTCGACATCGGCTCGCGGCATGGGCTGCTCCACGAGGGTCTCATCGCCCTGCGTCGCGTAGGCCCCGCCGTTGGTGATCGCGCCGTCGAAGCCGATCGCGAGGACATCGGGGTGGACGTCGCCGGCGGATCGCCCGGTGCTCAGCCACACGAGGTGTCCGTTCGCGCGGGCCTGGCGGATCGCGGTCACGGTCGAGGGGGCGATCAGCGAGCCGTGCTCGAGGATCGTGCCGTCGACGTCGAGGAAGGCGATGCGGGTCATGGTGCACTCCAAGGGGGATCGGCCCCGGGCGCGCGAGCCCGGGGCCGATCCGATCAGGGGGGTCAGCGCGAAAGCGACGCGCCGTTGGTCCGGATGACGTCGGCGTACCAGTGGAACGACTTCTTCCGGTAGCGCTCGAGCGTCCCGGTGCCGTCGTCGTTGCGGTCGACGTAGATGAAACCGTATCGCTTGCTCAGCTGCGCGGTGCTGGCGCTGACGATGTCGATGCAGCCCCACGAGGTGTAGCCGAGCACGTCGACGCCGTCCTCGATCGCCTCTCCGACCTGCACGAGGTGGTCGTTGAGGTACGCGATGCGGTAGTCGTCGACGACCGTCTTCTCGCCGTCGACCTCGACGAGCTGGTCGCGCGCGCCCAGCCCGTTCTCGACGATGAAGAGCGGCTTCTGCCACCGGTCCCAGAACTGGTTGAGCACCAGCCGCAGGCCCACGGGGTCGATCTGCCAGCCCCACTCGCTCGCCGGGAGCGTGGGGTTGGCGACGCCGCCCATGATGTTGCCCTCGCCCGTGGCCCGCTTCGCGGGATCGGCGGTCTCGGCGATCGACATGTAGTAGCTGAACGACACGAAATCGACCGTGTTGGTCAGGTCGTCGCGATCCTGGTCGGTGATGTCGAGCGCGATGCCCTCCTCGCGCAGCGTCCGCAGGAAGTAGCCGGGGTAGGCGCCGCGGGTGTGCACGTCGCCGTAGACGAGGTTGCCGTGGTCGGCATCCATCACCGCGCGGGCGTCGTCGGGGGAGGGGGTGAGGGGGTAGATCGGCATCGACAGCACCATGCAGCCGATCTTCGCCTCGGGGGCGACCTCGCGGGCGATGCGGGTGGCCCGAGCGGATGCCACGAGCTCATGGTGCATCGCCTGGTACAGCTGCTGCTCGGGGACGCCGCCCTCGGGGATCGGGATGCCACCGCTCATGAAGGGGGCGTGCAGCAGCGAGTTGATCTCGTTGAACGTCAGCCAGTACTTCACGCGCGAGCCGAAGCGTTCGAAGAGCGTGCGGGCGTAGCGCTCGTAGAACCCGATGAGCGCGCGGTTCGTCCACCCGCCGTAGGTCTCGGCCAGGTGCAGCGGCGTCTCGTAGTGCGAGATCGTCACGAGCGGTTCGATGCCGTGCTTCTCGAGCTCGTCGAGCACGCGGTCGTAGAACGCGAGACCCGCCTCGTTCGGCTCGGTCTCATCTCCCTTCGGGAAGATGCGGCTCCACGCGATCGAGAAGCGGTAGACGCCGAAGCCCATCTCGGCGAACAGCGCGATGTCCTCCGCGTAGCGGTGGTAGTGGTCGATACCGACGAGCTTGAGGTTGTCGGGCGTGGGCTGTGCGGACCGGGGGCCGGAGATGCCGCGGGGCATCACGTCCTGCACCGAGAAGCCCTTGCCGTCTTCGTCGTACGCGCCCTCGATCTGGTTCGCGGCGGTCGCGCCGCCCCAGAGGAACCCGTCGGGGAAGGGGGTGGTCGTCATGTTTCGTGCCTCCAGGGGGTCAGCGGGTGGCGGACAGGGAGTCGACCGACACGGCGCGGAACAGCGTCTCGCCGTGCGAGAGGGGTCCGGATGCCGCGTCGGCGACGTCGGGGTACAGGTCGCCGTTGGTGACGATGACCGGGGTGATGAGGTTGTACCCGGCCTTCTCGATGGCGTCGCCGTCGAACTCGAGCAGCAGGTCGCCGGCCTTCACCTCGGTGCCGGACTGCACCTTCAGGGAGAAGTGCTCGCCGCCGAGCTTCACGGTGTCGAGCCCGACGTGGATGAGCAGCTCCACCCCGTCGACCCCGCGCAGGCCGATCGCGTGACCGGTCGGGAACGCCGCGACGACGGTGCCGTCGAAGGGGGCGTACACCGCGCCCGACGTCGGGCGGATCGCGACGCCCTTGCCGAGCGAGGCGTCGGCGAAGGCGGCATCCGGAACCTCGCTCAGCGGCACGACGGTGCGGGATCCGCGAACCCGACGATGACCGTGAGGAGGAACGGGACGATGATCGCGACCGCGAGACCGATGCCGAGCATGACCATGTTGCCGTTGCCGAGCAGCGCGGGGAGCGCGAGACCGGAGGGCACGACGAAGGCCTTCGAGAAGACCCCGCCCATCGCGATGAGCGCGCCACCGAGCGCACCGCCGACGATGCCGAAGGCGAAGGGGCGCTTGAGCGGCAGGTTGATGCCGTAGATCGCGGGCTCGGTGATGCCGGCGAGGAAGCCCGACAGGGTCGCCGGGGCGGCGAGCGAACGGAGGTTCTTGTTGCGCGAACGCACGAGCACCGGTGGTCTGCAGCTCGAGCTGGAACAGGGGCACGAGACCCCAGTGCAGGCCGAAGATCACGAAGACCTGCCACAGGCCGCCCATGATCGCGCCACCCAGCCACGGCACGGTCTGGAACACCCAGCCGATCGCGGACGCGAGACCGCCACCGATCAGGCTCGAGAGCGGGCCGATCGCGAGGAACACGAGGGGGACGGCGAGGGCCACGACGATCATCGGTGTGAGGAAGCGCTTCACCGCGCCGGGCAGGACCTTGAGCAGGAACCGCTCGGCGTAGCTCTGCAGCCACACGATCACGATGATCGGGATGACGCTGGAGACGTAGCTGACCATCGTCACCGGGATGCCGAAGAAAGTGATGTCCGGCTGGCCGTTGAGCGCCACGATGCTCGGGTAGACCAGCGCGCCGGCGATCGCGAACGAGGTGAACTCGGAGGCCTTGAAGTAGCGCCCCGCGGTGATGGCGAGGGCCATCGGGAGGAAGTTGATGAGCGCGTCGGAGAGTGCGTTCAGGATCACGTAGGTGGAGCTCGTGGCATCCAGCCAGCCGAAGGTGACGGCCGCGGCGACGAACGCCTTCAGCAGCCCGGTGCCGGCCAGCGCCCAGAGGATCGGCGTGAAGATCGCCGAGATCATCTTGATGAAGCGGTTGAAGAGGTTGCCCTTCGGACCCTCTTCGCCGCCCTGACGTCGGGGACGTCATTGCCGATCACGACCTGGTACTGCCCGCCCGCCTGCGCCGTGGTGATGACGCCGGGGGTGGCGCGGAGCGCCGCGGCATCCGCCTTGCTCTCGTCCTTGAGCACGAACCGCAACCGCGTCGCGCAATGCACGAGCGAGGTGATGTTGCTCTCTCCGCCGACGCCGGTCACTACCGCCGCCGCTGTCTTCGCGTGATCCACCATCGGAATCCGCCTGCCTTTCGCCGCTCCTGTGCGGCCTCTTCGAGATGTTCGGGCGACGCCTCCGGGATGTTTCGGGCAATAAAAAAGACGCCACTGTCGTCGGGGCGGCCCAGGCTCGTCGCGAGGCGCTCGACGTGCACGGTGAGATACAGCACCTCTTCGTCGGTCAGGGTCGACCCCGTCGCCGCATGGACGTACGCTTTCACGCCCTCGGCGATGCCGAAGGCGCGGGGGTAGCGGTGCTTCGCGAACTCGAAGAACGAGGAGTCCCCGCTGCTGAGCATCGCGCGGTTCACGAGCCGTTGCAGGAGGAACCGCACGTGCAGGATGAACCGCGCGTAGTCGGGGCTCTCGGTGTCGAGGGCGACGCCGAGGCCCGTCTCGACCGTGCGCACGACGTGCTGTACGCGGCGGAACAGCAGGGCCGCGGTGCCGTTCGGCTCGTCGCGGGTGGCGTTGAGCAGGTGCATCGTGAGGAACACGCCTTCCTCGGGCGGAAGCTCACGGTCGAGGGATGCCGCGATCGAGGCCGCCATGCGCTCCGCGGCGCGCGACTCGTCGGGGTGGAGGATCCGCAGCTCGGGCATCGAGGTGCCGGGGATGCGGATGCCCTGGTCGAGGCGCTCGATGACGTAGTTCACGTGGTCGATCACGGCCAGGGGGAGGCGGCGGCCGAGGTCGCGTCCGAGATCGCGCTCGGCCTGGTCGACGGCGTGCAGCACCGCCTCGACGAGCGCGTACGGAGCGTCGGTGAGGAGCTTCTGCGCGTGGGCGGTGTCGCTGCCCTGCTCGAGCACGAACGTCTTCGTCGATCGCCACGACGACGTTGTTGTTGAGCAGCTTCTGCACGCCGCCGGGCGGGAGGGAGACGTCACCGGCACCGGGCATGGGATGCAGTTTAGGGCGATGGCACGCGGCTCCGGCTCGGGCGTGGTGAATGCTCACGCTCGCCGACGGCGAAGAGCATCCCAGACCCTCGGGAACAGCGCATGAGATCGTTCCTCGCGCCGGCGCCGGTCGAGCTCGGCCTGTGCCTGCTCGATCTGCGCGATGTACCCGTCGCGAAAACGAGCCCTGCGGAGATATCCGATGGTCGCCCAGGCGGTTCTGTTGTGACGATGGAGCATGAGCGCCACGGTCAGCGCGATCAGTCCGCCGCCGAGGACCGCCGAGTACCCGAGCCGAACGGGCAGTTCGTCAGATCCGGGATCGATCAGGATGAGAACGATCAGGGCGACGCAGAGAACGAGCGCAAAGGCGGCCCAGAGCACGAGAGCGACGAGAGCCGCATAACCCCATGCCGTCGGTCTCCGGTTCGCCGTCGGTTCGTCGCGCCGCCACAGCGTTCCGAGAGGCTGAGCCCACACCACTCGGCAAAGACCGATGGGTGCCGCCCAGAAGGACAGAAGCGCGAGGACGGAAGCGATCCACCCGGCGAAGATCCGGGGCTGGGTCACGCCCTGCGCAGACATGAGAACGATCAGCGAGATGACGCACGCAGCTCCGACGGCGATCGGCGGGAGCCACGCAACGGATCGAGCGCGCAGCATGCTCCATTCCGGGTTCGCGCGTCGTCGCATGTCGCTGAGCTGAGCGTCGAGGTCACGGAGGTTCCTCTCGCCGGACGCGAGCCGGGCCTCGGGGCTGATCCGCGGGTAACGTCCCGCGGCCAATCCGGCGCCGATGACGATCGGGCCGGCGACGAGAATCACCCCCCAGAGTTGCTGTCGCGCCGCCCACACCTCGGGCGTCGCCGGGACGAGCATGCTTATCAGCGCCGTCCCGATCCATAGCGCGGCTCCGACCGCCATGACGTGCGCGACGATCGTGAGGGCGTTCCGCAGCTTTTCGTCGTTGCCCAGAGACGTGTTGGACAGTGTCGCCAGAGTCGCCGCAGTCGCTGTGAGAAGAGAAGCCGACCACCCCACGTGCGTTGTGCTGGCGAGACTCCAATCAGAAACGACGCTGGCCCAGGGGATGGAACGAGGTGGCCCCGCGAGAACCGCGGTCATCAAGGCGACGGTGGCCGCCGAGAAGGCGCCGACGATCAGCAGCGCGGCGAAGACACTCAGACTTCGTTTCCAGTCGGTCGGTTGCGTCGGTGCGGTGGGGCCCCGCCCGCCGGTATCGATGCTCATTCGACGACCTTGCCCTGATGCGGACCTCTCCGACACCACCTCTTCGCCGAATGATGCGGGTGAATGGCGAATGGTGAGGGAAGCCCGGTGCGCGAGGCGGCTGCGCTCAGCTCTTCGCGCAGACGCGCGCCACCGCTCCTGACCGCCCCTCGATCGACTCGCCCATCAACGCGATCTCGCGGCTCGCGATGCCGTTCGTTCGGGCTCGCTCCCGCCAGTTCTCCACTGCGTGCATGACGGATGCCATTCGGCCGCGCGCGGAAACAGGATCGAGGTCGCACTCCTCGGCGAAGGCGATGAGCGCCTCCGCCTCGTCCGGCGGGCTGTCCGCCCCCATGATCGACGTCGAGCGGGGGCGAAACGCGTCCGGCTGCGGATTCACGTCGAACGCCGGGCTGAGCGTCCAGGCACCCCGTGCGGAGAGGAACCCATGGTTTCGCAGGTGGTCGTCTGTGTTGCCCAGCGCGGCGCTCGCCACGACGCGATCGAAGAGCTCGCGAAGGTCGCGTCTCGGGGAGGGCGACAGGTCGCGGACGGCCAGCGCGACATCGGCATAGTCGCGGTGGTCGCCGTCGCGAGCGCCGACGGCGGTCATGGCGCTGATGTAGCCGATGCGCTCGCTCCCCGCGCGGTCGAACCTCCGCAGCAGCAGGACGCTGCGGTCGCCCACCTTCGTCAGCGTGCGCTGCGGTGTGCGGATCCCTGCTGCCTCGAGGAGGTCGAGGGCGGTCGCCTCCCACGCCATGACGTCCCACTGGTCGCTGGAGTGCGGGAACTTCGCAATGGCGAGATCGCCGTTCGCCAGGCGGACGGATGCCTTCGGCCGGGCGCCTCCCAGGCCGGTCGTTCCTGTGTCGAGGAGCTGTTTGATGGCCTCGGCGGACTCGCCGCCGGCCGACAGGTCGTCGGCTGCGCGCAGGAGTCGCGGGAGCGAGACGAGCGGGGGAACGTGAGCGTCGTCGCCGAGGAAGGCGCTCGTCCCTGAGAGTCGAAAACGCAGAGCGCCCTGGCGAGTGTCGTCACTGACGCCCAGCAGGAAGTCCAGATCGTCCATGCGGCGGGGCGCGCGCTGCTCCTCCCGTGCGCGAACGCGCTCGGCCTTCTCGATGAGGTTCCGCCCCCACCTGTCCGGAGCGCTGTCGGCGAACGCCCGCACCAGCCCGGGTGCGTGCTGACTGCCGGACACGAGGGGAAGACCCGGGTCGATACGCGCCCCGCCGCCAGCGAGATAGAGGGTGTCGTAGACGAACGTCGTCGATACCTCGCCGCGGCTCCGTGTGACGTAGGCCTGACCGACCTTCCGCGAGGTGCCGTTCTCGTCCAGGAAGACGTCGAGATCCGTCATCGTGCGCGCTTCTTCGTGAGGTCGCCCGCGCGCAGGCGACCGATGTCGCTCGCCAAGGGATCGGTGGCGTCCACGACCTGATCCAGGATGCCGAGCGCGCGGAGGACCTGCGCGACGCTGCGGAAGTTCACCCCGGCGTCGCCGGTTTCGATCTTTCGAAGCGTGTCGCGCGTGATGTCGGCACGCTCTGCCACCTGTTGGGCGGTCAGCCCGAGGACCATGCGCCATCCGCGCACGTGCGCACCGAACTCGCGCAGTTCGTGATCGATCCGATAGCCGCTCATTGATCTCCTATGACGACGATAATATCCACAAAGAGGTCTTATGGCTACGAAAGCTGTCACAGGCGGACCCCTGCTCGACGTCGTGTCTCCCTCTCCTCTCCACCACGCCCCGGCAGGCGCGCCCCGCGGGGGCGCCTGCCGACACCGGCATCCGCGAGACGAAGCCGAAGGCCGGACGCCAGGTGCGTCCCGCCACCGAGGGGTGGCAGCAGGCCAAGGACGAGACCGGTCGTCCGCTGCTGCAGTTCGCGAGCCCGAAGCGCGGCAAGCCGCCCGTGCACCTCGCCGACCTCACGGCCGCGGAGCGCGTCGAGAAGGTCAAGGAGCTTGGCCTCCCCGGGTTCCGCGCGAAGCAGCTCGAGAAGCACTACTTCACGCACTACACGTCCGACCCGGCCGCCCCGGCCGCATCACGCTGTGCGTGTCGAGCCAGGCCGGCTGCGGCATGAACTGCCCGTTCTGCGCCACCGGCCAGGCGGGACTGACCCGCAACATGTCGGCCGCCGAGATCATCGAGCAGATCGTGCGCGCGAACGCCCTCATCGCCGCCGGCGGCCTGGGCGGCAAGAAGCGCGACGATCATTCCCTCGACCGCGTGAGCAACATCGTGTTCATGGGCATGGGCGAGCCGCTGGCCAACTACGCGCGGGTGATGCAGGCCGTGCGCGTCATGGTCGACAAGGAGCACGGGCTCGGCATGAGCGCCCGCGGCATCACGGTGTCGACGGTCGGACTCGTGCCCGCGATCAAGAAGCTCGCCGACGAGAACATCCCGGTCACCTTCGCCCTCTCGCTGCACGCCCCCGACGACGGCCTCCGCGACGAGCTCATCCCGGTGAACTCCCGGTGGAAGGTCGACGAGGCCCTGGATGCCGCCCGCGCCTACTTCGACAAGACCGGGCGCCGCGTGTCGATCGAATACGCCCTGATCAAGGACATGAACGATCACGCCTGGCGCGCGGACCTGCTCGCCGACAAGCTCAACGCCCGCGGTCGCGGCTGGGTGCACGTGAACCCGATCCCGCTGAATCCGACCCCGGGCTCGATCTGGACGGCATCCGAGGTCCCGGTGCAGAACGAGTTCGTGCGCCGCCTCAACGACGCCGGCATCCCGACGACCCTCCGCGACACCCGCGGCAAGGAGATCGACGGGGCGTGCGGCCAGCTCGTCGCGACCGAGGAGGACGAGGTCGCCGCCGCGGCCACGCCCGTCGCCTGACGAGCGCCCGCGCTCAGGACGCGGGCGTCGCCGTCACCCTCGGGCCCGCGAGCACCGAGAGGGAGAAGCCCTCTCCGCCCCGGTCGATGAGGCTCAGCTTGACCGGACTGCTGTCGATCAGGACCGTCTTCACGTCGGTGGTGCGGCCGTTCTCCGAGGTGCGCGCCGCCGCGGGGAAGTCGCCGAATTTCTGCTCGACCGCGTCGCGGATCGCCTGCGTCGCCTCGGTTCCCCCGCTCGACTCGAACGTCCACAGCTGCCCGTCCTGCGTCACCGTGAGACCCTCGACCCGCTCGAGATCGACCCCGTCGAGCTGGGGCACCTCGGTGCGGACGTCGGCGAGTGTGCGCGGAACGCCCCCGGCTCCGGGGCTCTCGACCGGAGCGACGGAGGACGTCGATTCGTCCTGAGCGCCGGACGACGCCGGAGATCCGCACGCGGTGAGGGCCAGGATGCCGAGGGCGAGAACGCTGATCAGACCGGTGCGACGCATGCCAGCGAGGCTACCCGGCCGTCCCGAGCGGCGATACCGCTTGCGCGTCGTCGACCAACTGAGCGATCGGGTGGTCGTGCTCCAGCGCGGCCGCATCGTCGAGGAAGGCACGCGCCGCGAGGTGCTCACCGCTCCCCGCGAGGAGTACACCCGCGCGCTCATCGCGGCCGTCCCCGTTCCCGATCCGCGCGAGCAGGGGGCCCGTGCCCTCCATCGGCATCGGCGACTCCAGCTTGTCGAGGTAGGAGACCTCGGTGCGGATGTCCTCCAGCAGGTCGTCGGCGAGGTCGAGGCTGAGGCCCGCGCGCACGACGATCCGCTGCACGGTGCGGTCGGACATGGCATCCGGCAGCGGGTAGGCCGGCACGAGCCAGCCGTGCATGCGCAGACGATCGGACAGGTGGTAGAGGTTCCAGTTCTCGGTGTAGCCCGGGCGCATGCGCCACGCGAACACCGGCAGGTCGCTGCCATCGCTCACCAGCTCGAACGGCCCCATCGCGCCGATCCCGTGCGAGAGGTGCAGAGCGACCTTCTGCAGACCGCTCTGCACGGTGGCATACCCCTCGAAGCCGAGGCGCAGGAAGAGGTAGAACTGCAGCAGCACCTGGGCTCCGGGGCGCGAGAAGTTCAACGCGAAGGTGGGCATGTCGCCGCCGAGGTAGCTCACGCGGAACACGAGGTCCTCGGGCAGCCACTTCTCCTCGCGCCACACGATCCAGCCCACGCCGGGATACACCCCGCCGTACTTGTGCCCCGACGTCGAGATCGAGTGCACGCGCTCGAGACGGAAGTCCCAGACCAGGTCCGGCCGCAGGAACGGCGCGACCATCGCCCCCGAGGCGCCGTCGACGTGGATGGCGATGTCGAGTCCCGTCGCCTGCTGGATGGCATCCAGAGCCTGGGAGATGGATGCCACGGGCTCGTACGCCCCGGTGTACGTCACACCCATGATGGCCACGACGCCGATCGTGTTCTCGTCGACGTGGTCGGCGAGATCGTGGCCGTCGAACACCGGGTACTCGTCGGTGACGGGGACGTACCGCGCCTCGACGTCCCAGTAGTTGCAGAACTTCTCCCAGCACACCTGCACCGCGCTGCTCATGACGAGGTTGGGCTTCTCGGTCGACTTCCCCGCCGCCCGCCGCGCATGCTGCCAGCGTCGCTTCAGGGCGAGGCCGCCGAGCATGCACGCCTCGGACGAGCCGATCGTCGAGGTGCCCGCGGCGCCGTCGACCGAGGGGGCGTGCCAGAGGTCGGCGAGCATGCGCCAGCACGTGCGCTCGATCTCGGCCGTACGCGGGTACTCGTCCTTGTCGATCAGTTCATGCGCGCGTTGCCGTCGAGCATCATCTCGTCGTGCACGATCTGGTACGCCGTCTCGGGCAGCTCGGGCGTGCGCGGGAACCGGTCGCGCGGGCGACGCGAGGCCTCTCCGGCGCGGTCGAACACGGGCGTCAGCGCGCCGTCGGGTCGGTGGGTCATGGGCGGGTCCTCCGTCGCGGCGACGCCGACCGGCGCGCTCGCACCGAGCCTGGCAGAACGCCGGTCCGGATGCCACGGCCCCGATGTCGGCGCCCGGGTCTAGCGTGGAAGCATGGTCGGTTATCGCTACCTCGGAAACAGTGGATTCAAGATCTCGGAGATCACCCTCGGCAACTGGGTGACCCACGGCTCTCAGGTCGGTGACGACGCGGCGATCAAGACCGTGCACGCCGCCCTCGACGCGGGCATCACGACGTTCGACACGGCCGACGGCTATGCCAACGGCGCCGCCGAGACGGTGCTCGGCAAGGCTCTCGAGGGCCGGCGTCGCGAGTCGCTCGAGATCTTCACGAAGGTGTACTTCCCCACCGGTCCCATGGGGCCGAACGACACGGGGCTGAGCCGCAAGCACATCATGGACTCGATCAACGGGTCGCTGAAGCGCCTCGGCACCGACTACGTCGACCTCTACCAGGCGCACCGCTTCGACTACGAGACGCCGCTGGAAGAGACCTTCCAGGCGTTCGCCGACGTCGTGCGACAGGGCAAGGCCCTCTACATCGGTGTGTCCGAGTGGACCGCCGAGCAGCTGCGCGAGGGTCACGCGCTCGCGAAGCAGCTCGGCATCCAGCTCATCTCGAACCAGCCGCAGTACTCCATGCTGTGGCGCGTGATCGAGGGCAAGGTCGTGCCCGCGAGTGAAGAACTCGGCATCTCGCAGATCGTCTGGTCGCCCATGGCGCAGGGCGTGCTGAGCGGCAAGTACCTGCCGGGTCAGCCCGCGCCCGAGGGATCCCGCGCGACCGACGAGAAGAGCGGCGCGAACTTCATCAAGCGGTTCTTGAACGACGACACGCTCGAGGCCGTGCAGCGGCTCAAGCCCATCGCCGACGAGGCCGGGCTCGCCATGCCGCAGCTCGCGATCGCGTGGGTGCTGCAGAACCCGAACATCGCCGCGGCCCTCGTCGGCGCCTCGCGTCCCGAGCAGCTGGCCGACACCGTGAAGGCGTCGGGTGTGACCCTGGATGCCGACACCCTCGCCGCGATCGACGAGGCCCTCGGCGACACGGTGTTCTCCGACCCCGAGAACACGTACGACGTGTCGCCGAAGAAGCGCCTGGTCTGAGGTTCGCGCGGGCGGGTCGGGCGGTGCGCCCGGCCCGCTTTCGCGTGCGCGGGAGGACCGCGGCCGGGGCGTCGCGTCGACGAAACCGCATCGCGTTGTCGAAACCGCACGCGATTGCGAACCACCGGGTGCGGTCTCGACGAACGGATGCGGTCTCGCCGTTCCGGG
>JARBUN010000186.1 GCA_029239635.1 Microbacterium sp. | reverse complement strand
GCGGCAGCCATGACCAGCGCGGGCGCCTCCGTCCCGTCGGAGTGCGTGGAGTGGAGGTGCAGGTCGCTGGGCCCCTCGAATCGACGATCGTGCTCCACCCATCGAGCCTAGCGCGGGTCGGGATCGCCGGGCGGGCGGCGGTGCACCGGAAGCGTCCACCGAAGCCGTGGCATCCGTGGATCTCTCAGGCGGCTCGCCTAGGGTCGAGCGCGTGCGTCGATTGTTCGGAGTCATCGTCGCGCTCGCGTTCGCTGCGGGCGCCGCGGTCCTCACGTGGCCCGGCGTTTTCGGCCTCGAGCGCACGTTCCCGCTGGTCCAGGTCATCTCGTTCCGCGCCGCCCTCGGTGCCGTCTTCGCCGCAGCGACCGTGCTCGCTCTGCTCTTCGCGCTGATCCGCCCCCTCCGTGCTCTGGCGCTCACCCTGGCCCTCGTCTTCGGTATCGCCGCGGGCGTCAACGGCTTCACGATCGTGCAGCGCGGCACGGGGGACGAGAGTCTGCCCGACAAGACAGCGACGAGCCTGCGGCAGTTCGCGGTCGACATGCAGGCCGACGTCGTGACGTTGCCCGAGACGACGATCGACACCGGCACGCGCGTCGCCGAGCTCATGCGCGACATGGGCAGGCCGATGTGGGCCCACCATGCCGAGTACGGCGTCACCGGGTGGGGAGCCACCTCGACCACCGTCCTCATCCGGCCCGAACTGGGTGACTACTCGGTGATCGACTCCTCCCTCGACGGGTCCAGCAACACCTCGACCGTGCCGAGCGCCGTCGCGATGCCCGTCTCCGGCGACGGACCGATCATCGTCGCGGCGCACGCCGTCGCCCCGCGCGAGGACTACATGGCCCAGTGGCGGTCCGACCTGGAGTGGCTCGCGGACCAGTGCGCGAGCGACAACGTGATCCTCGCGGGCGACTTCAACGCGACGCTCGACCATATGACCGGACTCGGGGTCGACGGCGGCACCCTGGGCCGCTGCCGCGACACCACGTCCGAGAGCGGCAACGGCGGCGTGGGCACCTGGCCCACGAACGTGCCCGCGATGCTGGGCGCCCCGATCGACCACGTCATGGCGACGCCGGACTGGACCGTCTCCGGTTCGATCGTCATGCGCACGCTCGACGGCTCCGGCAGCGACCATCGTCCCGTCGTCGTCCAGCTCGAACGCACGGGCGGCTGACGACGGATCCCGGATGCCGCGCCCCGGCGTCCGCGACACGCTCGACCCGCCCGCGCGCCCCGGCGCGAGCGGTGCGAAACTGGACGCATGGATTCCCCCGCCACCGGCGAGACGATCGCCCCCTCCGAGCAGGCAGCCACCCCCGTCACCGCGGAGCCGCAGGCGAACGACGCGCCCGCGAACGCGACGACGAACCGCAAGGCGCCGTTCCCCCGAGGCTTCCTCGACACGATCTCGACCGGCTGGGCCGAACGCGAGGAGTCTCTGCCGGCCCCCCGCGAGCAGGCCGCGTGGGCCGCGCGACGACGGCAGAGGGTGTCGGCGGCTTTCCCCGGCCAGCGTCTCGTCATCCCCGCCGGCGGTCTCAAGCAGCGCAGCAACGACACCGACTACCCGTTCCGGGCGCACTCGGCGTTCGCGCACCTGACCGGGTGGGCGTCCGACGCCGAGCCCGACTCCATCCTCGTGTTCGAGCCGAGCGACGACGGACACGATGTCGTGCTGTACTTCCGGGAGCGCGCCGACCGGACCACGCCCGAGTTCTACGCCGATGCGTCCGTCGGGGAGTTCTGGATCGGGCCCCGTCCGGCGCTCGACGGAGTCGCTGCCGACCTCGGCGTCGCGACGGCGCACGTCGACGACTTCGTCGCGTCCGACTCCGACCGCACCGTCGGCGAGGATGACGAATTCACCCGGTTCGTCTCGGAGCTGCGTCTCGTGAAGGACGAGTTCGAGCTCGCCGAGATGGCACTCGCGGTCGAGGTCACGGCGCGCGGCTTCGACGACATCGTCGCCGAGCTGCCGCGCATCGTCGAGCACCCCCGCGGCGAGCGGGTCGTGGAGGGCGTCTTCCACCAGCGCGCCCGCGCCGACGGCAACGCGGTCGGGTACGACACGATCGCGGCATCCGGACCCCACGCCTGCTACCTGCACTGGACGCGCAACGACGGCGCCGTGAAGCCGGGCGACCTCATCCTCATCGACGCCGGCGTCGAGATCGACAGCCTCTACACCGCCGACATCACCCGCACGCTCCCCGTCTCCGGGCGCTTCACCGACGTGCAGCGCCGTGTATACGAAACCGTGCGTGAGGCCGCCGATGCGGCGTTCGAGGCCGCGCGACCGGGCGTGCCGTTCCGTCGCGTGCACGAAGCCGCCATGGAGGTCATCGCCGCGCGCGTGGCCGAATGGGGCCTTCTCCCGGTCACCGCTGAAGAGGCTCTGGATGCCGACACCGGCGGCCAGCACCGGCGCTACATGGTGCACGGCACGAGTCACCACCTCGGCATCGACGTGCACGACTGCGCCCAGGCGCGCCGCGATATGTACTACGACGGTCTGCTCGAGCCGGGGATGGTCTTCACGATCGAGCCGGGGCTCTACTTCCAGATCGACGATCTCACCGTCCCCGAGGAGTACCGGGGCATCGGCGTACGCATCGAAGACGACATCGTCATGACGTCGGACGGACCGGTGAACCTATCGGCCGACATCCCCCGCACCGCGGACGAGATCGAGAACTGGATCGCTCGGCTGTCGCGGTGAGCTTCACTCCCCCGCCCTCGTTCACGACGCGCCCGACCCTCCGGGGAACGTTCGGCATGTCAGCATCCACTCACTGGACCGCCACCGCGACAGCCCAAGCCGTCCTCGAACGCGGAGGCACGGCGTTCGACGCCGCGGTCGCCGCAGCGTTCGTGCTGCACGTTGTGGAGCCGCACCTGAACGGCCCCGGGGGCGACCTGGTCGCGCTGGTCCGTCCGGCCGGGGTCGCGGAGCCGGTCGTGCTCATGGGGCAGGGGCCGGCGCCCGCCGAAGCCACGATCGCGCACGTCACCGTCCTCGGGCTCGACCTCGTGCCCGGCGCGGGCGGGCTCACCCCCTGGTCGCCGGCGCGGCCGCGACGATCGGCCGCGTCGTCGACCTCTTCCGCGATCACTGGCCCTCCTCCGCCGCCCAATGGATGCCGAGCGGCACGGCTCCCACCCCTGACACCGTCGTGCGCAACCCGGCGTATGCGGACGTGCTCGACGCGCTCGTGACCGCGGGCGGGTCCGCTGACTCGCGGGAGGCCCGCATCGATGCCGCTCGAACCCGGTGGGCGGAGGACGTCCTCCCCGTGGCGGCCGCGTTCGTGGAGAAGCCGCACCGGCACTCGGACGGAGGCGACCACCGCGGAGTCCTGAGCGCCGAGGACGTGCGCACGTGGCGCGGACGACGACCTCGACATCAGCCGCGGTCGCGGCGCGCACACCGTGCTCGAGGCGCAGAAACTCGCGTACGCGGATCGCGACGCCTGGTTCGGCGACGGAGACGGGGCGGTGTCGCCGTCGGCACTGCTCGCCGACGACTACATCGCGGAGCGTCGCGCTCTCATCGGCGAAGACGCCTCGAGGGAGTTCCGCCCCGGGAAGCCCGAGGGACGGCATCCGGTGATCCCGCCCCTCCGCACCGAGGCGGGTGTCGCCGCCGGGGCAACGGGTGAACCCACGGTTGATCGTTCGGGACAGACGCGCGGCGACACGTGCCACATCGACGTCATCGACCGCTGGGGAAACGTCATCTCTGCGACCCCGTCCGGCGGGTGGTTGCAGTCGTCGCCGACGATCCCTGAGCTGGGCTTCTGTCTCGGCACCCGCCTGCAGATGACGTGGCTGGTCCCGGGCCATCCCGCCTCTCTCACGCCGGGTCGACGACCCCGCACCACGCTCACGCCCACCCTCGTCTCCCGCGGCCACGAGGTGACTGCTCTCGGATCCCCCGGCGGCGACCAGCAGGACCAATGGCAGCTGCCGGTGATCCTGCGGACGCTCATCGGCGGGTACACGGCGCAGCAGGCGATCGACTCCCCGACGCTGCACACCACCGCGATCGCCGACTCGTTCTGGCCGCGCACCTGGACCCCGGCCGGGGCGATGGCCGAGGGGCGGATCGACGACGAGGTCATCTCGGACCTCGAACGGCGAGGTCACCGTGTGGTGGTCGCCGGAGACTGGGCGCTCGGTCGCGTGAGCGCCGTCGGCCGTGACGCAGACGGGTTGCTGTGGGCAGCGGCGAACCCCCGAGGGATGCAGGGGTACGCGGCCGGGAGGTGAGGCGGCGCCGGGACGGGTGAAGGCGCAGGCCTCTGTCCACAGGGTGAAAATCGCGAGGCGCGAAACTCCCTAGCATCCCGGCATGTCCTACTCGCTGCAGCCCGACCAGGTCATCGGCATTGCCGACCGCTTGCGGCGTGCCCTCGACGAGACCCTCGACTGTTCCGACGCCCTGCGCGGCGCCGTCGAGGCGCTGAGCACGGCACTGGCGCGCGCGACGCCGGCGCGCACGGCGTTCGACGACGTCGCAGGCGCCCGCGTGTCCCTGTCGCACGGCATGGTGTCACACGGGCGCGTCGCCGTGGCGGCGCTGCGCGCCATCGTGATGTCCTACGTCACGGCTGACGACGAGATGGCGCAGACCGCCGCGGCGCTCGAGGCGCGCACGCGCGCGCCGCTCTTCGATCCATCGCGGTTCGGGGCGCGCCTGTCATGAACATCGACATCGCCGACATCCCCGTCGCCCCCGCCGACCCCGAGGAGCTTCGTCGCTGCGCCCACGCTCTGCGCCAGACGGGCTCACCGCTCCGACTGAGCGCGGAGAACATCTTGTTCTCGTGGGGCATGCTTCCCGAGGTCTATCGCGCGCCGGAGTCGGTCGACCTCCAGGACTCCATGACCCTCATCGGTCCCGCCGCGGTCGAGATCATCACCGGGATCGGGCTCGCGTGCACCGCGGTAGAGGCGCTGGCAGACGAACTGGACGCCATCGACCGCGAGCGCTCCGCTCTCGTCACCCGCATCGAGAAGCGATTCCTCCCCGGGTTAGCGGAGCGCCCCATCCCCGATGATCCCTTCGCCCAGCGACTCGCCGCCGACGCCCGTGCCGATGCGGAGGCCGAGTTCCGACGCGACTGCGCGGCGCTCGCCGACCGGTGGGACGCGGCCGTCGACGCGTGCGCGGCTCGCCTCCGGGCGATCCCCGAGATCCCCTGGACGCTGTCGGGCAGGCTGCGCGTCGACGAGCAGACGCTGACCGCCGAGTCGACCTCGATCACGGATGCCGCCGCCCGCCCCCTCCTCACACGGCTTGCGGACCGAGGCGGAGCAGACGCGGCCCGGCTTCTCGCCGCGCATCCTGAGTGGGTCGCCGTCATCCGCCGCGCGCACCCCGCGGCGATCGCGCAATGGTGGAACTCCCTGCCACCGGCGACCACGGTCGCCCTCATCGCAGCGATGCCGGCCGTGATCGGGAACCTCGACGGCGTGGCGATCGAGACGCGCGTCGCCGTGAACCGCGTGCGCGCCGCGGCGCGCGTCGAGGAGCTCCGTCGGCAGCGGCTCGAGGCGCAGCTCGACGCGGATCCCCTGACCACCAGATTCCGGTCGCCCTCCGCACAGGCCGACGGCCGTCTGCGCGCGATCGACGACGAGATCGCGTACTTCCAGGCCGTACAGGAGGGTCGGAAGCACCTCTACGCCTGGGATCCTGATCACGGCTCACTCATCGAGATGTCGGGCGACCCGTCCCGTGCCACGTCCGCCCTCTTCGTGGTCCCGGGGACCAACACAGAGGCCGCGTCGTTCTTCGGCGACCAACCGATCACGCGGTTCGCGGATTGGCAGAC
>JARBUN010000070.1 GCA_029239635.1 Microbacterium sp. | reverse complement strand
GGTGGAGCACGATCGTCGATTCGAGGGGCCCAGCGACCTGCACCTCCACTCCACGCACTCCGACGGGACGGAGGCGCCCGCGCTGGTCATGGCTGCCGCTCATCGTCACGGTCTGCGCACCGCCGCGCTCACCGATCACGACACGACCTCGGGATGGGCGGAAGCGGCCGACACCGCGACGTCGCTCGGCATGACCTTCGTCCCGGGGATGGAGCTGTCGGCCCGGCATCGGTGGAGAAGCGTGCACGTCCTCGCCTACCTCATCGACCCGGACGATGCGGGCCTTCGCGCCATGACGGATCGCATCCGCTCGTCACGCCTGGACCGTGCGCAGATCATGGCCGAGCGCATCTCGCGCGACTACGACATCGCGTGGGACGACATCGTCGCGCAGACCTCGGACGGCGCAACGGTCGGACGTCCGCACATCGCCGATGCGCTCGTTGCGCGGGGCATCGTCGCCGACCGGACCGAGGCGTTCGCAAGCATTCTGCACCCGTCGAACGACTACTACGTCGCGTTGTACGCGCCGGATCCGGTGACAGCCGTCGAACTCGTCGTCGGTGCCGGCGGCGTGCCGATCGTCGCGCATCCGGCGGGGCGCGCGCTGCTCCCCGACAGCGTCACCGCGGCCATGCTCGACGCGGGCCTCGCGGGATTCGAACTCGGGCATCGGGAGAACCTTCCCGAACCGACCGCGCTACTCGCGGACCTCGTCGCCGAGCGCGACCTGATCGTCACCGGCTCGAGCGACTACCACGGGCTCGGCAAGCCCAACGTCCCGGGCGAGAACACCACGGCCGACGACATGGTCGCGCGCATCTTCGCCCTCGGCCGCGGAACGGCCCCGGTCTTCCCGTAAGCGTCCGGGGATGCCTGGCGCCGGATGCCCGCCTCACCGAACGAGAACGGCGCCGGTCCCCAGGGAAGGGACCGACGCCGATGAGGTCTCCGCGTCAGGCGACGGGGGCTGACGGGGCGCCCGAGCTGCCTCCGCTGCGGCGACGGCGGCGGCGGCGCGGGGCCGCGTTTCCGTCATGGTGCTCCTTGCCGGCGCCATCGTGCGTGCCGGCACCGTCCTCGGCGCGCGAAGCGCCCTCACCGGTCGAACCGCCCTCGGACGCCGCTCCGGACGCACCCCCGCGACGGCGGCGACGGCGCGGAGCGCGGCGACGGCCTTCGGGGCCGTCACGAGGCGACCCTTCGTGCCCTCGGGGATGTTCAGGTCGGTGTAGAGGTGCGGGCTCGACGAGTAGGTCTCGGTGGGCTCGGGCTGACCGAACTCGAGGGCACGGTTGATGAGGGCCCACTTGTGCAGGTCGTCCCAGTCGACGAACGTGACCGCGATGCCGGTCTTACCGGCGCGGCCGGTGCGACCCGCGCGGTGCAGGTACGTCTTCTCGTCGTCGGGGATCGTGTGGTTGATCACGTGGGTGACGTCGTTCACGTCGATACCGCGGGCGGCGACGTCGGTGGCGATCAGGACGTCCTTCTTGCCGGCCTTGAACGCGGCCATCGAGCGCTCACGCGCTTCCTGGCTCATGTCGCCGTGGACGGCGGCGGCGTTGAAGCCGCGGTCGCCGAGCTCGTCGACGAGCTTCTGGGCGGCGCGCTTGGTGCGCGTGAAGATGACGGCCTTCTCGCGTCCTTCGGACTGCAGGATGCGGGCGATGACCTCGTCCTTGTCGAGCGAGTGCGCGCGGTAGACGAGGTGCTTGATGTTCGCCTGCGTGAGGCCCTCGTCGGGGTCGTTGGCGCGCATGTGGATCGGGTTCGACATGAACCGACGCGCGAGCGCGACGATGGGGCCGGGCATGGTGGCCGAGAACAGCTGCGTGTGACGCACCGGCGGGACCTTCGAGAAGATCTTCTCGATGTCGGCGAGGAAGCCGAGGTCGAGCATCTTGTCGGCCTCGTCCAAGACGACCTCGGTCGCGTTCGACAGGTCGAGCAGGCGCTGGTTGGCCAGGTCGATGAGGCGACCGGGGGTGCCGACGACGATCTGCGCGCCGGCCTTGAGCTGGTCGATCTGGCCCTCGTACGCCTTGCCGCCGTAGATGGCGACGACGCTGGTCGGGCGGTTCGAGGTCAGCATGTCCATGTCTTCGTAGACCTGGACGGCGAGCTCGCGCGTGGGAACGACGATGAGCGCCTTGACGCCGGGCTCGGGGTTCGGGCCGAGGCGCTGGACCACGGGGATGCCGAAGCCGAAGGTCTTTCCGGTACCCGTCTTGGCCTGGCCGATGATGTCTGGGGAGTCGGATCCACGCCCTCCACTCGTCCACAGGCGCGGGGCCCCGATCCATCGCCGGGGCGTGTCCACTCTACCCAACAGTGTTTCGCGCGCCCCCGACGCCTAGGCTGTAGGCGTGTTCGAGTGGTTCCGTCGTCGTCAGCGCCCGGTCGGTCGGACGCTGCAGCTGCGTTCGCGCGGAGACCTCGGCGAGGCCCTGCGCGTAGATTTCGCGGAGCTCGCTCCCGACATCGAGACCTTCCTCGGGCAGGCCGCGTATCTGCAGCTCGGCTTCTTCGAGACCCTCAGCGAACTCATCGCCCTCACGCCGGAACTCGCGGAGAAGGAGTCGCTCTCGCGAGCGGCGGGAGCGGCCCTCATCAAGCATCAGGAGCTGGTGGGGCTCATCCGCGAGCGGGGCGCCGACCCGACGCAACTCATGTTGCCGTTCCGGGAGTCGCTCGACGCGTTCCGGCGCAACACCCACGGCGTGCGCCCGCAGGAGACCATGCTCTCGGTCCACATCACCGCGGGCATGCTCGACGACTTCTACCTCGCCCTGTCCTCGAGCTACGGCGACACCGGGCGCCGCGTCGCGCGCATCCTCCAGGCCGACGACGATCGTCAGGCCATCGTCGACATCCTCGGGGCGACCATCGCGAGCGACGAGGAATGGCGCTGGCTGCTCGCACTGTGGGGGCGACGCCTGGTGGGGGACACGCTGTTGGTCGCGCGGGCGGCGCTGCGGCATCCGAGACTCGATCGCGCCGAAGAGGCCAAAGTCGAGCCGGTCTTCACAGAGCTCATGGGCGCGCACGCGCGTCGCATGGATGCCATGGGGTTGGCGGCCTGACGCGCTGAGGCGTGCGACCCCTCGTGCGTGACGGGTCGGGCGCGTGTCAGATGCCGAGGCGGGCGCGGTCGGCGGCGTCGCGGCGGCGCCGCGTGCGCGAGAGCAGCGGGACGAGCGCCAGCGTCGTGAGGGCGGGCGCGGCGATGGCAGCGAGCCACAGCAGGGGTGACGCGGCCGTGAACCCCGCCCAGGTCAGGACGGTCCACGTGACGGCCGATGCCGCCGCGCCGGCGAACGGGGCGAGCGTCGCGCCCCGAACGTCACGGTGCGGCAGCGCGAAGTGGACACCGAGCCCGATGACGGCTCCGATGATCAGGCCGAGCAGGATCTCCATGCGCGGGTGAGGATCAGGCGACGAAGCCCACGCGGCGGGACTCTTCGGTGCCGAGCTCGACGAACGCCAGGTTCGCGGTGGGCACGATGTAGGAGTTGCCCTTGACGTCGGTGAAGGTGACGTGGCTCGCGGAGCTGTCGAGGGCCGTGACGACCGACGACTTCACGACATCGGAGCTCTCGTTGGTCTCGAAGCTCAGTTCGCGGCCGGTGTTGGTGATGCCGATGCGGATCTCCACGATGCGTCCTTTCCGCCCGGGTCGCGGTCGGCCCGGTGCGCTCTTCGACTCTAGGGCAGCCCTCCGACACGACGTCGCGTGCGACGGGCCGCTTCGCGGATGGCGAACGCCGCGGCGGGGGCGGGGTGCCTCGGGGTGCACGCGGTCGGGCGACGCGGCCGGTGTCGGCGGCCCCGGCTAGCGTGGAAGGCATGCTCGATCGCGACGCCCCGCAGCCCGTCCTCGATGAGGTCTCGGACGTCCGTGGCGCGGGCGACGACCACCAGGGAGAGATCGTCGCGTGGGCGCCGGAGCGCAGCGGGGTGGTCGTCGGCGCACCCGGCTCGGGGAAGACGTCGACGCTCGTCGCACGTGTGCGCCGACTCGTCGAATCCGGCGTGGATCCCGACGACATCCTCGTTCTGACCCCGACTCGGCCGGGAGCGACGGCGCTGCGCGACCCCCTCGCCCTCGCGGTGGGACGGGCGACCTCGGGCGCGCTCGCGCGCTCGCTCGCCTCTTTCGCCTTCCAGCTCGTGCGCGGGGCCGAGGTGCGACGGGGGAACGAGCCTCCGCAGCTGTTGACCGGCGGCGATGAGGACCAGATCCTGAAAGACCTCCTCGACGGCGACGCGGCCGACGAGAGCGACGGGCTCTCACGCTGGCCCGAGTGGCTCGGCCCCTCGATCCGCGCCACCCGAGGCTTCCGCGGCGATCTGCGCGCGTTCCTCGCGGAGTGCACGAACCTCGGCGTCCGTCCGGATGACCTCTCGGCGTTGGGCGCGCAGCACGGGGTGGAGGTGTGGGAGTCCCTGGCCTCCTTCACCCGTGAGTATCGGCACGTCCGTCGGCGGATGCGCGGCGCCCACCGCGATGCCGCCGACCTGGCGAGGGAGGCCGTCGGCATCCTCGAAGATGCTCTGCGAGAGCGGGATGTCCTCGGTCGGTTCGCCGCGCTGCGATGCATCCTCGTCGACGACGCGCAGGAGCTCACCAGTGGTGGCGTCGACCTTCTGCGGGCGTGTCGCACCCTGGGGATCGGAGTGGTCGCGTTCGGCGATCCGGACGTCGGATCGGGGGCGTTCCGCGGCGCGACTCCGGAGAACTTCGCGCGTCTCACGCGGGAGCTGGGGGAGCTCGCGGCGCTCCGCACCGTGCACCGTGGCACGCCGGAGCAGGTCGATCTCGTGCGTTCGGTCGCCGCGCGCGTCGGCTCCGCCGGCGTCGTGGCGCATCGGCGCGCGCCGGAGGGGGTCGCCCCGACCGGCTCGGTCCGCACCTTCCTGCTGCGGTCGCCGGCGGAGGAAGCCGATGCGATCGCCCGCCTTCTGCGCGAGCGTCACGTGCTCGAGGGTGTTCCCTGGGGCGAGTGCGCGGTGATCGCCCACGACTCCCGTCAGGTCGCCGCGCTCGAGGCCGAGCTGGCCGCCCGCGAAGTCCCGGCGCGGTCCGGCGGCCCCGGCGTCGCGCTCGGCGCCCAGCGACCCGTGCGCGACCTGGTGGCCCTCGTCGAACTGGGAGCCACCGACCCCTCCGAGTGGACTCCCGAATCCGTCACCGATGCGCTTCTCGGGACGTTCGGCGGACTCGACCCCATCGAGCTCCGACGACTGCGCACGGTGCTTCGACACGAGGAAGTCCGCGACGGGGGAACGAGGTCGGCGGGCGAGGTCCTGGCCTCGGGGCTTCGGCATCCGCTCGAATTCGCGACGATCGACTCGCGCGAAGCGCGTCGCGCCGCTCGGCTCGGAGAGACGCTCGCGGCTCTGCGCGCGCAAGCGGAGCAGCACGCGACGGCGCACGAACTGCTGTGGACGGCGTGGGAGCGCAGCGGTCTCGCTCGTTCGTGGCGAGAGGCCGCGCGCGGGCACGGGCCGCTCGCCGAGCAGGCGGATCGCGATCTGGACGCCCTCGTGGCCCTGTTCCAGGCGGCGAAGCGCTTCACGGAGCGCGAGCCCGACGGTGAGGCCGCGGTCTTCCTCCGAGCGATCCTCGACAGTGATGTCGCCGAAGACCGCATCGAGCAGCCGGCGGTGATCGACGCCGTGCACGTGCTGACGCCCGCGGCAGCCGCCGGCACAGCGTTCGACACCGTCATCGTCGCCGGTGTGCAAGACGGGGTCTGGCCCAACACCCGTCTGCGCGGCGGACTGCTCGAGACCTGGCGCCTCGCGGACGCGGTGCAGTTCCCCGACCTTCCGGCCGCGGGCATGCTCGACCGCCGGCGGGCGGCGATGCACGACGAACTCCGGTTGTTCGTCCGAGCGATCTCGCGCGCCGGGAAGAAGCTGATCGTCACGGCGGTCGACGACGACGACACCGGACCCAGCGTGCTGTTCGAGATGCTTCCCACGCCGGAGGCGGCATCCGCGATCCCCGAACATCCGCTGTCGCTCCGCGGGCTCGTGGCCCGGCATCGGCGCACACTCACCGTTCCCCGCGTCCCCGCTGCGGACCGGAGGCACGCCGCGGGGCAGCTCGCGCTGCTGGCGTCGGCGAACGTCGCGGGGGCGGCGCCTGAGCAGTGGTACGGCGTCGCCGCCCCGAGCTCGACGGCGCCGCTGCGCGACCTGGCGAAAGAGGATGTGCGCGTGTCACCCTCACGCCTCCATGCCCTCGAGGAGTGCGAACTGAACTGGGTCATCGCCGACCTCGGAGGTGACCGCAGCGGCACGACCGCCGGGATCGGCACCATCATCCACGCCGCGCTCGAGACGGCTGCGTCATCGTCGGAGGACGACCTGTGGGCCGTGGTCGACGAGCGGTGGGGGGAACTGGTCTTCGACGCCGCCTGGAGAGAACGCGCGGAGCGGACGCGCGCCCGGGACCTCGTGCGGCGGCTCGCGACCTACCTGCGGCGTTTCGACGACGCGGGAGGCCGGCTGATCGGTGCGGAACGGCATTTCGAGGTGCCGATTCCCGTCGACGACGCGGGCGAGCACGGCGCCGTGGTGAGCGGCGACATCGACCGCGTCGAGGTGACGCCGTCGGGCGAAGTCGTCATCGTCGACCTCAAGACGGGGAAGAACGAACCGCAGACGGATGCCAAGGTCGCCGACAATCCGCAGCTCGCCGCGTACCAACTGGCCTTCGCCTCCGGCGCGATCGAGAACACGGAGGGACGGGCCCCCGGAGGCGCCAAGCTGCTCGTGCTGCGCCCCACCGCGGCCACCAAGGACTACGCCGAGCCGCTGCAGCCGCCCTTCGACGAGGAGGCCCGCGCCGCATTCGTCGAGCGTGTCCAGCGAGCGGTGGGGGTGATGCGCGGAGGGAGATTCGCCGCGCCCTACGAGGTGCACTGTCGTGACGAGTTCTCCTACGGCCTGTGTCGTATCCACACCGTGTCGCCGGTGAGCGCCTCATGACCGCGATGCTCCCCGCGGCGACGATCGCCGCCGCTCTGGGCCAGTTCCCACCCACGCCGGAGCAGACCGCGGTGATCGAATCGCCGCTCGCCCCGGCCCTCGTCGTGGCCGGCGCCGGCAGTGGCAAAACCGAGACGATGGCGGGTCGCGTCGTCTGGCTCGTCGCGAACGGGATCGTCCGCCGCGACGAGGTGCTCGGCCTGACCTTCACCCGCAAGGCCGCGGGAGAGCTGGCGGAACGCATCCAGCGGCGCCTCCAGCGACTGTCCGAGTTCGAGACGCGCGGCCTGCTGCCGGTGCTCCCCGAGCTGCACGCCTCGGGGCGGCTGGCCGTCTTCGCCGAGCTCGCAGCGCAGCAGGGCGCGCGCGGCGATGCGGCGCGCCGCGCGGTCCTCGATGCCCTCGCCGACGAGTACGCGACGCTCGGCACGGGGGAAGACGACGGCGACCAGCTCCTGCACCGGCCGACGGTCTCCACCTACAACAGCTTCGCCGACTCCCTCGTGCGCGAGCACGGTCTGCGTATCGGGCGCGACGCCGAGTCGGCGATCCTCTCCGAGTCCGCGGCGTGGCTGCTCATGCGGCGTGTGGTCTTCACCTCCGACGACCCGCGGCTCGAGGAGCGGCAGGAGTCTCCGCGCACCCTCATCGACGCGGCGCTGCGGATCGCACGCGACGGTGTCGACAACCTCGTCGATCTCGAACGCCTCGCGGCGTTCCCCGACGAGTTCGAACGGATCGTCGAGCGCCCGTCGACGTCGGCGCGGGTCACCGTCTACAAAGACATCGCGGACGCCGCGGGGCGCGTCTCCGCGCTCCGTCTGCTGGCGACCCTCGCCGCCGCTTACGACCGCGAGAAGATCCGGCTGGGTGTCATGGACTTCGCCGATCAGGTGGCCGGAGCGCTGCGGATCGCGCGCGAGCATCCGGCTGTCGTGGCCGAACTGCGGGCGCGCTACCGTGTCGTCCTGCTCGACGAGTACCAGGACACGTCGGTGGTCCAGACCGATCTGCTGGCGACCCTGTTCGGCGGCACGGGGGTGATGGCCGTCGGCGATCCGCACCAAGCCATCTACGCCTGGCGCGGCGCGAGCGCCGGCAACCTCGGTGGGTTTCCCGCTGCCTTCTCGCCGGAGGGGGGATGCCGACACTTCTCGCTGCTCACAAGCTGGCGCAACAGCGCTCGAGTCCTCGATGTGGCAAACGCCGTGCTCACGCCGCTCGCCGACCGTTCCCCGATTGCCGTGGGGGCGCTCGCCTCGCGTCCCGGCGCTCCCGACGGAGCGGTGGAGCTCGTGTTCGAGAGCGACCTCGACGCCGAAGCCGACCGGGTCGCGTCGTGGTTCACCGGGGTGCGCGCGGCGCGTCAGGCCGAGGGTCGGGCGACGACCGGTGCGGTCCTGTTCCGCAGCAAGAAGCACATGGTGCGTTTCGGGGACGCGCTGGGCCGGCGCGGCATCCCGCACCGCATTCTCGGTCTCGGGGGGTTGCTCACGACACCCGAGGTCGTCGACGTCGTCTCCGCTCTGCGGGTGATCAGCGACCCCGAGGCGGGATCGGCTCTCATCCGACTCCTGTCGGGACCACGATGGTCCGTCGGGCTCGCCGACCTGCGCGCACTCGCTCAGCTCGCGCGACGCCTGGCGACCCACGATGTCGCCTTGCGACCGCTCGAGACGGAGGTCGTCGATCGGCTGCGTGCCACGCCGGGCGCCGATCGCGCGTCGCTCGTCGATGCCCTCGATTTCCTCGCGCGGCAGAAGGACGACCACGGGTGGCTCGCCGACATCACCCCCGAGGGGCGCGCTCGTCTGCGTGAGGCGGGGACAGTGTTCGCGGGTCTTCGGCGCAGTATCGGTGCGCCGATCCCCGAGCTCATCCGCTTGATCGAGGCCGAGTTGCGCCTCGACATCGAGCTCGCCGCCAACGAGTCCCGGGGCCCCGCGCGGATCGCCTCCGCGCAGCTGCGGGCGTTCGTGGACGAGATCCGCGGTTTCCTCGCCGCCGATGAATCCGGCTCGGTCGCGAGTCTGCTCGCGTGGCTCGACCACGCGGAACAAGCCGACGAGTTCGCCCCGCGGACCGAGCCGCCCGAGGATGACGTCGTCCAACTCCTCACGATCCACGGGTCGAAGGGACTCGAATGGGATGCCGTGGCCGTCGTGCGGCTGGTGACGGATGAGCTTCCTTCGCTCCCGCGCGACACGAAGGGATGGTTGGGGTTCGGCATCCTGCCCTCCGACTTCCGTGGGGATGCGGCCTGGCTCCCGACGCTCGGCTGGCGGGGAGCGGCGACGCAGCAGGACCTGAAGGCGGCCATCGACGACTTCGTCGCGGCGAACCGCGCCCGTCAGCTCGACGAGGACCGCCGACTGGCGTACGTCGCTTTCACGCGCGCCCGCGATCACCTGCTGCTGTCGGGGTCCACCTGGTCGGGGACGAAGAAGCCTCGCCGGCCCAGTGTGTTCCTCGACGAGGCGGCCGAAGCGCTCGGCAGTGAGCTGCTCGTCGGAGAGGTGGGGGAGGATCCCTACGACGGCGAACGGCGTCTGCTGCACTGGCCGCTCGACCCCCTGGGCTCTCGCCGCACGGCGGTGACGGCCGCGGCGTCGGAGGTGAGGAAGGCTCGGGATGCCGTGCCGGTTCAGCCCGATCCCGATCTGGCGTTGCTGCTGGCCGAGCGCGCGGCGCGACTGCAGCCCGTGCACGCTCCCGCGCCCACGCGCATCCCCGCCTCGCGCTTCAAGGACTACGTCGCCGACTACGGTGCGGCCGTCGATGACGTGCGGCGTCCGATGCCGGAGCGGCCCTACCGGCAGACCCGGCTCGGCACGCTGTTCCACGCGTGGGTCGAGCAGCGGTCAGGCCTTGTCGGCGCGGGAGTGGGGCTCGACGACGGCGGCCTCTGGGAGGACGACGACTTCGGCGCCTCGGCCGCCGACGCGGCCGAGCTCCAGCGGCTCCGCGAGTGTTTCGAGCGCTCCGAGTGGGCCGCGCTGCAACCCCTCGAGGTGGAGACCGAGATCGACTTCGTCACGCGGCGGCTGGACGGGCGCGAGCACGTCGTGATCTGCAAGCTCGACACGGTGTACCGCCGCGGAGAGCGATACGAGATCGTCGACTGGAAGACGGGAAAACCCCCGCTCACAGCGGAAGAGCGCCGGTCGAGGATGGTCCAGCTGGAGCTCTACCGCGAGGCGTACCACGCCAAGCACGGCATACCGCTGGAGGCCATCGACGTGGCGCTGTTCTACGTCGGAGACGAGCTGGTCATCCGGGGGTGACGTCCCGGCGGCCTCTCAGGAGCCGTCGCCCGTCACGCCCCACCGACGCAGAGCCGCCCGGCTCGCGCGAGCCGCGTCTTCCTCGTCGTCCGCGTCGGCGTGGTGCGTCGCGTCGGCGTGGTGCTCGGCGTCGCCGGCGACAGCGGCGGTCGCGCTGCTCGTGTCATCCGAGACGTCCGATTCGGCGGGGCGCAGCGCGGCCTCGGTCCAGCCATCGAGGTCGATCGGCGCGGTCGGACCGGGTTCCTCGCTGAGCGCCGGGGGCAGATCGAATGCCCCCGTGTCGGCATTCGCGCCCGGGAGGTCGTCGTCGGCCAGGGCCGCGGCGAGCCCGGCGGCCGCGGCCTCGCGGTCGCGCTCAGCCGACAGGTAGAGCGACAGGGCCTCGGGATCGTAGGCGTCGGTCTGCATCGAGGTGTCCACCGTGCTGACGACGGCCGGAGGCACCTTCTCGACGAGTGCGAGGGCGTCGTCGATGTCGGTGCGGGAGTCGGTCACGATGTGGTCGCCCCGGACCCCCTCGACGAGCGCCTCGAGCAGGGCGACGGCATCCGCGACGACGGACGCGTCGCCGGCATCGTGGCCGTGGACGAGCCAACGGGCGAACTCGAGCTCGGCGTACAGACGAGCGCGTTCGCGAAGAAGGGCATCGGGGGAGCGGTCGCCGGACGCGGTGTAGCCGCCGAAGACGTCGTCGGCGGCGAGCGGAGCGGATGCCAACCAGCGGAGGTCCACTGCCGGGTCGCCGACGCTCAAGCCCGACCAGTCGAGCACGCCGGTCACGTGGGGGATGTCGTCATCGTCGTCCTCGAGGAGGACCGACGAACTCGTGCCGCCGCCGAGGACCACGGCCGATTCGAAGCGCCAGAGGTCGTCTTCGCGCAGGGCCCGACGCCAGCGGAGCATGAGACCGTCGGGGACGCGATCCGTGCCGTCGGCGCGGTCGAGCAAACGTGCCGTGTCGTCGCGGACCTGCTCCGGGGAGCGGACGGGAAGCCCGTCGGTGCGGACGATCGAGACGGGGAGCGCATGGATGGCCGCGAGAGCGCCTCCGATGGCCGGCGCGTACCCCGGGCCCTTGGGCAGGTGGGCCGGATCGATCCGATACCCCTCGAGGTGGGTCGTCACCAGGACGCGGTCCGCTCCGGAGCCGCTCTCGCCGAGCACCTCCGGAACGGCGAAGGGGAGAAGGGCGCGAACGCCGGGCGTCAGCGCGAGCAGGGCACGGGACTCCGCGGCCAGGTCGGATGCGAACTCCTCGGACGCGGGCAGACGGACGACGGCGGTGCGTCCATCGTCGAGGTGGACGAGGGCGGCATCGAAGCGGCCGGCACCGTTCTCGGTCAGCGGTCCGACGCGTGTCACGCCGATGCGCGGGAGAGCCGCCGTCACCGACGCGGCTAGAGTGAGGGGCGAGCGGGCCATGCCCCCAGGGTAGGTCGCCTGCTCGCTCGTTCCCCTTGCGCCACGCCCTTGAGAGAGGTGTTCGATGCCCTCCCCGTCTCTCGCACGATGGCCGGGCGGTGCGCTCGACCGGCACGGTGACGAGCGCGTGGCCGAGGATCTGATCGAACGCGAGCGGGCGGCATCCGGAACTCGTGTCCTGATGATCCGCGGAGACGCGGCGCCCGTCGCGGACGATCGACTGGCGCTTTTCCGCGTGGCCGAGGCCGACGACGTACTCGAATGGGCGTTCCTCGGGCGGAGCGTCGACGGTGGGGCTCTTCTCCTCGCCGTGCTGGGCGACGAGGGTGGCGAACCCGTTCTCCCGCCCGGGGCCGCGTGGGGGCGGCTTCGGAGCATGGGCGGTGACCTGCCCGCGGAAGAGGCGGGCATCCTCGCCACGGCTGTCGCGCTGGCCGGCTGGCTCAGGGACGCGCCGTTCTGTCCCGCCTGTGGCACGCGCACGGAGCTCCGCCACGCGGGGTGGTCGCGCCACTGCCCGCGCTGCGGTCGGGAGCATTTTCCACGCACCGACCCCGCGGTCATCGTGCTGCTCACCTCCGCGGTGGACCCCGACCGTGTCCTGCTCGGGGCGAACGCGGCGTGGGGCGGCGGGCGATACTCCTGTTTCGCCGGGTTCGCGGAGGCGGGGGAGTCGCTGGAAGAGGCCGTCGCCCGCGAGATCTTCGAGGAGGCGGGGGTGCGCCTGCAGGACGTGGAGTATCGCGGCTCGCAGGTGTGGCCGTATCCGCGATCGTTGATGCTCGGCTTCCGAGCCCGCGTGGTGGACGATGCCGAGGTCCGCGCGGACGGCGAGGAGATCGTCGAGGCGCGCTGGTTCGATCGAGACCAGATCGGTGCCGCGTTGCGCGGGGAGGACGGGGTGCAGCTGCCCGGGACGTCTTCGATCGCCCGCCGCCTGATCGACGACTGGTACGAGGGCGTCGCATGACCTCGGACGCCTTGGAGGGACTCGACGAGCACCAGTTGGAGGCGGCACGCGCCCTGCGCGGGCCGGTCTGCGTACTCGCGGGGGCGGGCACGGGAAAGACCCGTGTGATCACGCGGCGCATCGCCCACGGCGTCGACACGGGCGCCTACTCGCCCCAGCGTGTGATGGCGGTCACCTTCACGGCGAAGGCCGCCGGGGAGATGCGAGGGCGTCTTCGCGCTCTCGGGGTGAGCGGTGTCTCCGCGCGGACCTTCCACGCGGCGGCGCTCGCGCAGGTGAACTACTTCTGGCCGACCCTGGCGGCCGACCAGGCACCGTCGATCATCGACAACAAGGTGCGCATGCTCGCCCACGCCGCCGACGGGATCGGGCTCTCTCCCGATACGGCGACCCTGCGAGATGTCGCGTCGCAGATCGAATGGCGCAAGGTGACCATGCGCTCGATCGAGCAGTACGCCGTCGCTCGGCCGGACGGCGTCGGCCGTCTGCGCGTGGATCAGGTCGTGGATCTGCAGCGCGCGTACGAGAAGCTCAAGGACGAGCGGCGGCAGATGGACTTCGAGGATGTTCTCCTCACCTGTGCGGGGATGATCGAGGCGGAACCCCGGGTGGCCGCGGCCGTGCACGAGCAGTACCGGCACTTCACCGTGGACGAGTACCAGGACGTGTCGCCGCTGCAGAACCGCCTGCTGGAACTCTGGCTGGGGGACCGACGGGACCTCTGCGTGGTGGGCGACGCGAGCCAGACCATCTATTCGTTCACCGGCGCCGATGCCCGGTATCTGCTCGAGTTCGAGCGCACCCACGAGGATGCCCGTGTGGTGCGCCTCGAGCGCAATTACCGTTCGACGGGTCCCGTGCTGGCCGTGGCCAACGACCTCATGCGCGGTCGCGCAGGAGCCCTGGAGCTCGTCGCCGCGCGAGAGGGCGACGCCCCCATCCCCGTCGTCCGGGCGTACGACGATGACGAAGCCGAGGCGGCGGGCGTCGCGGCCGCGGTCGCGGCGACGATCGCGGGGGGCACCGATCCCGAGACCATCGCGATCCTGTACCGCTCCCACGCCCAGTCCGCCGTCGTCTTGAACGCCCTCGCCGCGCAAGGGATCGCCGCCACGGTGCTCGGGGGACGGAAGTTCTTCGATCTTCCCGAGGTACGGCAGGCGCTGATGGCTCTGCGCGCGGCGTCGGTGGCGCCGGTCGAGACCGGCTTCCTCGCCACCGTGCGCGATGTGTTGCGCGGCGTGGGCCTGACGGACGAGCCGCCCCAGGCGGGCGGGGCGCTCCGCGATGGCTGGGAGGCGCGCGCGGCCCTGCTCAGGCTCGCCGAGGAGGCTCCTCCCGGCACGAACCTGCGGTCGTTCACGGACGATCTCCAGGCGCGGGCTCGCGACCAGCACGAGCCGGCGACCCGCACGGTCACGCTGTCGACCTTGCACGCGGCGAAGGGGCTGGAGTGGGATCACGTCTTCCTCATCGGGGTGAGTGAGGGTCTTCTGCCGATCTCGTACGCGACCACGTTCGACGCGGTCGATGAGGAGCGTCGACTCGCCTACGTCGGCGTCACGCGGGCCGCGCGCTCGCTGTCGATGAGCTGGGCTCGTGGACGGGGCCGGGCGGATCGGGAGCCGTCTCCCTTCGAGAGATCGGCAGCGGCAGTCTGCGCTCGGGTGATGGTCTTCCCAGACCCGCCGGATCGAGTCGACGCGCAGGCGCAGCGAACGGGACGGGGTCCGCCACCGCGCGGTGAGCAGGTGTCGCGCGGCGCGGGCCGCTTCGGCGGCCAGCGCCGCATCGACCGTCGCGCACGGCCGTGCGAGCAGTTGTGCGGCGAGCAGCGGCCAGGACTCGTCGAGGCGCTGGGCCGTGGCATCCAGGCAGGAGACGCGCGACGCGGGTCGACGCGGTGCGCGGCGAGCAGGACCACACGGCAGCCCGCCGCCACCGGGGCCGTGTCCGGCCCGGCCCACGAGATGACCTCGGTGCGGGCCGGAAAAGCCGCGAGGACCGCGCGCATAGCCGACGACGGCAGGTCGTCGGCTGTCTGCACGATGAACGTGCCCCCTCGCCGCGGACGCCGGAGCGCCGGTGCCAGCTCGCGCAACAGGATGTCGGCGTCGGAATCGTCCGCGCGGTGCAAGCGGGCGAGCGCCCGGAGCTCGCTCCGCGTCGTACCGGCCTCGAGCGCCTCGACGGCTGGCTGCACCCACGGCGCCGAGGAATCGATGAGCGCCCGCGCGGGCGCACCGAACTGGAGGGTCCCGTCCGCACGGAACAGCGGGGGAGCGGCCTGGTCGAGTCGGATCATTCCCCGATGATCTCGGGGGCCGCGGGCCCGCCGGCCGTTGTCCACACCCTCTCAGGGTGCGGACAACGGTGGGGAGGAGATGTCAGACCGGGCGCTGGTCGCCCGGTGCGCCCTCGTCTCCGTCGGATTCCTCGCCCGCGGGAGCATCCGGAGCCGGGGGGACGTCGTCGGTGCGGGGCTCGTCGCCGCTCTCCTCGGCGAGCAACTGCGCGAGGGCGTCGTCCATGGCATCCGTCGGGGCTGCTTCACCGCGCGACGCGGCCACCACGCGGGCCACGAGGCCGGCCGGATCGTCGACGTCCTCGGCCGAGGGCATGAGGTCGGGGTAGTCCCAGAGCGCGTCGCGACCGGCGACGCCGACGGCGTCGGTGACGGCGCGCCACATCGCGGCCGCTTCGCGCATGCGGCGCGGCCGCAGCTCGAGTCCCACGAGCGAGCCGAGCGCCTGCTCGGCGGGTCCGCCGACCGCGCGGCGGCGGCGGACCGCCTCGGCGATGCGCGCGGCGGAAGGCAGCCGCGAGGTGGCGTCCTCGGTGACGACATCGACCCATCCCTCGATGGTCGCGAGGAGGTTCTCGAGACGAGTCAGGGCCGCGGTCTGCTCCTCGGAGCGGGCGGGCAGCAGCGCCCCGCTCTCGAGAGCGCTCCGCAGCTCTTCCGGCTGCGAGGGGTCGAACCGCGACGCGAGCTCTTCGAGCGCGTCGGTGTCGACGCGGATGCCGTGGGCGAAATCACGCACCTGCGAGATGACGTGCAGACGGAGCCAGCGGGCGTGCCGGAACAGGCGCGCATGTGCGAGCTCGCGGGTTGCGAGGTAGAGGGCGAGCTGATCGTCCGGGATCTCCAGATCGCGCCCGAAGTCCGCGAAGTTCTGCGGCAGGATCGCGGCTTCGCCGTCGGGCATGACCGGGATGCCGACGTCTCCGCCGCCCACGACCTCGGTGGAGAGGCGACCGACGACATGTCCGAGCTGTGTGGCGAACAGCGAGCCGCCGACGGTGCGCATCAGTCGACCGGCACCGGCGATCATCTCCTGCATGTCTTCGGGTGCCTGCTGCCCGAGCGCGTCGGTCAGGGCATCGGCGATGCTCGTCGCGACGGGTTCGGCAAGCTCCTGCCAGAGCGGAAGGGTCGCGCTGACCCATGCCCCGCGTGTGATCGCGCGGGCGGGCTGCGGGAGGTCGGAGATGTTCGTGGCCTCACCGAGCCAGAGGTTCGCCAGCGAGAACGCCTGCGAGAGGTCGGTGCTCTGCCCCGCGGTGACGCCCTGGCCGTCCTGGTTGGCGATGTGCAGGGCCTGGCGCTCGGCCAGACTCCAGTCGACGCCGTCCTGCGTGCCCGCGAATGCGCCCTGCAGCTGGCTCATCACGGCCTGCAGCATCGCGGGGTCGATCTGCATGCCCGACAGCCGCGACAGCTGTTCGGGGTCGATGCCCGACATGTCGCCTGACATCAGGCGACGCATGAGCTCCTGGAACTCTTCCTCAGGGTTCCGGTCGTCGTCTGCCACTTCTTCGCCTCTCAGCCAGGTCAAGGGGAACGGGATCTACGCTAGTCGCACGATTCCTCGCTCTCCCCGGCTCGGCTCCACGCCGCTTACGCCGCGCGCGAACGACCCCGGTAAAGGTAGGACCCGTGACGCTGTTCGACGAGAACGTCTCTGTCGTGCCCGCTCCCGCACGCCGACGGACACGCACCACGATCGTCGGACTGTGGTCGCTCGCCATCGCCGTGGTGGTGCTGTTCGTGCTGACGTTCCTTCCGACGGCATACGTGATCCAGCAGCCCGGGCCGGTGCTCGACACGCTCGGGACGTCGAAGAACGCGGACGGCGTCGACGTCCCGCTCATCACCGTGCCGGACGAGAAGGCCGACCCCACGACGGGCCAGCTCGACCTGCTGACGGTGCAGGTCAACGGCAACCGCGAGCGGACGCCCACCTGGATCGAGCTCGCGCTCGCCTGGTTCGATCCGTCCCGCGCGGTCGTGCCCATCGACCGGATCTTCCCCTCGGGGCAGTCCACCGAGCAGCGCAACACCGAGAACGCGGCGCTCATGACCGACTCGCAGCTCGAGGCGTCCGCGGCGGCGCTGCGCCAGCTCGGGTATGACGTGCCCCAGCGCATCGTGGTCGGAAGCGTCACCGGTGACGGAGCGGCATCCGGCATCCTCGAGGCCGGCGACGTCATCGACTCCGTGAACGGGACGCCGACGCCGACCGCCGACGACGTCAAAGCGGCCATCCAGGCGGCGGGCGGTCAGCCCGTCACTTTCGGAATCGATCGCAACGGCACCCCGACCACCGAAACGGTCACCCCGCGCCAGGGTGAGGTGAACGGGCAGCAGCAGTGGCTCGTCGGGATCGTGCTCGCGATCGGGTTCGACCTCCCGGTCGACGTCCAGATCCAGCTGAACGACATCGGCGGCCCGAGCGCCGGGATGATGTTCGCCCTCGGCATCATCGACAAGATGTCGCCCGGTGACCTCACCGGCGGCCAGCACATCGCCGGCACCGGCACGATCGACGACGAGGGACAGGTCGGCGCGATCGGCGGCATCCGACAGAAGCTCTACGGAGCGCGGGATGCCGGCGCCACCTGGTTCCTGGCACCCTCGGCGAACTGCAACGAGGTCGTGGGGCATGTGCCCAGCGGCATCCGGGTCTTCGCCGTCTCGACGCTCTCGGACTCGCTCAAAGTCCTCGAGACGATCCGCGACGGCGGCGACCTCGACGCCCTGCCCAGCTGCGACGCGGGGAACAGCACGGGATCGTAGTATCCACGGCTGACCCCCAGTGGTCGCGCACGAATCATCTCGATCAGCTTGGCGATCATCGCCGCGCTGGTCGTGGCGTTCTTCGTCTTCGCGAACCTCTACGCCGACTGGATGTGGTTCGCCCAACTCGGGTTCACCACCGTGTTGACCACTCAGTGGGTCGCTCGCGCCGTGATGTTCGTCGTCGGGTTCCTGGCGATGGCGGTGCCGGTCTGGGCGGCGATCCAGCTGGCGTACCGCCTCCGCCCGGTCTACGCGCGTCTGAGCTCGCAGCTCGACCGGTACCAGGAGGTCGTCGAGCCGCTGCGCCGACTCGCGATGTGGGGCATCCCCATCTTCTTCGGCTTCTTCGCCGGATTCGCGGCCTCTGCCCAGTGGGAGACCACCTGGTTGTGGGCGAACGGCGTCCAGACCGCGGTGACGGACCCCCAGTTCGGTCTCGACACCGGGTTCTACATGTTCGCGATGCCGTTCTACTCGGCGGCGCTGGGCTTCGCATCGGCCGTCGCTCTGGTCTCCCTGCTCCTGACGGCCGTGGTGTCGTACCTCTACGGCTCCGTGCGCGTCGGGCAGCGCGAACTGCGCATCTCGAAGGCCGCGCGCATCCAGCTCGCGGTCCTCGCC
>JARBUN010000185.1 GCA_029239635.1 Microbacterium sp. | reverse complement strand
CGCGGGCTGGGAGTACTTCAACTCGCTCCCGGGCGGTCCGGAAGCGCCCTGGAAGTGGGCGGGCGAGATGCGCGCCGCGATCGATGCGGCGCTGCCGACCCCCACCCCGACACCGACACCCACACCCACACCCACACCCACACCCACACCCACACCCACGCCGACTCCGACTCCCACGCCGACGACGAGCCCGAGCTCGCGCACGCTCGCGGTCAGCGGCATCGACACCGGCGGGCTCGTCGGGGGCGGCCTCATCGCGGGTGCGGTCTCGATCCTCGGCGGGGGCGTCCTTCTCCTCGCCGCGCTCCGCCGCCGCTCCACCCGGTGAGCCGGGGCCGCCGCGTTCGGCTTCTGGTGGCCGCCCGCGCTCACGGCTAGGCTCGCCGGATGTTCTCAGCTGTCGGAGGCGCCCATCTGTTCATCCTTCTGGCCGGCTGGCTGATCGCGCTCGCGGTCATCGGTGCGGTCGTCTACTTCGTCGTGCGCCTGGCGGTCCTGCACGCGCTGAAGGCCCACACGCGCTGGGTCGACGGCGGCAAGCTCTAGCTCGCTCCTCGAGAACAGGGGCGGCGCCGGGAACAGGCCGTTCTCGGTTGCTTCGGCCTGTTCCCGTGGCATCCCCTGTTCTGGTGACGCGCGGGTCGGCACGGGTTCCCCGCCGACTCCCGGCAACGCCTCGGTACACTTCCCTGTGCCCGAAACACCCCCCACCCCCGATCGCGACATCGCGCCGGATGCCGCCGCGCCCGATGCCGCGGCCGCGCCGGTGACCGACACGGATCCGGATGCCGCCGACGCCGGTGCCGCGTTCGGCGTCGAGCCCGTGGCATCCATCGATCCGACCGAGCTCGAGATCGCGCTGCGCGTGATCGACGCGGCCTCGTCGCTCGACCACGAGGACCCGGCCTACATCGCGTTGCGCCGCCAGACCGGCAAGCTCTACAAGGACGTCAAGCGGCAGTCGCGGCGCGAGAAGCGCCAGCGCATCGCCGACGCCGATCGCGCGGTCGTCGCCGCGACCGCGACCGGAGCCGCCGACCGCATCGACGATGAGACACGCGGCATCCCGCTCGCGACCCGCGCGACCACGCCCTTCGCGGGAGAGCTCATCAAAGCGCGCGCCTGCTACATCTGCAAGCAGGACTACACGCTCGTCGACGCGTTCTATCACCAGCTCTGCCCCGATTGCGCGGCGATGAGCCACGCGAAGCGCGACGCGCGCACCGACCTCACGGGCAAGCGCGCCCTGCTCACGGGCGGCCGCGCCAAGATCGGCATGTACATCGCGCTGCGGCTGCTCCGCGACGGTGCGCACACGACGATCACGACGCGCTTCCCGCGCGACGCCGTCCGCCGATTCTCGTCGCTGCCCGACAGCGCGGACTGGCTGCACCGCCTCAAGGTGGTGGGCATCGACCTGCGCGATCCCGCCCAGGTGATCGGTCTCGCCGAGTCGGTGGCATCCGATGGTCCGCTCGACATCCTGATCAACAACGCGGCGCAGACCGTGCGGCGCTCGCCCGGGGCGTACAAACCCCTGGTGGATGCCGAACTCGCCCCGCTCCCGGACGGACCGCTGCCCGAGCTGGTCACCTTCGGCCACACCAACGACGCCCACCCCCTCGCGCTCGCGCAGTCGGTGTCGGCGCACCCCATCTTGGCGTCGGCGGCGCGAACGGCCGAGGAGCTGACGGCCGAGGCGATGGCGGCGGGCTCGTCCTCCCTCGAGCGTCTGGCGGCAGGGACCGCGATCGACGCGGGCGGGCTCGTGCCCGACGAAGACCGCATCAACAGCTGGACGCAGCACGTCGACCAGGTCGAGCCGCTCGAGATGCTCGAGGTGCAGCTGGCGAACATGACCGCGCCGTTCCTGCTCGTGAGCCGCTTGCGGCCCGCCATGGCGGCCTCGACGGCGCGGCGGAAGTACATCGTCAACGTCTCGGCGATGGAGGGCGTGTTCGGCCGCGGCTACAAGGGCCCCGGCCACCCGCACACGAACATGGCCAAGGCCGCCCTCAACATGCTCACGCGCACGAGTGCCCGCGAGATGTTCGAGACCGACGGCATCCTGATGACCGCCGTGGACACCGGCTGGATCACCGACGAGCGGCCGCACTTCACCAAGGTGCGCCTGGCCGAGGAGGGCTTCCACGCCCCGCTCGACCTCGTCGACGGCGCCGCCCGCGTCTACGACCCGATCGTGCGCGGCGAGGCCGGCGAGGACCTCTTCGGCATCTTCCTGAAGGACTACCGCAAGAGCTCCTGGTGAGCCGCGCGCCCCGACGCCCGTTGAGTGTCCAGAACACCCGGACGTTCTTCTGAGGCGTCCGGGTTTCTCGGACACCCACGGCCGGGGAAGCATCCCGTCCGCGCCGGGACGATGCGCGTGAGCGCTCAGCCGAGCGGCCGCAGCACCCCCTCGTCGACGGGGAACGCCACGTCGTAGAACAGCTGCGGCGCACCGACTGCGCCCCAGTCGTCCTTCTTGACCCGGATGCCGGAGGTCGAGACCTCGGCGATGCGCACCCGCAACCACGACCCGTCGTCGAGGCGCAGCTCGTACACGTCGGCGAGGTAGCCGATTCCGCGGGCGTCGAGCGTCTCCTCGGCGGTCAGCCAGTCGACCGCCTCCGTCGCGCGCCGACCGAGCAGGTCGATGACGACGAAACCGTCGCCGGAGGGCTCCAAAGGAGAATCTCGGCTCGTGCGTCCGTTCCGCCCCGCCCGCGGCGTCGCGGCGCGAACCGCGCCGAGCGACGATGTGCCCGCGGCCCGCCGGGCGGAGAGGTGCCCCATGACGAGCCCGAGAGACGTGTCCGACCAGCCCGCCGGATCGGTGACGGAGGGCGGCTCCTACCTCCTCAGCCTCACCGGTGCGCACAGTCACACGCTCACGCGAGAGCCGGGGCTGGCGCGGCTGGCTCTCGGCTCGGGCGCGGCCGACCTGCACGTCGACCCCGACGACGCGATCGACTGGACCGCTTTCGATCCGTTCGCCACGCCGGCGGGATCCGCCTGGCCTCGGCACCTCGACTACCGCGGCAACGACTCCGGGTTCTTCGCGTGGGCGCGTCGGCGCCCGATCGAGAACCTGTCCTGGCGGCCGGTGTTCGACGACGTCCGACGAGTGGATGCCGCGGGAGCCGGCATCCATTCCCTCTTCCTGAAGCTCGACGAACTGACGGGGGCGCTGCATCTGGCGCTTCCCGACACGTCCATGCTGAGCATCGCCGGCGACCTCGGGCGGCTCACCACGGAGGGGCCGCTTCCCACCACGCTCGCGGTGCTGCCCGCGCTCGGGCGGGGGACCGACGGCGCGGTGACGCTTCCCCACCTCGGTCCGCTCGCCGACGTGCGGAGCGTGATCCTCAGCGGGAAGCCGCTGGCGCGCCCGATCTCGCTGCGGTCGCTCGCCGCGTTCCGCGAGATCACCACCCTCTCGCTGTGGGGGAGCTTCACCGACTGGGACGCCCTCGCCGAGCTGTCGGCGTTGGAGACGCTCGAGATCCGCTTCGCCCCGGATCTCGAGGGGATGCCGTCGCTCGACACGTGGCCGCGCCTCGAGAGCTTCATCGCCTTCAACATCGACGCCGGAGCGGGGAAGCGCCTGCGGTCGGAGATGCGCGCCCGCGCGAAGACGCGCCCCTGGGAGGGGTACACCTCGGTCGTGAAGCTGCGCGAACCCGACTGGTGGCAGACCGAGTACGGGCGCCCGTTCTCCGGCTGGGACAGTCGTCGCGCGAAGCGCGCGAACGCCGCCTACGACGCCGCGGTCGCCGCGATCGCGGGAGCGGGCACGGTCGACGACGTACGGGATGCCGTGGTCGCCTTCGTCGACGGCTTCAACGCCGTGCCCGGCATCGAGACGACCGAGCGCGAGGACCTCGGCGACGCGGTGGTGCAGTTCGCGGCGCTGGATCGCGCCGTCGCGCTCGGCGTGAATGCGGACATCGCGCTCGAGTGGTTCGAGCAGACGCACCTCGACCTGTGGACAACTCGATTACCGAGCCGTAACCTGAAAGCATTACTGACCGGTAACTCGATGAGGAGTTGTCATGGCGCAGACCTACCGCGAGCTCGTCGACGAGCTGCGCGACCGCCGGGCCGAAGCCGCCCGGGGCGGACCGGCCTCCGCGCGCGAGCGCCACACGGCCCGCGGCAAGATGCTCGCCCGCGATCGCATCGATGCCCTCCTCGACGTCGGCAGCCCGTTCGTCGAGGTCGCCCCGCTCGCGGCGTACGGAATGTACGGCGGTGACTGCCCCGCCGGGGGTGTCGTCGCCGGCATCGGGCTCGTGCACGGGCGGCACGTCATGGTCGTCGCGAACGACGCGACGGTCAAGATGCAGGACGAGGTCTTCCCCGACCGCGACCACTTCGGCCGCATCTTCTACAACCAGGCGCGCATGTCGCGCGACGGCATCCCGCAGATCGCCGCCGTCCTCGGCTCGTCGACCGCGGGCGGCGCCTACGTCCCGGCGATGAGCGACGAGACGGTGATCGTGCGGAACCAGGGCACGATCTTCCTCGGTGGCCCGCCGCTGGTGAAGGCCGCGACCGGCGAGGTCGTCAGCGCCGAAGACCTCGGCGGAGGTGTCGTGCACACGCGGGTGTCGGGGGTGGCCGATCACCTCGCCGAGGACGACGAGCATGCCCTGCGGATCGTCCGCGACATCGTCGAGACGCTGCCGCCTCCCGACCAG
>JARBUN010000184.1 GCA_029239635.1 Microbacterium sp. | reverse complement strand
CACCTCGTGATCGGCGAGATGGCCCCGAAGTCGTGGGCGATCGCGCATCCCGAGACCGCGGCGAAGGCCACCGGCATCCTGGCCCGCGCGCTCACCTGGCCGCTGCGTCCGTTCCTGCTGTGGATCAACCACATCGCGAACCGCCTGGTGAAGGCGTCGGGCGTCGAGCCCGTCGACAAGGCCGCCGCGGGTGGGCAGGACGCCGACACGATCCGAGAACTCGTCGCCCATTCGCGACAGGCCGGAACGCTCGAGAAGCAGTACTCCGAACCGATCGCTCAGGCGATCGCGCTGGGCACACTGACCGTGGGCGACATCGTCCGCACGGACCGCTCCCCCACGAGTGTGCCGACGGATGCCACGGTCGCCGACGGAACCGGATGCCTCGGCCTACGACGCCCTGGCGCGGATGCGTCGCGGGAGGGTGCAGCTGGCCACGGTGGTCGAGGGCGAGCGCCTCGTCGGCGTCGTGACGTTGGACGACCTCCTGCGGGAGATCCTGCCCGGACCGGGCGAACTCGCGGAGGTCGCGCGATAGCGGGCCCCGAAGGCCCCGTCCTCACCCTCGCGGTGGGGCGGGGCCGTCGGTGTCTCAGGGAGCGATGCGGCGTCCGGGCACCCAGCAGCGCACCGCCTCGGAGTAGCGGCGATAGTCGTCGCCGAAGCTCGACGCGAGGTCGGCCTCCTCGTGCGGGCGGATGGCGTAGTTCCAGACGAGAGAGCCGGCCAGTGCCCACACGACGACCAGCCACGACTGCAGGATGAGTCCCACTCCCACGCCCTGGACGATGCCCGCCACCGCCATGGGGTTGCGCACCCACCGGTACGGGCCGGCGACGACGAGGCGGTTGGGCATCGCGGACGGGAGCGGCGTCCCGTCACCCTTGACGGTCAGGGCGGCGGCCGACGCGAGGCCGAGCAGGCTCGCCGCGAGCACGAGAACGGCGCCGGCGACGCTCACCCCGAGAGGCAGGGGCACGGCGAGTCCCCACCGCCGCTCGAGGAACGCGATCACGAGGGGGAAGACGACGAGGAACAGACCCCAGAACACCGCGATCTGTGCGGTTGTGGCGAGGATGTGCGCGATCGGCGACCGGCGCGGCCGGGCCGGTCGGAAGGCGAAGGGACCGACCAACAGCCAGGTCGTCGGGATACGTCCGAGCCAGATCAGCGACAGCGCGAGGAGCGACCACCCGGATGCCGCGATCATCGCGAGCACGCCCCACCCCGCGAGCCCCGTCACCGTCGCGTACAGCGCGAGCGAAACCGTGACGAACAGCGTCCACGCCGTGGTGATCGCCGCGGCGATGCGTCCGACGCGTCCCGGAACCACGGCGAGGGCGGATGCCGCGACGAACAAGGGGATGTCGAGCACGGCGACCATGACGGGATCGAGGCCGCCGAGGGTCGCCGTCCGCACGAGGGGGACGGTGAACACGGCGATCCACCACGCCGCGCCGGCCAGCGCCTGCGCGGCGAAGGACAGGCGGCCGAGGAGGGCCGGACCCAGGGCGGTGGTGTGCATCTCGACCGAGCGTATTCGTCGCGCCGGGGCACGGCATCCCTCCCTCCGCGATGTCGGGCGGTGCTAGGCGGCGGATTCGGTCAGGGCCACGCCGGCCTCGGCGACGACGGTGCGCACCTCGGTGAGGTAGCGCTGCGCCAGGTCGGTCGAGGCCGATCATCAGGTTGAAGATCGTGGCACGGTCGGAGACGCGGATCTCCTGCGCGCTCGAGAGCGTCGAGAGGATCTCCTCGGCGAAGTAGAACGAGTTGTTGGCGCCCTGGTCGAAGGTCAGGCGGGGCAGGTCGACGAGGTCGTCGAGGGTGGCGCGTCCCTTCGAGGCGAGGGGGTTCCGCCGCGCGACGAAGATGTGCGGGGCGGCGACGAAGAGCGGGTGGAACGCCAGCCCCGAATCGCGCAGGAGCTTGTCGATGACGTTGCGGTTGAAGTCGTTGCGGAACAGGATGCCGAGCTCGCTGCGCAGCGTCCGGACGTCTTCGATGATGTCCCAGGTGCGCGTCTCACGGAGCGAGAACTCGTATTCCGCCGCGTCGCTCGCTTTGACCATGCGCACGAACGCGTCGACGACGAACGAGTAGTGCTGCGCCGAGACCCCGAGAAGACGTCGGGAGGGCGGTCGACCGAGGTAGCGCTGCTCGAGCAGCTCAGCCTGCTCGACGACCTGTCGGGCGTAGCCGAGGAACTCCACGCCGTCGTTGGTGAGCGTGACGCCGCGCGCAGAACGGACCAGCAGGTCCCTCCCCACGCGGCTCTCGAGATCGCGCATCGCCGCCGACATCGTCGGTTGCGCGACGTAGAGCAGGTCGGCGGCCGCGCTGATGGAGCCTTCGGCGGCGACCTCGATGAAGTACTGCATCTGCTGGAGCGTGATGCCGCTCGTGCGACGTGCCATAGTTCCAGGCTATATCACCCTATAGATTCGCCGAATTACCCGATGCCCGGGTGATGCGCGCACCATGAAGGAGCAGCATCCTGCCCCCTTTCTGATTGGCCCGTCATGACGAACGACATCACGTTCAGCATCACCACCACGCGCTTCGACGAGGACTACGCCCCGGCGGAGAACTCGCGCGTGACCACGAACTTCGCCAACCTCGCCCGCGGTGCCGGTCGCCAAGCGAATCTGCGCAGCGCCCTGTCGATGATGGATCGCCGACTCAACGAGCTCGTGTCCGAGGACAACCCCGACGGCTCGCGGTACCGCGTCGAGCTCGACATCGTGTCGGTGCACCTGCAGTTCTCCGACGGAGCCGACGACGAGCAGTTCCCGGTGATCGAGGTGCTCGACGTGCACATCGTCGACACCGAGACCGGGCAGCGCCACCAGGGCATCGTCGGCAACAACTTCTCGTCGTACCTGCGCGACTACGACTTCAGCGTCGTCCTGCCCGCGGCCAAGGCCGCCGCAGGAACCTTCACGGTGCCCGAGGACTTCGGCGATCTGCACGGCAAGCTCTTCCAGCACTTCCTCGACTCCTCGGCCTACCGGGATCGCTTCCCGTTGTCGCCGGTGATCTGCATCAGCGTGTCGACGAGCCGCACGTACCATCGCACCGGCGTCGTACACCCCGTGCTCGGCGTCGAGTACGAGCAGGACGCCTTCTCGCTCACCGATGAGTACTTCGCCAAGATGGGTCTGCGGGTGCGGTACTTCATGCCGCGCGGCAGCGTCGCGCCTCTCGCGTTCTACTTCCGCGGCGACCTGCTCGGGGACTACACCGACCTGCAGCTGGCCGGCACGATCGCCACGATGGAGACGTTCCAGAAGATCTACCGCCCCGAGATCTACAACGCCGTCACCCCCGCCGGGAAGGTGTACCGCCCGACGCTCGACCAGACGGAGTTCGTGCGCACCGGCATCGATTACGACCGCGAGGAGCGCAGCCAGCTCGCCGTGGTGCAGGGGCGCTACGCCGAGGAGCACTTCGTGAAGCCGCATCGCGCCGCCCTCGACGAGTGGTCCGCGAGCTTCGGGGCGGTGCTGCGATGACCGCGTCTCTTCTCCCGACCGCGCTCGTCGGCAGCCTCCCCAAACCCGCGTGGCTCGCCCGGCCCGAGGTCCTGTGGGCCCCTTGGGAGCTCGAGGGCGACGAGCTCGTCGAGGGCCAGCACGACGCTCTGCGCGCGGCCGTCCACGAGCAGGAGCGTCGCGGCATCGACATCATCAGCGACGGCGAGCAGACGCGCCAGCACTTCGTCACGACGTTCATCGAGCATCTCGACGGTGTCGACTTCGAGAACCGCGAGACCGTCCGCATCCGCGATCGCTACGACGCCAGCGTGCCCACCGTCGTCGGCGCGGTCAGCCGACGTCAGCCCGTCTTCGTTCGGGATGCCGCTTTCCTCCGCACGCAGACCGACCGGCCGATCAAGTGGGCCCTGCCCGGGCCGATGACGATGATCGACACACTCTCCGACCGCCACTATCGCAGCCGCGAGAAGCTGGCGTGGGAGTTCGCGACGATCCTCAACCAGGAGGCGCGCGAGCTCGAGGCCGCGGGGGTCGACGTCATCCAGTTCGACGAGCCGGCGTTCAACGTGTTCTTCGACGAGATGAAGGACTGGGGAGTCGCCGCCCTCGAGCGCGCCGCCGAGGGGCTGCGCGCCGAGACGGTCGTCCACATCTGTTACGGCTACGGCATCAAGGCGAACAACGACTGGAAGGCGACGCTCGGTTCCGAGTGGCGCCAGTACGAGGAGTCGTTCCCCCTCCTGCAGCGGTCGACCATCGATGCCGTCTCGCTCGAGAGCCACCACTCGCACGTCCCGATCGACCTCATCGAGTTGATCCGCGGCAAGAAGGTCATGCTCGGCGCCGTGGACGTGGCCTGCGCCGCGCCCTGCAGTTCGTCGACGCCGACAAGCTGATCCCGAGCACCAACTGCGGCATGGCTCCCCTGCCGCGCCGCGTCGCGCTGGAGAAGATGAGCGCATTGGCCGCGGGTGCAGAGATCGTGCGCGACGAGGTGTCGGCGCCGGCCTTGGTCTGACGCGCGAGGGTGGGACTTGAACCCACGATCGTCGGGTTATGAGCCCGCTGCCTTGACCAGCTTGGCCACCGCCCCCAGCGACGACGAGCCTACCGGCATCCGTTCTCCTCCGCCGACGGGCGCAGACCGTCGAGGCGCGTGAGCGCGCACACGTTTGCCGGAACCGCACCGGATCGGCGATGAACCCCTACGGTCTCGGCGAATGCATGCGGCGTCGGCGCGGACGCCGCCGTGTCACTGGACGCGCGGCTGTTTCGGCTTGCCGTCGGCGGTCACCTGCGGGTGATGCTTCGTCAGCTGGATCACGCCCCAGGTGGCGATCGCGCCCGCGATGACGAAGCCGATGAGCGCCCACGCGGGGGCTGTCGAGGCCTCGCCGAGCACGAGCAGACCGATCAGCACGGCCACGATCGGGTCGATCACGGTGAGACCCGCGATCACCAGATCGGGCGGGCCGACCGAGCGGCGAGCAGCGCGACGAGGCAGAGCAGGGTCAGCCACTCGAAGTTCCCGGCCTGCGCCCGGCTGATGACGACCTTGGCGAGGGTCGCGACGAACCCGTAGATGACGCCCGCGGCCATGATGTAGAACAGCGCCTGCGCCTTGCGCCGCACGAGCACCCAGAAGACGCCGAAGACGATCACGACGACGGCGAGGATGCCGAGGATGATCCACAGCTCACGCTCGGTCACCACATGCTCGGTCGCGAAGAACGCGGCGATCGTGACGAAGATGAAGATGCCGCCCACGCACGCGCCGATCGCGATGAGCGACTGACGGGTCGGCTTGTGCCGCGTGACGCGGGCATTCAGCACCGTGGTGAGGACGAGGGCGATCGCCCCCAGGGGCTGCACGAGGATCAGCGGGGCGACGGAGAGCGCCGCCAACTGGCACACGATCGCCAGACCCAGCATCAGGGTGCCCGCCACCCATGACGGACGCGTCAGCAGCGAGGTGAGCTGCTGACGGGAGAGGCCGCCCGTGGTCTTGCCCGAGAGACGCTCGACCTTCTGGACCCCACGGTGCTGGTACTGCGCGCCGAACGACATGAACACCGCACCGAGAAGGGCGAGGGGGATGCCGAGGAGGATACGGGGGTCGCGGAAGACACCGACGAGTTGGTCGATTCCGTCGCTGAGGGAGACATCGAGCGGGATCACCCTCCGACGATAGCCGCCCGCTCGCTGG
>JARBUN010000069.1 GCA_029239635.1 Microbacterium sp. | reverse complement strand
GGATCGGGGCGGTGCTGCTGCGCGTCGCTGAACGCGTGCAGCAGGTGCGCGTGCCACCAGTAGTGCCACGTGCGGGCTCCCGCGACCCCCGGCGCAGCGGCGTGCGCCCAGGCGATCGGTCCGTACCGGTGGACGTAACGGCGGACGACGGCGGCCTCGGCGGACAGAGCGCGCGCGTGCGCCGAGGCAGTGGCATCCATTCCTCCATCCTGCCCGGGCGGCGGATCTCGCCGAACCGACCGCGAGGGGCGCCGTGCTGCCCTAGAATCGTCCGCACGATGGACGACCCTCCCAGTTGTAGACCCAGGCCCCAACGACCCTCCTCCGACGCCGATCCCCGATCGAGCGGAGGTGACGACTGATGGATTACGTCATGCTGGGCGTGGGGCTGCTGCTCACGGTGGGAACCGGTCTGTTCGTCGCGAGTGAATTCGCGCTGGTCAACCTCGACCGCGCCGACCTCGAAGCTCGACGCGAGGCGGGCGAGACCCGCCTGTCGCTCACGATCGATGCGCTGCGCATCACCTCGACGCACCTGTCGAGCGCGCAGCTCGGCATCACCCTGACGACGCTTCTCACCGGTTACACGATGGAACCGGCGATCTCGAACCTGCTGCGTCCGGTCTTCGAATCGTGGGGGCTGCCCGAGGCGGTCACCGTGACCGTCGCCGCCGTGATCGGCGTCGGGTTCGCAACGGTGCTGTCGATGATCCTCGGCGAGCTCGTCCCCAAGAACTTCGCGCTCGCCATCCCGCGGCAGACGGCGAAGCTCGTCATGCCCTTCCAGGTCGCCTTCACCGCGGTCTTCAAGCCGGCGATCGTGGTGCTCAACGGCAGCGCCAACGGAGTGCTGCGCGCGATGGGCGTCGAGCCCAAGGAAGAGCTGTCGGGAGCCCGATCCGCCGAAGAGCTGTCGAGCCTCGTCAAGCGATCGGCGAGCGCCGGCATGCTCGAGAAGGACACCGCGTCGCTGCTGGATCGCAGCCTCACCTTCGCGCGGCTCAGCGCCGCGGACGTCATGACGCCGCGCCCGAGCGTGCACGCGCTCGCCGCGGGCGACCCCACCGACGACGTCGTGCAGCTCGCCCGGCGGACCGGGCACAGCCGCTTCCCGGTGTACGGCGAGTCGATGGACGACATCGTCGGCGTCGTGCACCTGAAGGCCGCGATCGGGGTGCCCCGCGAGAAGCGCGGAGAGGTTCCGGTGGCAGCTCTCGCGACGGAGCCGCTGCGGGTCCCCGAGACGGTGCACCTCGATGCCCTGGTGTCGGAGCTGCGCTCGCGCGGCTACCAGATGGCCATTGTCGTCGACGAGTACGGCGGGACCGCCGGCATCGTGACACTGGAGGACCTGGTCGAAGAGATCGTGGGCGAGGTGCTCGACGAGCACGACCGCTCGCGCGCCGGAGTGGTGCGGACGGCCGTCTCGCTGACGTTCCCCGGCGACCTGCGTCCCGACGAGGCCCTGGACCGTGCGGGCGTGCGGGTGCCGGAGGGGGAGGCCTACGACACCGTGGGCGGCTTCATCATGGCCACGCTGGAGAGGATCCCCGCGGTGGGCGACACCGTCGAGATCGAGGAGGGTGTGCTGACCGTCAATCGCATGGACGGCCGCCGCGTCGACCGCGTCCAGTACACGGCGAACCCCGTGGAGGAGAACATCGGCGACCTCGTGCGCGCGGCGAAGGGGGGTGACCAGCGATGAGCGATTGGGCAGGAATCGCCTGGTTGGTCGTACTCCTCGTCGCCAACGCCTTCTTCGTCGGCGCGGAGTTCGCCGTCATCTCGGCGCGTCGCTCGCAGGTGGAGCCGCTCGCGGAGCGGGGTTCGCGCGCGGCCAAGACCGCGCTGTACGCGATGGAGCACGCGACGCTCATGCTGGCCACGTGCCAGCTCGGCATCACGATCTGTTCGCTGTTGATCCTGAACGTCTCGGAGCCGGCGATCCACCATCTGCTCGAGGGCCCGCTGGGTCTCACGGGGCTGCCCGAGGCGGCCGTCGGCGTGGTCGGCTTCGTCGTCGCCCTGCTGCTGGTGTCGTACCTGCACGTCGTTTTCGGGGAGATGGTTCCGAAGAACCTGGCGTTCTCGCTGCCCGACCGCGCGGTGCTCATGCTCGCCCCGCCGCTGGTCGCGGTCTCGAAGGCGTTCCACCCGATCATCGTGGCCCTGAACTGGACCGCGAACCACGTCCTGCGGCTGTTCCGGGTCGAGCCGAAGGACGAAGCGGCATCCACCTTCACCCTCGACGAGGTCGCCACCATCGTGAACCAGTCGCGCCGGGAGGGCGTCCTCGACGACGCGTCCGGCACGGTCACGGCCGTCGTGGAGTTCACCGAGAAGAAAGCCGCCGACATCGCTGTGCCGATGGCCGAGCTCGTCACGCTTCCGGAGCGGACGACCCCGGGGGAGATCGAGCGTGCGGTGGCTCAGCACGGCTACTCGCGGTACGTGATCGTCGACGAGGCCGGCCACCCCACCCATCACATGGTGTCGGTGCTCGAGACGACCGACCTCGAGGACGCCCTCGCGCTCATGCGCCGCTCCGGCCGTCACCTCGCGCAGGTGCGCGACGACGCGGGCGACGTGCGGGCCGTCCTCTTCCTCGAGGACGTCATCGAGGAGCTCGTCGGCGAGGTGCAGGACGCCACCGCGCGCCGCCGCTTCGCCTGACCTTCGAACACCGGATGCCACGGGGCCTCGGCCTCGTGGCATCCGGTGTCCCGTGTCTCGCAGCGGCTCCGGGCGGTGGCGAACCTCGCAGATCGTCGCGTTTCTCGCAGGAATGACGCCGAAAACTGCGAGGAACGGGCCTCTCGGCGATCGGAGCACGCCCGGCGGCGCGGGGCTCAGTACGCGCGGACGTACTGCGCGGGGGCGGGGACGTCGTCGCCCAGGGCGGCGGCGGCGCGCAGCGCGTAGTGCGGGTCGCGGAGCCATTCGCGGCCGGACAGGATCGCGTCGGCCCGGCCGTCCGCGAGGATCTGCTCGCCGAACGTCGGGTCGTCGATCATGCCGACGGCGGCGACCGGGAGGCCGGTCTCCCGTCGGACGGTCGCCGCGTAGTCGACCTGATACCCGGGGCCGGGCACGATGTGCTGCTCGGGCACGAGACCGCCGCTCGAGACGTCGATGAGGTCGGCGCCCGCTGCGGCGACCAGGCGGGACGCGGCGACGGTGTCGGCCACGTCCCACCCGCCCTCGGCGGCGTCGGTCGCCGAGAACCGCACGAAGACGGCGGCGTCGGGAGCGGCGGCGCGGACGCGCGACGGCGCGGCGGGCGGCATCCGCGAAATCGGTGACGACCTTCTCGATGCCGGCGGCGTCCAGCGCGACCGGCGCGGCGAAGGAGTCGTACGCGAGCGCCGAGGGCGCGACGGTGGTCCAGCCGCCGTCGGCGGGCGAGACGCTGCCGCGGCCGCCGGTGAGGGGTGACGTGGTCGAGGCCTTGCGTCCCGCGTGGCCGAGCTGCACGCCCGCGACGGATCCGCGCGCCCGGATCGCCGCGACGATGGGGGCCCAGGCCTCGACCTGCGCGTCGTTCCAGAGGCCGACGTCGTCGGGGGAGATGCGTCCCTCCGGGGAGACGGCGGTCGCCTCGGCGATCACGAGTCCCGCGCCGCCGGCCGCGAACTGCGCGAGGTGGACGTGGTGCCAGTCGTTCGGCATCCCCTCGGTCGCGCTGTACTGGCACATGGGGGACACCCACAGGCGGTTGCGCGTCTCGATACCGCGGAGGGACAGAGGTGTGAAGAGGGTGCTCACATCGGACCTTTGCGTTCTATGGTGACGCCATGACGGCGAAGGAATGGACCGGGCAGGATGCCGCCCGCGTCCTGCGGAGACCAACGGCGCACGACGACAAGTATTCCCGGGGGGTGGTGGGGCTGCGCACCGGCTCAGCCCGGTACCCGGGCGCGGCGATGCTCGGCGTCGAGGCGGCGTGGCGCACCGGCACGGGCATGGTGCGCTACCTCGGACCCGAGCGCGCGCAGGACCTCGTGCTGCAGCGTCGGCCCGAGACCGTGACCGCCGACGGGCGCGTGCAGGCCTGGGTGATCGGATCCGGGACGGATGCCGCCGAGCGCGACGCCGCGGAGACGGCGGCGCTGCGCGGCATCCTGAACGACGATCTACCCGTCGTGGTGGACGCGGGCGCTCTCGACCTCGTCGTCGGGGCCACGGCTCCGGTGATCGTGACGCCGCACGCCCGCGAGCTCGACCGGCTGCGCGCGGATCTCGGGCTGTCGCGCACGGATGCCGACGACGCGCGGGAGGACGACGCGCGGGAGGAGGCGGCGCTCGAGACGGCCGCGGCCTTCGGGGGCGTGGTGCTGCTGAAGGGGGCGACGACGATCGTCGCGACCGCGGACGGGTGGATCCGCCGGGTGAGCGCGGGGACGCCCTGGCTCGCGACCGCGGGGACCGGGGACGTCCTCGCGGGCGTGCTCGGCGCCGTGACAGCGGGAGCGGTCGCCGCGGATCGCGTCGGGCTCGACGACCTCGCCGCGTGTGCGGCCACGGCCGCGTGGCTGCACGGGACGGCCGGGCGGGTGGCATCCGGAGTCCACGGGGGAGAGGGCGGACCGATCACCGCGCTCGACGTCGCGGACGCGTTGCCCCGGGTCGTGGCGGGGCTGCTGTCGGACTCGATCGCGTAACGGTTGACCGCCCGCGGCCCCGCGAGGACGGGTCCCCGTCCGGGGTGGAAGGGACCGCCCGCTTAGGATGAGGCGGTGTTGAGGCGTGTCGTTCCCCTGTTGATCGCGTTCGTCGCCGTGCATGTCACCGTGGCGATCCTGGGCTATCAGCAGCCCAACGAGCCCATGGGCGACGTGTACCTCGTGTACGAACCCTGGTCGCGCTGCGCCCTGTTCGGGGGCATCGACGTCACGTCGTGCACGCGCTCGGCGACGTGGGAGTGGCCGGGCATCACCGAGAAGTGGATCTACCCGCAGCTCGCCTTCCTGCCCATGACCTTCGCGTGGGTGTTCGCGTGGGCGATCACCTACACACCCGCGTGGGCGCTCACCGTGGCCCTGGCGAACCTCGTCGCCTTCGTCATCCTCGTCGGCAAGGGGCGCTCGCGCGGTCGCCTCCTCGGGGCGTGGTTCTGGCTCGCGGCGATCCTGCTCATCGGACCCGTGGGGCTGTACCGCATCGACGGCATCACGGTGCCGTTCGCGATCCTGGGCAGCATCTGGCTCGTGCGTCGGCCGTTCCTGGCATCCGTCCTGCTGTCGATCGCGGTGTGGATGAAGGTCTGGCCGGCCGCGATCCTCGCCGCGGGACTGATCGTCGTGCGTCGCCGACTCGCCCTGGTGTGGGGGGCGGTCGCGGTGTCGCTGGCCACGGTCATCCCCGTCGTGGCGTTGGGCGGGGCGCCCTTCGTCCTCGGGTTCGTGGGCGATCAGACCTCCCGCGGCATCCAGATGGAGGCCCCCGTCGGCGGGCTGTACATGATCCTCGCCTCCTTCTACGTGCCCGGCTCCGAGGTCTACTACGACGGCGGCGTGCTCACCTTCCAGGTGACCGGCCCGGGGGTCGATCCCGTGATCGCGATCATGACCCCGCTCATGCTGCTCGTGATGGCGGGGGTCGCGGTGGTGGGAGCGCGCAAGCTCTGGGCCGGGGCGACGTTCGTCTCGCTCTTCCCGCCGCTCGCGCTGGCTCTCGTGACCGCGTTCATCGCGCTCAACAAGGTCGGCTCGCCGCAGTACTACGTGTGGGTGTTCGCCCCCGTCATCCTGGGCCTGATGATCGATCGCCGCCGCTGGTACGGCCTCGCCGCCCTCACCCTCGTGATCGCCGGACTCACCCAGTGGATGTACCCGATGGTCTACGACGGGCTGATGGCCACCCACCCCGCGCCGTTCCCGGTCTTCCTGCTCGAGGCCCGCAACGTGCTCGCCCTCGTGCTCATGATCTGGGCGATCGTGCGCGTGGTCCGCGTGCCGGTGGGCCGCGTCGCGCGTCCGGCGGATCTCCGCGAACTCGTGACCGGCCGCAAGGCCCCCGTGATGGCGGCGACGGCCGACTAACCTCGACACCATGCTCGTCGCCTTCTCCGTCGCCCCGTCCGGAACGGGCAGCCTGTCTGCCGAGAACCCCGAGGGGTCCGTGCACGCGGCCGTCGCCGCGGCGGTCGCTGTCGTCCGCGCCTCCGGGCTCGCGCACCGCACGACCTCGATGTTCACCGAGGTCGAGGGCGAGTGGGACGAGGTCTTCGACGTCGTCAAGCGCGCCACCGACGCCGTCCTGCCCTACGGCTCCCGCGTGTCGCTGGTGCTCAAGGCCGACATCCGGCCCGGGCGCACCGGCGAGATCGACGGCAAGATCGAGCGCCTCGAGCGCGCGATCGACGACGCCGCGGCGGAGTGACCCCGCGCTGACCCCGTGCGGCATCCCTGCCGCGGCGAGGCGCGTCGCGCAAGCGGCGGGAACCGCGCGCGCGGCCGGATAAATTGGGACAGGGAGAGCGGGGGGTCGGGTGGAACCGGAGATCGGTGACGCGCTGGGCGCGTCGTACCGTTTCGTCGATCGGATCGGATCCGGCGCCGCGGGCGAGGTCTGGCGCGTGCGCGACGTGCGCGACGAGTCGATGCGCGCCGCCAAGGTGCTCCGGCGTGAGCATGCCCAGGATGCCGAGCTCGTCGAACGCTTCATCCGCGAGCGCACGGTGCTCACGCGCCTGCGGCACCCGCACGTCGTCGCGGTGCGCGACCTCGTGGTCGAGGGCGAGCGTCTGGCGATCGTCATGGACCTGGTCGAGGGGGGAAGCCTCCGCGACGCCCTCGACGAACGGGGAACGCTGCCGCCGGCCGAGGCCGTCGCCCTCACCGCCGCCGTGCTCGACGCCCTCGCGGCCGCGCACGCGGTCGGCACGGTCCACCGCGACATCAAGCCCGACAACGTCCTCCTCGCGCGCGACGCGGAGGGGGACCAGGGCGATCCGGGCGCCGCGGTCCGCGTGGTCGACTTCGGCATCGCGCGTGTCCTCGACGAGCGTCGGCGCTCGACGACCGCGATCATCGGCACGCCCGAGTACATGTCGCCCGAACTCGTCACGCTCGGCGAGGCGGGACCTCCGAGCGACGTCTACGCGGCCGGCATCCTGCTCTACGAACTCCTCTCGGGGCGCACCCCGTTCGCCGGTCCGGGGACCGATTTCACGGTGGCGTATCGGCACGTGAGCGCGGAGGCGCCCCGTCTCGACGTGCCGGATGACGTGTGGCGGGTGCTGCACCGCCTGCTCGGGAAGGCTCCGGGCGAGCGTCCCTCGGCCGCGGAGGCCGCGGAGAGCCTTCGGGGCCTGAAAGCCTCGGTGGCGACGCTGCCGGCTCTGGCCCCCGCCGCCGCCCCCGAGGGCTTCGCCGAGGCGGAGCGGCCCGCGACGGTGCTCCGGGGCGTGACCCCGAGCGCCCCGGAGCCGGTCGACCTCCCCGCCGACGAGCCCGCCCCCGACCTCGGTGCCGCCGGCCCGGCGACGGTCCTGCGGCCGATGCCGCGCCGCGAGGCGCCCGCTCCTCTCCCCGAGGAACCGGCGGCGAAGACCTCCTTCTGGGCGCGGATGCCACGCGCTCGCGCCCTCTGGATCGGCGGCGCCGCGGTGGTCGTCGTGGCCGCCGTCGCCGCGTTCATGCTCCTGCGCCCGCCCGCGGGCGAGGCCGCACCGGCCGCAGCCGGTCCCGTCGTGACCGCCAGTCAGCAGGATCGGGCTCTGCCGACGGGCCTCAGTGTGAGCCGCTCGGTCAGCTACGACCCGGAGAAGAAGCTCGCGACGGTCACGATCGAGTAGCGAGCGTCACGGGGATCTCGGTGAACTGCGGATGGAGCGTCGAGGGCGTGACCGTCCCGACGCAGGACACCGTCACCGTCACCGCCCAGGTCTCCCTCTCACTTGCCGGGCAAGAGGCCGTGGACGGGTGGCTGAAGGCGGCCGCCGCGGCCACGACCGAGGCGGTCTCGGATGCCGAGGTCTCGGGCGCCTCCTATCCCGTGCAGCGTCTGCGCGACATCCAGATCACGACGCCCGCGCGCACGGTCGGCGGAACGGCGCTGCCCGTGACGCTCCTCCCGGTCTGGCCCAGCGGACCGGATCCGGTGAACCCCCTGTTCACCAGCCCCTCCGTGGGAGCGCCGAGCGCGATGCTCGATGCCGTCGCCGGAGGAACGGCGGGAGTGCGCTTCAGCGACGGCTGCGCGGGAGCGCTGACCGTCTCGTCGGACGGACTCGTCGTGACCGCGCTGTCGGTCGCCCCGGACTGCACGGTCCGTGCGCGGGTGGGCAACTTCACCGACCTGGTGAGCGGGGCTGAGGCCGCACGGGACTCCAGCCGCACCCCGGCTCAGCCCGCGGGGACCGCGACCGACGGACCCGCGGCCTGGACGAAGCGCGCCGCACCCGCGACGCACGCGTATCCGCGCCCGGTCGTGACCGCCACGGGGGCGCGGCGGGGGAGGGTCACGCCCAGCAGGTCGCCGTCGTAGTCGACATCGGGCTGCAGCAGCACGCCGCAGCGCGACTTGCGCAGCGTCTTCGTCCAGCCCGAGTACTGCCCGCGCAGGTCGGCGGAGCGCCCCGCGGCGATCACCAGCACGTGCTGCTGCGTCATCGTGAGCAGGCTCGCGAGCGACTGATCGGTGTCCTCGAAGGACTCCGCGTCGTCGACGAGGATGACGACCGGTCCCCGTTCGAGGCGGACGGATGCCACGAGCGCCGGGATCTCGTCCGCGCCGACGACCACGCGGTCGAGGTCGGCCGTGGCCAACGGCGAGCGACGGCCGCAGACGCCCCACACGGTCACCGGGGCCGTGGCATCCGGAGCCGCCCGCAGGGCCTGCGCGATCGCGAGGAGAAGGGTCGACTTGCCCGATCGCGCGGGGCCGGCGACGAGCACGTGCTCGCCCTCGTAGACCTCGAGGAAGGCGGGGGCGAGGTCGGCCTCGGCGATACCGATCGGGAGGCGCCAGGGTTCCTGGCCCAGCTCCGCGGTCGCCCCGAGCTCGGTGATGCCCACCTGGTCGGGGAGGCGTCCGACGACCGGGGCCTTCGCGGCGATGCCGGCGTAGGTCGCCTTCACCTGAGCGACCGCGTCCACCAGCCCCACGGCGGGGGTGGCCACGTGCGCCTGCCGAGCGGTCTCGGCCAGCACGCAGCGGCCCGGGACGGAGGCCGGGGCGTCCTTGGGACGCAGACCCGCCGAGGTGTAGTCGTAGGGATCGGCCAGGCGGAACATCCACTTCTGGGTGGTCACTTCGTCGATGGCCGAGGGAACCGCCTTCGCGCGCGTCGTGGACACGGCGAAGTGCATCCCCAGCTCGGGACCGTCGGCGTACGCGCGGTAGAGGCCGTCCAGGAGCTGCTGGCCCTCGTGGTCCTGGAACTCGTCGCGGAGCGCCGCGAGACCGTCGATGAGCACGACCGCGCGACGACGCTGCCCTTCGTCGGCGCGGCGGCGTTCGAGGTCGGCGCGCAGGTGGCGGAGGAACCGCGCCTGCTGTTCGCGAGCGCCACCCCCGGCGCCGACATAGGCCACCGTGTGCGGGAGGTCGGCGAGGGGGGCGAGGTCGCGGGCGCCGGCGTCGAGGACGAGGATGTCGAGGTCGTCGGGGTGCGACTCGGCCGCGAGAGCGAGCGCGATCGAGGACAGCGCGGTGCTCGTGCCGCTGCCGGGGATGCCGACCGCGAGGAGGTTGCCGCGCGTCAGGTTCCACCCGGCGGCGACCTGGCGCTGGCTGTCCGGCTCGTCGGCCAGGGCGAAGAAGACCTCGGCGCCCTGGACGCCGCCGACCGTCGCGGAGCCCGCGTCGTCGCCGAAGCCGGCCAGCGGGACGCGGGAGCCCAGCGCCTCGGGCCACACGGGTCGCGGGGCGGGAATGCCCGCCTCGTCGGCGGCGGCCCGGATGGCGTCGATCACGACGTCGAGATCGGTCGCGGACTCGTCCACCACGGTCGTCCGCGGCGCGGGGGCGATCCCCGAGAACGTGACCGGCTGCAGCTCGACGGCCTCGACGACCGCGCGCTCCGACTGCCCGGTCACCAGGGCGGTCTGCACGGGGGCGATGTCGTCCTGGCCGCGCTTGATATAGGCGCGACCGCGCTGGGCGCGACCGATCGCGGATGCCGCCGGCACGCCGATGACGTTGTTCGAGTCGTCGCGGCTCTGCACGCGCAGAGCGACGCGCAGGTTGGTGTTCGCGAGGATGTCGTCGTTGACGACACCCGCGGGACGCTGCGTCGCCAGGATCATGTGGACGCCGAGCGTCCGACCGACGGCCGCGACGCTCACGAGCGACGACAGGACGTCGGGGAAGTCCTTGGCGAGCATGGCGAACTCGTCGACGACGAGCAGCAGGCGCGGCATCGGCTCGGCCGGCTTGGTCGCGAGGTAGGCGTCGAGGTTGTCGACGCCCTCGCCGGCGGCGGCGAAGATGCGCTGACGTCGCCGCATCTCGGCTTCGAGGGAGCGCAGGGCGCGGTCGGCGAGCTGCTCGTCGAGGTTGCTGATCGTGCCGATGGTGTGCGGCAGTCGCTCGCAGGCGGCGAACGCGGCACCGCCCTTGAAGTCGATGAGGATGAAGCTCAGGCGGGTGGGGTCGTTGCGGAGCGCGAGGCCCGCGACCAGGGAGCGGAGGAACTCGCTCTTTCCCGAACCTGTCGTACCGCCCACGAGGCCGTGCGGGCCGTCGTGCACGAGGTCGAGCTCCATCGTGCCGCCCTCGCCCATGCCGATCGGAGCCGTGATGCCGCGGGCGTTGGTCCAGAGCTCCCGCACCGTGGTCGCGTTGACCTCGTCGATGCCGAGGAGCGGGGGAAGACGCACGAGCCCGGGGAGGGCTGCTCCGGGCACCACGAGCTCGGGGTCGTCGAAGCGGGCCACGTCGCGTGCTCCGGCGGCGGCGGTGTCGATGTCGATGCCGGCGAGGATGACGTCGTCGACCGTCACGAGGTCTCCGGGGCGGGTGACGGTGGCCGCGGCGTCCGGGGCGACCCGCACCACGACGGTGCACGCCGCGGGGAGCTGTTCCTCGGACGAGGCGATGACGATGCCCGACACCTGCACGCCCTGACGGTCGCGTGAGAGCGTGGTCGTCCCGTCGGGGCGCCCGTGGCCGAGCAGCTCGCGGGCGGGCGCGTTGCGTCCCTCGGTGAGCACGTCGGAGTCCAGCACGAGCAGCACCGCTGCCGTCGGGATGTCGTGGATGCCGTCCCGCAGGCCCCGGAGAAGGTCGGTGCTGCGCTCGCGGTTGTCGGACATCCAGCGCTCCTGGGTGCCGGTGCCCTGGCGGCGCGTGTGGGGGAGCCAGCCGGCCCAGGCCCATTCCGGTGAACGGCCCGCGTCGCAGAAGACGCCGACGGTCAGGTCGGCCGGACCGACGTGGATGCCGGCTTGGACGACGAGGCTCCGAGCCAGGGCCAGAGCCCCGTCGCGGTCGCCCACGATGCCCACCACTCCGCCCGCGGTGAGGTCGATCTCCACCGGCGCGGAGGGGATGGTCGCGGAGTCGAGGATCTCGCGCACGTCGTCCTCGAGACGGGTGCCCGAGCGCTCGTCGACGGCGGGTCGCCAGGGGACGTCCCCGATGCCGGCGTGCAGCGCCAGGAGGTCGGGCGAGCTGGCGCGGCGCTGCCAGAGGGTCGTCGCGGGGATGGCGGCGCGTCGGAGGGTCGTGGCCGGGTCGGGAATGGCATCCATTCTCCGGGCCTTCTCGGCCTGCCCGGCCGACGCGATGTCGTCGCGCAGCGTCTGGAGGGCCTGGGTGAACCGCTCGTCCTCTTCTTTGACGTTCTTGGTATGGCGGCGCTTCTGCTCGAACCACACGCCGACGCCCAGGACCGGGCTGAGCGCGGCGAACATCGCGTACCGGGCGTCTCCGAGCATGAGCACCATGACGAACGCCAGCACGAGGGGTGCGGCGACCGTGATGATGCTGAACTTCGAGGCGGGTGGCACGTCTTTACGCGTCGGCGGGGTGATGGGGTCGGGCTCGGGCGGGCGTCCCGGACGCGGCGGACGGTTGAAGGGCGCGGTCGCGGCGGGGGTGATGTTGTGGAGCGAGCCGGGTTCGGGGGCCCCGGCCTCCGCGATCGACGGGCGGAGGAGGACGCTCGTGCCCCCGGCGATGACGACGGCCGGCTCTTCGACGGCGGTCCCGCCCTCGCCCGTCTCGGTGCCGTCGACCAGGGTGCCGTTCGTCGAGCCGCGGTCCTCGACGCGCAGGCCGCCCTCGTCACGGACGGCGGAGAAGTGCTCCCACGAAGCGCTCGTGGTGGGCAGCATCAGGTCGGCCTGGGGCGAACGGCCCGCGATGAGAGCGCGCCCTCGCGGGACGTCGACGATCGGTCCGGCATGGAGGCCGCCGGACAGCGTCGCCGTCCAGTCGGTCGCCGGCTTCGGCCGGCGCGGCTCCGAGAGGGCGATCCGGGTGCCTTCGAGCAGCAGGACCTCGGTCAGCTCGGTGGAGGCCGGATGCCGCTGGGCGTCGACGGAGACGAGGGTCTCGGGCGCGAGATCGCGTCCGGTCGCCGCCGAGATGAGTTCGGCCAGGGTGGCCTGACTGCGGTGACGGGCGAGGTCGACCACCTGCTCGTCTTCGTCGATCGCGATCAGCAGACGCATCGGAGCCTCCGGGAGGGGATCAGTCGGCCTGTCCGGCGAACCACACCAGCGGCGCGGTCGTGTCGGCGGAGAGGGGGCGCAGGCCCAGGTTCTGGTCCGCCGAGTACAGCGGAGCGACCGCGGGGACCAGGGCGGTGGGCCGGGTGCCGTCGAGCGCGGGACCGGCGAGGCCGTCGCCGGGCCCTGCCGACAGCGTGCTCAGCGCGGAGGACACCGCCGAGGGCTCGGTGCTCCCGGCGGAGGCCGCGGCGAGCGCCACGAGCACGGTGGCGTCGTGGCTGCGCGAATCGGCGAGGCCGGCGACGGAGGCGAACGAGCGGTCCTCGAAGAGAGCCGTCGCCGAGGAATCGTCGGAGACGACGCGCACTCCCGCGAGGAACGCCGACATCGCTCGGCCGTCGGCGTCGGAGGACAGGGCGACCGTGTCGCTCCACCCGGCACCGACCGTGGTCAGCTCCGTCGACAGCGTGCCGCCGGCGCTGACGAGCGCCTCGGAGAACGCCGGGGAGGTGGCCTCGGGGGTGACGACGATCGGAAGATCGGCGTCCTCGCTTTGGAGGAGCTGAATGACGCTGGCCTGCGTGGTCGCGGGGCCGTTGACGAGCACGGCGTCGAGGGGCCGCGATCCCCGGGCGGCCGCGACGGCGGCGCGGAAGGCCTCGACGTCCCCACCGGCGGCGAACGGCACCACGGCGGCGGGGGAGAGGCCGGCGGGAGTGCCGTAACCCGCGTCGACGAGCAAGACCGAGGAGGCGCCCTTCAGCGCGGCCGGAAGCGCCGCGCTGATCGCGTCGGTCGTGGGACCGGTGATCCACACGCCGTCGCCGGCGAGCGAACCGTCGGTGGCGTAGGGGAGGACCGCGGGGACCCCGGCCGTGCGGGCGACCTCGACGGCACCGCTCACGTGGGATCCGCTGGTGGCGACGACGATGCCGGACGCCCCGTCGTCGACGAGCTGCTGAGCGGCTGCGCGCGCCCCGTCGACCGTGCCTTTGTCGTCGACCGCGCGGACGGTGACCTGGTGGCCGCCGAGCGCGAGCCGCCGAGCCGCCACGACGGCTCCGTTCGCGGCATCCTTCCATTCCGCTCCTTCGCCCGGGACGGAGGAGAGGGAGACGACCACGCCGATCGTCAGGTCGTCGGGGATCGGTGCGGAGATCGCCACCGGAATGGATCCGATCGCCTGCGCCTCGGTCGGGCGGGTCAGTGACCACGTCGTGAAGCCCGCGGCGACGAGGACGACGGCCGCTCCCGCGGCGATCAGGGCGACGCTGCGACGCTTCATTTGCCGTCTCCGATCCGGAACGTGTACACCGTCTGCGTCGCGGCGCCGGCGGGCGCCTCGATGTGGAACGGAGGCAGCTTGCCCCCGGCTTCGAGCGAGGCCTGCGTCTGCGCCTGCTGGAGCAGGATGCCGGCGACGTCCTGCGAGCGCACGTTGGCGTACCCCTGCGCCTGCTGGGAGGCCAGGGCGAGCTGCACGTCGGCCGTGTCGACCTTCGCGGCGCTGGTGACCATGGACCCGAGGAGTCCCGAGCCGTTGACCTGGCGGTCGCCGAGGTCGAGGAGCACCTTGTTCAGGTCGGCCTGCAGCAGAGAGGACGCGCCGTCCGTGTCGCGGGTGGCCGCGCCGATGCTCGACGAGATGGTCGACAGCGACGAGAGGGTCTGGGCCGAGACGCTCTGCGAGATCGCCTGGCCGGCCGCCGCGAGGTCGTCGCGTTGCGACTCCACGGTCTTCTTGCCGCTGTCCGCGATGTCCGCCGAGGTCGAGGTGAGACCGGCCACCGAGCGGTCGAACATGGCGCCGATCGTCGCGGCATCCGTCTTCCCCCGGGCCGAGATGACGCGCACCTGCTCCTCGATGAGGGCCGAGACCTTCTCAGCCGCCTCGGCGTCGGCGTCCGCGAAGGCGCGCTCGATGCTCGGGCCGAGGCCGTCCTGCTGCTTCTTCAGGGCGCTGATGCGCTGATCCAGCTCGGTGCTCTGGCTGGCGAGGGCGTCGGTCGACTCGGACAGGGCCGTGACCAGCGCGGTCAGGTTCTGGTCGCCACCCGACGCGGCGGAACCGATGCGGCCCACCGCCTCGCGGACGGCCGATGTCTGGGCGAGCAGGCCGGAGATGGCGGTGCCGAGCTCTCCTGTGGGCTGTGTCTTCTCGTCGACGCTGATCCAGGCCGCCGTGTCGGCCTTCAAACGGTCGAGGAGCGGGGCGGAATAGCCCCACGGGGGCGAGAGCGGAGCGCCTTCGCACCCTTCCGACGTGAGGAAGGAGCGCAAGCGGTCGACCTCGGCGAGAGTCGGGCCACCGATCACCACCGGGGGAGAGCTCTTCGTGTCACCGCCGTCACCTTCGCCGTCACCGCCGGTACCGGGCGACGAGGTGGGCGTGGGCGTGGGCTTGTTGCCCCCGCCGGGAGGCGTCCAGTCGTCGTCCGGGGCGAGGGTGCAGATCTCCTCGGCCAGACGGTTCGCCTGCTCCCGGATCGAACCGCGCACGTCGGTGTTGCCCAACTCTGCTCGTGCATCGCGGGCGATCTGATTCACGCCGGACAGCGCGCCGTTCAGCGATCCCAGCGAGCCGGAAAGGGCGTCGAGCGCGGAGCCGACCTCGCCCAGCGACTGCGGAACCGTCCCGTCGGGGAGGCCGTCGGAGACCTTCTTGGTCGCAGCCTGGACCGCCTCGACCGCGGCCGACGTCTGGTCGTACTGCGTGACGACCGAGGCCATCAGCTCGGGCTTGAGCGAGTCCACGAGCTCGCGCCCGTCGACGACCAGCTGGGCCAGCGTCGCGGTGACCTCGCCCTGAGCGCTGAACAGCGCGCACGTGGTCGACGGATTCTGGCAGGAGTCGGCGTCGGGGGAGTCCGGGCCGATCGTCTGGCGCAGAGCGTTCTGCACCTCTCCCTTGCAGTCGTCCGCGGCGGAGGCGTAGTTGTCGAGTTCGACCGCGAGCCGCTGGATGTTGCCGTAGATGGTGTTCGCCTCGCCCGGGATGGTCGAGCTGGTGGAGCACCCGCTGCCCGTCTGGCTCGACGGGGGCGGTGGCGCACTCGTGTCGCCCAGCATGCCGTCGACGGCCGAGAGGGCGCTGCCGAGCTGCTGCAGTACCGCCGAGTTGGTGCTGTTCACCGTGCTCGAGAGATCGGACTGCAGACCCGTCAGTTGGGCGGTCAGGCCGCGCATCGACGTTCCCAGCGAGGTGGTGCTGTCGGCGAGCTCGCGCGCCGTGCGCACACCGAGGGTGTCGGCCGTGCTCTCGAGGTTCGTCCGCACTTCGGTGATGGTCGTGCCGGCGCGCCCCAGGACGTCGTTGACCGCGGCGACGACCTCGATCGTGCGGCGCTGGAGCGCGAGCGGGGAGGTGGGATCGTCGTTGAACGCCGCGTCGAGGACGCCGCCCATCGAGGCATCGGTCGAGATCCCCGGCTGGACGGCGATGTCGAACGCCGGCACGGAGAAGTCGTCGACGTCGGCGACGAGGGTGAGGGTGCTGCTCGCGCGCCCGGAAGGCGGGGCGAGCAGCGATGCCCACTGCACCACCGCGTCGCCCTCGTCGGAACGGCTCAGCACCCCGTTGGTCACGGTCGAGTCGGTGTCGGAGTCGATGACCACGCGGCTCGGGGCGACCCCGCCGAGGACCGTGGACGCGGCGATCGTCAGCGGCGCGCCGACGAGCGCCTCGCGGGTGCGCGATTGGCCGGCCGCGTCGTAGGTGAGCTGCTGGGGCTTGACGGTGAGGTTCTCGACCGTGACGTCGATCTCGACACGGCCGGAATAGCCCGAGAGATCGCTCAGATCCGTGCCGCTCGAGTCGGCCGTGCGGTACGACGTGCGGATGCGCACGGGGATGTCGTCGGCGACGTCGGCCGGGGTGAATGTGGCCGATTCGCTGCTCGTCTCCGAGGGTGAACTGCCGATGGCGATCGTCGTCGAGGTGACGCTCTGGATGGCGGCGTCGGTGGTGACCCCGACGGCGACCGACTGCAACAGGCGGGTCGGCGTGATCTCTGCCTGACCGTTCGTGCAGGCCGTCACCGTGATGAGCGCGCCGACGGCGACCATCGCCCCGATGACGCGCGGCAGGGCGCGTCGCGTCTTAACTGAATTCCCCAATGACATCCGTCCCCCTTGAGCCCCGTCCGGCAGCCAAGGTGGATCGTAGTCGGTGCCCGCGACATTGCCTCATTCGGGGGTCGTGCTTGACATCGTCGCCTGCACGAGTCGCACCGTCGAAGAGAGGTTGCCGGTCGCCCCTCGAAACGATTCGACAGTGGTGTGCGAGACCATTACCATCGTCGAGTGACCTCTTCGACGACCTCGAGAGGTGCGGCGATGCGGGCGCTCCTTTCTCTCGCCATCGGCAGTTTCGGCATCGGTATGACCGAGTTCGTGGTGATGGGCCTCCTGCCCAACATCGCTCGCGAGCTCGTACCGACCGCGTGGGCCGCGTCACCGGATGACGCGATCGCCCAGGCGGGCTGGCTCGTGTCTCTCTATGCGCTCGGCGTGGTCGTCGGCGCGCCGACGATCGCGGGGTCCGTCGCGCGCTTCCCGCGGCATCGGGTCATGATCGTGCTCGCGGCCGCCCTGGCGTTCTTCACCCTCCTCACCGTGATCGCGCCCACGTTCGAGCTCGTGGCGGCGTCGCGATTCCTCGCCGGTCTCCCGCACGGTGCGTACTTCGGCATCGGCGCTCTCGTCGCTGCCGACGCCCTCGGCCCCGGCAACCGGGCGAAGGGCGTGGCCTTCGTCCTCACCGGACTCACGATCGCGAACGTGGTGGGCGTCCCGCTCGGGACCCTCCTCGGTCAGCAGGTCGGCTGGCGCGCGGCCTTCGCGGTGGTGACGGGCATCTTCGTGCTGGCGACGATCTGCATCGCCCTGTTCGTCCCGAAGCACCCCGGGTCCCCCGGACGGCGCTTGCGCGACGAGCTCCGTGTGTTCCGCATCGGGCAGGTGTGGTTCGCGCTCGGCATCGGCGCGGTCGGCTTCGGCGGTTTCTTCGCGATGTACAGCTACATCGCCCCCATGATCACGGAGGTGGCGGGGCAGCCGGAGTGGGCCGTCTCGCTCGTCCTCGTCCTCGTGGGCGTCGGGATGACGCTCGGCAACGTCGTCGGGGGTGCTCTGGCCGACAAGGACCTGCGCTTCTGGCTCTTCATCGGTCTCACGGCGCTCGGCGCGGCATCCGTCGGTCTGGCGCTCACCGCCGGGTGGATCGTCACCCTCGTGGTCTTCGCCTTCCTGGTCGCGTTCTGCGGCGCCGCCCTGAGCCCCGGCATCCAGACCCGCTTGATGGACGTCGCCGAAGACAACCAGTCGATCGCCGCCGCCCTCAATCACTCGGCGCTGAACATCGGCAACAGCCTGGGAGCGTTCCTCGGCGGTCTCGCGATCGCCGCGGGCCTCGGGCTCGTCGCCCCTGCGTGGGTCGGCGCGGTCCTCGCCCTGGGTGGACTCGTGGTCGCCGTCGTGTCGTACCGCGTCGAGGACCGTTCCGGCCGCCACCCCGAGCACCGGATGCCGGCGGCCGAGGCCGCGACGACCGCGATCACCGGCTCGATCCCGACGCAGGGCTGACTCTCCACAGGGCGCGCCGGCGCCTCCGCGCCCGTGCCCTGCGCCCGCGCCGCCCGTACATCCGACGAGTGTCCAAGACACGCCGTAAAGCCTCCGGTGATAACGGCGTGTTCTGGACAGTCAACCGGGGGAGAGGGAGGGCTAGGGGGAGCGGGGCGGCACGACCGCACCGGCGGCGACGCCGGCGGCACGGATGCCGAGGATCCGGCATCCGGAATCCCTCAGGTCGCGAACAACCGCCGCAGGTGGGTGGCGACGGCGGCGGTCTCGATGAGGAAGCCGTCGTGGCCGAAGTCGCTCGCGAGGACCACCGCCTCGTCTCCGTCGAGGGTGTTCGGGATGCCGCGGGCGATGCGGTGCTGCCCGTCGATCGGGAACAGGCGGTCGCTGTCGATCCCGAGGACGAGCGTGGTCGCGGTCACGCGGCGCAGCGCGTCTTCGACGCCGTCGCGGTCACGGCCCACGTCGTGGGAGTTCATCGCCTCGACGAGGGTGAGGTAGCTGTTGGCGTCGAAGCGGCGGGTGAACTTGTTGCCGTGGAAATCGAGGTACGACTCAACCGCGAACCGGCCGCCGCGCCCGAGCGGGCTCACGCCCGACTGCCAGGATCGCTGGAAGCGCTGATTGAGCTCGGTGGGGCTGCGGTAGTTCAGCAGCGCCATGCGCCGCGCGAGCGCGAGCCCGCGGTGCGGCCCGTCTCCGTCGCCCGAGTCGTAGTACTCCCCGCCGGCGAACCGGGGGTCCATGCGGATCGTGTCGAGCTGCACCGAGTTGAGCGCGATCTGGTCGGCCGTGGTGATGGGCGGTGCCGAGAGGATCGCGGCACGTTCCACGCGATCGGGGAGCCCGACCGTCCACTCGAGGGCGTGCATCCCGCCCATCGATCCGCCGACGACCGCGGCCCACCGCTCGACGCCGAGCGCATCGGCCAGCTGCGCCTGCGCGCGGACCTGGTCCCGGATGGTCAGGTAGGGGAAACGCGAGGCCCACTCGTACCCGTCCGGCGCGATGCTCGCGGGTCCGGTGGAGCCCTGGCATCCGCCGAGGATGTTGGGGGCGGCCACAAACCAGCGATCGGTGTCGATCGCCGCTCCGGGGCCGACGAGGTCGCTCCACCAGCCCGCGGTGGGGTGCCCGGGGCCGGCGGCCCCGCGCACATGGCTGTCGCCCGTCAGCGCGTGCAGGATCAGCACGGCGTTGTCGCGGGCGGGAGAGAGCTCGCCCCATGACTCGTACGCGAGACGGAATCCGGGCAGGGACTCGCCGTTCTCGGTCGCGAAGGCCCCGAAGGTGGCGAATCGGCGCTCGCCCGCCGGGTCTCCGTCGCGCCACGCCCCCGTGGCGGGCGGGCGACCGAGCAGGGAGCGGGCGTCGGCCTCCGTGATCGGCGCCGACGGCACCGTGTCTTCGGAGATCTGCCAGTCCATGGCATCCATTCTCTCCGGTCCGGTGAGGACGCACCGGACTGTTACGGCGATGTCGGAGGCGCGGTCTACGATGCGGCGTATGGGTACGTGGAGCGCAGAACCGTTCGGAAACGACAGTGCCGCCGACTGGGCGTACGAGCTCGAGGACGCGGGCGACTGGGGTGTCGTGAGCGATGCCCTGCGCGTCGCGGCCGAGGCGGCGCCGGCAGACCTCGATTCCGACGACGCGGTGACGGCGATCGCCGCCGCGGAGGTCGTCGCGCGGGGTCTCGGGCGGGTGCCGGAGTCCACCGAGAGCGTCGAGGCCTTCGTCGCGCGGGTGGCGCCGCCGTCGCCCGAACTGGTGGCGCTGGCCGTGGCCGCGCTCGCCGTCGCGGCGTCGGATGAGGGCGAGCTCGCCGATCTGTGGGAGGGCGATTCCGACTGGCACGCCGAGAACGACAAGCTGCGTTCGGCGCTCACCACCGCCTGACGGGGTTGTCCAGCCCCCGCTCGCCGACACCGCGAGCGGGGAGGATCGCCGCATGGCGACCTTCCTCCTCATCGCGGCCTCGAGCGACATCGGGCGTGCGAGCACGGTACGACTGCGCGACGCGGGGCACCGCGTCCTCACCACGGCCCGCGACTCCTCGGTCATCGACCCGGATTTCGTTCTGGATGCCACCGACTTCGACGCCGTCGACGAGGTGGTGCGCGAGGCGGGCGCCGTCGAGGGCATCGCGGTGTTCGCGGGGTCGATGCTCCTCAAACCCGCGCACCTGACCTCACGCGAGCAGTACGACGGCCTCATCGCGGCGTCGCTGACGACCGCGTTCGCCGCCGTCCGCGCGGCGGGCTCCTACCTGCGCGACGGGGGCTCCGTGGTCCTCGTGTCCTCGGCGGCTGCTCTCGCGGGGCTGTCGCGGAAGGTGTCGGAGGCGATGCACCCCCTCGGCCGGCTCGGCGAGCCGGACGACGTGGCGCGCGCGGTGGAGTTCTTGCTGTCGCCCGACAACGCGTGGGTGACCGGGCAGGTGCTCGGCGTCGACGGCGGCCTCGGGAGTCTCCGGCCGCGGCAGAAGGTGTAGCTCCCGGTCCGAGCGACCTCCGTCCGTGCGACCTCCGTCCGTGCGACCTCTGCCGGAGTACGTGTGCGTCGGGGTGACCGGCGTCGACGCACCGCAGGCGGGTCCCTCGCTGCGGCGGAGGTGATTCCGGGAGGGGAGGAGGCGACGCGGCTACATCGTCCTCCCGTGCCGGGAATTCCTCCGCTCGCGGGCCGCTCCGCCCAGCCGCTCCGCGCAGCCGCTCTGCGCCGCCGCTCTGCGCGACCGCTCCGCGCCGCCGCGCCGGACAACGCGAGACGCCCCGATCCGAAGCCGGATCGGGGCGTCGTCACGAGCGAAGCTCAGGCGCGAGCAGCCTCCGACAGGCGCCGCGCGGCGGCGAGGGCCTGGTCGAGGTCGGCCTTGAGGTCGTCGATGTTCTCGAGGCCCACCGACAGACGCACGAGGCCGGGGGTCACGCCCGCGGTCAGCTGCTGCTCGGGGGTGAGCTGCGAGTGCGTGGTCGAGGCGGGGTGGATCACGAGGGAGCGCACGTCGCCGATGTTGGCGAGGTGGCTGAACAGGCTCAGCGAGTTGACGAACTCGCGACCCGCCTCGACGCCGCCCTTGAGCTCGAACGACAACACCGCGCCGACGCCCTTGGGGGCGTAGTTGTTCGCGGCGGCGTACCAGGGTGAGGTGGGCAGCCCCGAGTAGTTGACGCTGGCGACGTCGGGGTGCGACTCGAGCCACTCCGCGATCTCCTGCGCGTTCTGCACGTGACGCTCGACGCGCAGAGACAGGGTCTCGATGCCCTGGATGAGCTGCCACGCGCTCTGCGGGGAGATCGAGGCGCCGAGGTCGCGCAGCAGCTGCACGCGCGCCTTGATGATGTAGGCGAGGCCGTCGCCCACCGCCTGCGTGTAGACCGCACCGTGGTACGAGGGGTCGGGGGTGGTGAGGCCCGGGAAGCGGTCGGAGTGCTCCGACCACGGGAAACGGCCGCCGTCGACGATGACGCCGCCGATCGTGGTGCCGTGCCCGCCGAGGAACTTGGTGGCCGAATGGACGATGATGTCGGCACCGTGCTCGAACGGGCGGATGAGGTACGGCGTCGCGATCGTGTTGTCGACGATGAGGGGCACACCGGCTTCGTGCGCGATGTCGGCCACCGTGCGGATGTCGAGCACGTTGATCTTCGGGTTGCCGATCGTCTCGGCGAAGAAGAGCTTCGTGTTCGGGCGGACCGCGGCGCGCCACTCTTCGGGGTCGTCCTGGTTCTCGACGAACGTCGTCTCGATGCCGAGCTTGGCGAGGGTGTACTTGAAGAGGTTGTAGGTGCCGCCGTAGATCGAGCTCGACGACACGATGTGGTCGCCCGCCTGCGCGATGTTGAGCACGGCGAAGGTCTCGGCCGCCTGGCCGCTGGCGACGAGAAGGGCGCCGGTGCCGCCCTCGAGGCCCGCGACGCGCTGCTCGACGACGTCCTGCGTGGGGTTCTGGATACGCGTGTAGATGTTGCCGAACTCGGCCAGCGCGAAGAGGTTCGCGGCGTGATCGGCGTTGTCGAAGACGTACGACGTCGTCTGGTAGATCGGGGTGGCGCGGGCCTTCGTCACCGGGTCGGGCTGGGCGCCCGTGTGGATCTGCTTGGTCTCGAAACGCCAGTTCTCGGGTGCCGACATGGCTGCTCCTCTGGTCTGGGGGCCGAGGCGGTCGCCGTGGCCTCCTGCGAGCGTAGGGACCCCCTCCGACACCGACAACAACAGGGGTCACGTGCCGTAACACCGCCGTCATCACGCGACGGCTCGACGTCGGAGGGGACGGGTAGCGTGGAGGCCATGACGCGACGCGCAGTGGTGACCGGGGCCAGTTCGGGTATCGGAGAGGCGACGGCACGCCTGCTGCGCGCACGGGGCTGGGACGTCGTGGGAGTCGCTCGCCGCGCCGATCGGCTGGCTGCTCTGGAGAGCGAGACGGGCGTCGTGGCCCGCGCGGCCGATCTGACGGATGCCGACGACATCGCCGCCCTCGCGGCCTGGCTGGGCGAGACCGGCGGCCTCGACGCTCTCGTGCACGTCGCGGGCGGGGCGCGCGGCAGCGACCGCATCGAAGAGGGCGACCCCGACGACTGGCGCTGGATGTTCGAGGCGAACGTGCTCTCGGGGCAACGGCTCGTGGCATCCCTCCTTCCGATGCTGCGCGCGGCCGCCGATGCGAGCGGGCACGCCGACCTGCTGTTCGTCACCTCGACCGCCGCGCAGACCGCCTACCCGGGCGGAGGCGGGTACAACGCCGCGAAGGCGGGCGAGGCGATGCTGGTGCACGCGCTGCGTCAGGAGCTGAACGGGGAGCCCCTGCGGGTGATCGAGATCGCACCGGGCATGGTCCGCACCGAGGAGTTCACCCTCAATCGACTGGGCGGGGACCAGGATGCCGCCGACAAGCTCTACGAGGGCGTCGAGGCGCCGCTCGTGGCCGACGATGTCGCCGACGTCATCGCGTACGCGCTCGACGCGCCGGGGCACGTGAACCTCGATCTCGTGACCGTACGCCCCGTCGCGCAGTCCGCTCAGCATCTGCTGGCACGGGGACCGCTGCGTACCCGGTGACGCCGGGCGCCCCCGCATGACCGAATCGAGGACGCTCGACGTCGAGGCGCTTCGAGCCCGTCCGAGCCGTGCGGAGCTTCGGCGGTTCTGGGCGCGGTTCCGGCAGGAGTACCCGCGCGTCCGCGATCCCGAGAGGAGGGGGAGACGGGGCGTCTTCACCTTCCTCCTGGTCACGTCGACGATCGGCGCGCTGGGGTCGTGCGCCACCATCGCGGGCGAGGTCCGCCGCGGCGGGTCCGACCAGGTTCGGCCCATGGCTCTGTTCGTGTTCCTCTTCCTGGGGGTGCTCGTCTTCAGCGTGTGGGGCCTGGTCCGTCTCAACAAGAGACGCACGCGTCCTCGCGAACACTGGGCACTGGCGCACTTCGCGCAAGACAATGCCCTCGTCTACACCCCCGGTCCGCGCTCGGGCACGATGCGCGCGTGGTGGAGCATCACGGGACACACCGTCGCCCGCGCGATGACGCGCGAGAATGCCGACGGGCGAACGGTCGAGTGGGCGGACTACGAGATCCGCAACGCCACGCGTCGGTTCACCTACCCGCCGGTGGGTGGATGGATCAAGATCGGCCTCCGGCGCCCGCTGCCGCACATCATCGTGCGCGCCACTCGGCGCGGAACCCGCGCGTTCGCGGTGGCGGCCGTTCCCGATTCCGGGCAGCGCCTCTCGCTCGAGGGAGACTTCGACGAGCACTTCGACCTGTACTGCCCTGAGGGGTACGAGGCGGATGCCCTCTACCTCTTCACACCCGACGTCATGGCGCAGGCGATCGATGCCGCCGGGGGATGGGACATCGAGATCGTCGACGATCTGCTCCTCCTCGTGCACCCGCGCGACGTCGTCACGACCGACCCCGCGCGATGGGCCGAAGTGATGTGCACCGCGGATGCCTTCGCGACGAAGCTCGAGCAGTGGGAGCGCTGGCGCGAGACCCAGCTCCGAGACGACCCCGCTGTCGAGGAGGCCCGGCTCGACATGGCGCAGGTCGCGCCGGCCGGTCGTCGCCTGCGGACATCATGGGGGCTCGCTGCGTGGCTGTCGTTCGCCCTCGTCGCGGCCCTCACGGTGGGATTCTTCCTCCTCGGACGCCCGTGACCGTCGGGCGGTCAGCTCGCGTCGCCGCGCGCCGCGTGCGCGTCCACCTCGGCCTCGGCCCGATCGGCGAACGCGACCTTCGGAACGAAGAGCAGCAGAACCGCCGCCGCGAAGCCGCCCGCCGCGCAGATCGACCAGACGGTCAGGTAGCCGGCGAGCGGTGCCGCCGTCGCCGCCACGGCTGATCCCGCCCCCGCGGCCAGCACCACGCCGAACACCGCGGACGACATCGTGCCGCCCACGGTCTTGGTGGTGTTGGTGAGAGCGGATGCCACGCCCGTCTGCCCGCGCGGAGCCGCGGCGGCGGCGGCCGCGGGCATCGCCGCGACGAGCGCCCCCGATCCGAGGCCGGCGATCGCGAGGCACAGCAGCACCTGCCACAGCTCGACGTGGAGGGGAAGCAGAAGGGCGTATCCCGCCCCGACGAGCACCGCCGCGGCGATGAGCACCGCGCGCGGACTCGCGCGGCGCGAGGTCACGGCGAACAGCACCGCTCCGACGATGAGCGACACGAGGTACACGCCGATCACGTTCGACCGGTCGGTGGCATCCAATCCCAGTCCGTATCCGAGCGCGCGGTCCGTGCCGGCGTAGGTCGCGAGGGGTCCCTGGGCACCGAGAAGGCTGATCCCGACGAGGAAGGCGGTGGTCTGCACGGGCCACATCTCGGGACGACGGAACACGCGGATGTCGACCGCCGGGTCGGTCCGGCGCAGCTCGAACCACACGAAGACCACGAGCAGGACGACCCCGGCCACGAGCAGCGCCGTGATCGCCAGGGGACCCGGCCCCTCGGGCAGCCGCACGAACGACAGGGCGCCCGTCACGCACAGGAGCGCCCCGGCCAGGATCGCGAAGCCGCCGACGTCGAGACGTCGTGCGTCGGGGGAGCGCTCGGACTCGGGCACGCCCAGCCAGATGACGAGGCAGACGAGGGTCACCGCCACCGCCGGGACCATCAGGGCGAGCTGAAGGTTCCCGCCGGTCGCGGCGAACAGGCGCCCCGCGGCGAGGGCCCCGATGATCGCCCCGGCCTGCAGTCCCACGACCAGCAGCCCGGCGGCACTGCGCGTGCGCGAGACGCCTCGCTGCAGACGACGACCCCGGTCGAAGATGAGGGCGATCTCCAGCGGCAGCCACACCACGTAGAACCCCTGCAGCGCCCACGCGAGCAGGAACGAGGTGAACGAGTCGGCGAAGACCAGCCACCAGCTCGCCGCCGCCGTCGCGACCGCCGAGAGGAGCAGGATCCGCTTGTGCCCGAACATGTCGCCGAGCTTGGCCAGCACCGGGAGGACGAGCGCCGACAGCAACAGCTGAGCGGCCTCGAACCAGTTGACGTCGGCATCGCGGATGCCGAGGTGCACGACGATGTCGGGCAGCAGCGGCACGTAGAACCCCTGCAGGATGCCGCTGACGAGTTCCACCACGACGAACCAGCCGATGAGACCCGCGGTCACCCCGAGCGCCGAAGAACGCACCCGACCGACCGCGCCGGAGACGCGCGACATGGCGTGACGATAGCACCGCGGGGGCGTGGCATCCGGGATCCCGTTCTTCCCGCGCGACGGAGGAGCCGCGCGGAGGGGCGCAAGGCCGACGCCCTAGGGTTGAAGCAGTCGAGAGAGGAGTCCGATGTGACGGACGAGCGCGAGCGGTTGAGCTGGGACGAGTGCTCGACGCTCCCGAGGTGCTCCCTCCCGCCCTCGACCTGTCGTACCTGAGCGGGCGCCGGGTGCTTCTCGTCGACGATGTCGCCGACAGCGGCCGCACGCTCGATCTCGCCGTGAAGCTTCTGGACCGGCACGGAGCCGAGGCGCGCTCGGCGGTGATCTACACGAAGCCGTCGACGATCATCACGCCGGACTACTCGTGGAAGAACACCGACCTGTGGATCGACTTCCCCTGGTCGTTCCAGGGGTCGGTGCACGAGGAAGACGCGGCGTGACGGCGAAGTCCCTCGCCGAGCTCGCGGACGCCGGGCTCATCGACGCATCGTGGGTCGAGCCGCTGGCGCCCGTGGCCGCCGACATCGCCGCGGTCGGCGAGCGGCTGCGCAGCGAGGGGAAGCCGTACCTGCCGGCCGGAGAGCTCGTGCTGCGAGCGTTCCGCACCCCGCTCGACGCGGTGCGCGTGCTGATCGTCGGTCAGGACCCGTACCCGACTCCGGGCCACCCGATCGGGCTGTCGTTCGCCGTCGACCCGCACGTGCGCCCGCTCCCGCGGAGCCTGTCGAACATCTACCGCGAGCTCTCCGACGATCTCGGCCTCGCCCCGGCCCCGCACGGCGACCTCTCGGCGTGGTCGGCGCAGGGCGTGATGCTGCTGAACAGGGTGTTGACCGTCGCGCCGGGGGCACCGGCATCCCACCGTGGCTGGGGCTGGGAGCGCGTCACCGAACACGCGATCCGCTGCCTCGTGGCGCGCGAGGCGCCGCTGGTGGCCGTGCTGTGGGGCAGGGACGCCCTGAACCTCACGCCGCTGCTGGGCCACACCGCGATCGTGTCGTCGCCGCACCCGTCGCCGTTGTCGGCGAGCCGCGGATTCTTCGGCTCGAAGCCGTTCTCGCGGGTCAACGCGCTCCTCGACGAGCAGGGCGCCGAGCCCGTGGACTGGCGTCTTCCGTCCTGACGTCGTCGCCGCGCGGCCCGGGGACACGCGAGTGGAACACCCTCCTGCGTAGAGTGGCGATCGTGCTGGAAGAAGAGTACGAGAAGAGCCGTCGACGCCTGCCCGTGCACCTGCGTCGTGCGCCGGAGCCGGAGCGGCCGTTCTCGTACGAGATCCGTCCCGCGACCGAGGCCGACATCCCCGACATCCGCGAGATCTACAACTACTACGTGCGCAACTCCGTCGTGACCTTCGACGAGAAGGCCTGGTCGATCGCGAAATGGCGCGACAAGTTCGCCACGCTGCAGCGGTTGGGGCTCCCGTTCCTCGTCGCGGAGTCGCCGAGCGGCCAGGTCCTCGGCTACGCGCTCGTGCAGCCGTGGCAGTCGAAGTCGGCGTATCGGTACACGGTCGAGAACTCGATCTACCTCGGTCAGGCGGCCGCGGGCAAAGGGCTCGGTCGCGCGCTGCTCGAAGCGCTCATCGCCGCGTGCCAGGATCTCGGCATCCGCGAGATGGTCGCCGCGTGTCGGCTTCAAGTTCGGCCGCTGGCTCGGCGTGGTCTACCTGCAGAAGAGCATCCCGTCGAAGAAGAAGCGGCGGAAGCTGTTCGGCTGAACACCGGGCGGGCCCGGCGCTCGGGCGGCCCGGACTGCCGAGCGCGCTGTCCGCACGCCGCGTATGGCGGGCGGAACTCCTGGGTTTCCGGGTCGGATGCCGTCTGCTGCGCCCCCGCGAGGCCCGGCGTCCGGTTTCTCAGGAGTTCCGCCCGCTCCGTCAGTCCTGACGCGCGGCAGACAGGATGACCTGGGCCAGATCGCCGGGGCGACTCCACATCGGCCAGTGTCCGGTGGGGAGGTCGACGCTCTCGACGTGCGTGAGGCGGGCGACGTCGGCGAACATCGGGTGTCCGGCGGCCGCCAGCTCGCGCACCTGGGCGCTCGGAAGCGAGCAGCACACGAGCGTCGTCGGAACGTCGTGGCGCGCGCCGTTCCTCAGCTCCGCGCCCTGTCGCAGAACGGGGGCCGGCTCCGCAACGGCCCGCGCGCGGAACCGGTCGAGCAGGTCGGGGGTCAGCCCGTCGAGGC